>JAGOHK010000070.1 GCA_017996175.1 Leptospiraceae bacterium
ATTATCAGACTTTTTCAAGGAAGTCCCGGGCTGTATTCTACGAATTTAACCTTAAAATCTTCGCTATATTCTACGAAACGAATCTTAAAGTCTTCTCCATATTCGACAAATTGCCATTTGCCACACTCTGTTTGTGAATAGGAAACGTGTTGAATTTTAAAATCTTCACTGTAAGTCACAGCTCTTACTGTAAAGTCTTCCCCATACTGCACAATCCTTACTTTTCCGAATAACTTTTTTCCTTTGTACATACAATCTTTCTGAACCGGATTGGCAAAGTTTGTAGTTCCATAAATTAAAAATAGTAAGATGATTATTTGTTTCATTGCTCTTCCTCGTTTTTGTTTTTATTTGATTCCATATATTTTTTTATGCGGCTTTTTCCTTCTGTATTTTTTCAGGTTCTTCTTTTGGCTCCCCACCGTTCCAATCTGGATCTGAATCAAATACAAGAATGAATTTTCTATCTGGAAGTGTATCGTCTATCGCAAACTCCAAAGAAAAATCCTCCGTTTCAAAACTGGCTAAGGTTGCAAATTCATCCGATTCTGGATTTTGATTTTCCTCTCCTTTGATTCGATCTTTATGAACGTTATTCGCTATCATATCAATTCTTGCCGCAGTTTGTTTACTTAGAATTGCAATGGTTGGAAAGAGTATGTATTCTTCCCGAAATTCCATTGCTGAACGATAAAGCTCTCTATCCCAATACTGATAATCTTCAAACTCAAAAACTTTTCGAAATAGAATGCATTTTTTTATTTCCCCTAACTCATTTCTATCTTCCTTCAATGACTGAATGATGTTTCTAGCTAACTTTTCCGCTGATTGTTGACTCAGCTTGGATTTCTTTAATAAATAAACAACGATAGAATCTAGACTTTTAGGTTCGTTGTCCATGTCTACTATCGTATATATTTTATCCATCAAACTTTCTAACTTGTTCCAATCTATGTATTCATCTTTTATTTTCATTTTTTTCTATTCCTTGCGGCTTATATAGCTTCGCCGCGTGAGTCCCATTTTACTATTATGATTATGTGAATTATTCTGATTATCCGTAAATGGGTATCATCCGAATATGGGCAGAAATTATTCTGCCCCTACGTTATTCTAAAAAATACATTTATACACGTAGGGGTTGAATACTTTCAACCCACAATTACGAATGAAACCTACTAATACGATAAAACCCGCCAATACAACGAATCCATCAAATAGGAGAATGTCCTTTCAGTATTCGATTAATTCTATTTTTGGGAATTGGTTACAATACACCATACAATTTGTCTAGATTTCCTTTCATGTAACCTAAAAATTCAGAATCATATTCCCCTTTCCAAAAATATATTTCTTTTTGTCCTTGAATTTCTTCAACAGGCATTTCTTTTAATTTATCAGCCCAGATTTGAACGCTATGTTTCATAATTTCATTTGACTTTAGCCGTTCGCCGTTCTTTAGACGATCAACAATTTCTTTGTATACAATTACTAATCTTGTATCTTGATTTATAACCTTGCAGAGTTCTGCTACTTTCGGATAATCCATAGAAACCTCAGCTTTTTCAATTGCTTTTACCTTTTCTAGAAATTCGTTATTATCTGACATCAATTCCCATTTCATAGCTTTCGTAACTAACTCAGAAGGATTTTCTTTATTCATTAATTCTTTTTTGAAAAGTTTGTCTAAAACATTTCTAGTTATCCTGAAAGCTGGATGTTGATTTACATAAACGTCTTTGACTTTAAAATCATACAACTCTGCATTTTCTTTTTCTCCGTTTCGATTAACCCTTCCACCTACCTGAATTAAGCTTGCAGTTGTGCAACTTTCCCTAAAAGCAGTTTGAAAAGAAAAATCCATTCCTGCTTCTACACAACTTGTCGCAACTAACGTCCAGTTTATTTCTGCTGTTTTTAGTTTACTTTTTATTTTGTCTACAATCTTATCTCTATCAATTGGGACTAGAGCGGTTGATAGATGAATTACTTTTTCATTTCGACTCTTGAGTCTATCAGCGATTACCGCGGCGGACTGAACAGTGTTTAGAATAATTAATCTCGGACCATTCTTAGATAATGCAAAATCTAAAAATATATCAATTCCTTGAAAGGTTTCAATAGTTTGAGGAATAATGCGCTTAGCCTCAAAGCTTTCTGATCGCTTTGCCAATTCTTGTGGAATTAAATCTGGAACTGTTTCTTGTGGTTCAACAAATTCTGGTAGAGTCCAAAACTTTGCTAATGAGCCAGAACCTAAAATAAAATGACAATTCCAATTTTCAGAAAGTTCTTTTATCCATTTCCAACTTTGAGGCCAGAGCCAACTAGGAATAGCCGCATGAGCTTCATCTATGAAAACTGCTGAACCGGGTAATTCATGGAACTTCCTTAAATTTGCAGGTTTGTTATGAGCCATAGTTTCAAAGAATTGCACAGCAGTAGTAACAATAATTGGAGCTTGCCATAAAGTTGTGAGATGTCTAGATTCATAATGGGAAAATTCTACTTGGTGATGATGTTCTGCTACAACATGTTCTGGATTTTCCCCTAAGAGAACTAACGCTTTACGATATACATCAACCGATTGTTTGATAATATTAGTATATGGTAATACTATGAATATATGTCTAAGTTTTTTTTCTTTTGCAACTTTTAGAAGGTGTGCCATGATTGCAGTAGTCTTTCCACTTCCAACAGGGCTTTCACAACTCCGAATAGGTGGATTTACATTTGCATTTTTGCAAGCATTGTAAATTTCATTCCTGAGTTTATTTCTTTCAAAATTACTATTTTGATCCTTTAGACTGTCTTCATATTTTTGTTTTACATATTGGTCTAACGCATGTATTCTTTCTGACCATCTAGTTTCGCTTTGTTCTACTTCGTATTCTTTTTGATAATGTCTAGCTGTATCAAAATGATCTGCATCAACAAGGCACGAGAATGCGAAGCGTAGAAATACAGAGGAAGGTAATTCAAATCCATTAGATTTAGGAAAGTCAATATTACACGCTACAGAATGATATTCAAGATAGCCATCTATGTGCTTGTTAGTATGGTCAATAATATTTGAATCTCGTAGCGGATACTCTCTAACTTCCTCACTAGTCACACTTGGAATGCCGATATGATGTCCTAAGACCATAAAAGCTTCCCAAATTCGATTTTTATTTAATAAAGTAAGCACTCCTGCATCGACATGATTGACAGGCAAGTGATTACTTTTTAATTTTCCTGAAAGTATATCCTGATTAGCCGCATCTAATTTTCCAAGGTCATGATAGCAGGCAGCCGCTTCCACTAACTCTGCTGAAATGGAGTCTTTCTTATATGAACTAAACCTTTTCCATTTTTCAGCAGATAATCTGACCACTTCCGAAATATGATCTTTATACAGATGACCCGAAATATTATTTTCGGGTTTTGGGCTATGTGCATAAAACTCTTTACTCATTTATTAAATCTCGTAAAGGTTTTACTTTTTGTGCAATTTCTGGCGGGAGGCTAAGTGGTTCTGTATAATCTTCCCATTTAGTAGATGGTAAATCAGTATTATCCTTCCTTTTGGGAGTAAGTGCTTCCTGAATTAAATGATCTGGACAAGAACCAAGTGGAGAATTATGCTCTACATACCACGCATGACGAATTCTAACTTCGGATCTTATGGCAGAAGGATTTTCTTTATATGCATGAGGTATTACCTTTAATAAAACATCAATATCTAGCTTATCGCATCCAGATTTTGCTGCAGGAGTTGGATTTATATAAAAAGGAATTGTGTAAACGGCATGTTCCACTCTTCTATCTGCAAGAGGAGCCATTCCTCTGTCTTTGTCTCCTTCAACACCAGCTTTATTTGTAAGTGTCTTTCGTAGAATGGTAATAGGCGCAATCGAAACTCCCATTCCAATTTGAACACCACCAGTTTTTATATTTGCTTTTACTTTAACCGAAGATTTTTCTTCCAAAAAGGTATTTCCAAATAATCGTCCATCCCAATACTTTGAAATAAATTTTTCATCCTCAATTTCTTTTTCGATTGCCTTTCTATCTCTTCCTCTCGTTTCAAGAATATGAAAGTTAGCCTCATCTACATTGAGTTTTGCTTTTAGCTCTGCCCAAACTGGACCTTCTTTATTTTCAATAAGATCTCTAAGTTTTCTTTTATATGACACAGGGGATATTTCTCCTTTGCCGTCAGGTCTCTGTCTTGGATCACTTTCTTGGTCTGGATCACCGTTAGGGTTTGAATTTACAACTTCTACAATTAGAAGTCCTGTTCCTCTGTTTAAAAACTCTTTATCTTTACTCATTTTTATCTCCTTCAATTTTTGCTAAGTATCCCATTAATAAAATGGCTTTCTCTTGATCGTTTGCTGATTTTGGAAATGTAACTTCCGACAATTGCTTATTGATTATCCCTAAATGTTTTAATGCCCATTTTGCAAGTTTACTATCATCGGTTTTGTCGGTAATCGCCCATGCCTGATAAACTGGAATTCTTTCAGCAAGTCTTGCAAACCCCTGAGACGGGTTTTGTAAAACTACTTGAAAATGTGCATTCCCTAGTAGTTGTGGTGGTATAGATCCATTTCTTTTTACTAAGCAATACTGTTGATGTAGCGTATCTGCTAAGGAAAGAAGTTGACCTATAAGAAAAAATGGATTTTTCATTAAATCCTCCTTTTGTAAATTTAGTTTGAATAAAATTATATTAAAAACGGATATTGTTTGTAATATGCTAATTGTATCTGATGCTTTCGGGAATAATTTGTAGTATTCTGATTTTCCTTTTTTGTCATGACCCTTATGTAAAGAATGTGCACATTCAATTAAGAGGTTACTCGCTCTTTGCCAGAGAAGTTGTAGATAGAAATTACATTGGTGTTTTAAATTGTATTCTCTATTTAAAAATAAATCAAACACTTGACTCATTGAAATTGATACAGGAACCTTTGATTGCTCAGATCCATTTCTAATCCATTGTCTTTGAAAAACTTGTAAAAACTCCGTTGGTAACGGAATGTATGGGTTTTTAATTTGAGTAAAATTTGATTCTGGAATTTGAATTGTAAAAGATTGCTCTATCGCATTTTTCCAATCACTGATTGCTTTTTTTAACTCTGCAATAGTGAAAGTTTTATCCTGAATTAGTTGCCTGCGACTAGGATCTACTTTTGCAATTATAAAAAGTTTTAATTTTGATTCTTGTTTTATCTCTCCATGTAAATTCAATGCTTTCAACAAACTTTCGGTTGCTTTTTCAAATTTGGATTCCGCAGAATCTTCTTTTTCCGAATTTCCAAAAGCTCTTGCGAAATTTATTTTAACATTTGGTTTATCTTCTAGATAAACGATCAATAAATCATTTCCATCTTTGCCTGGAGTTTCATCCCATGTAATTCCTTTTCTTGAATCTTCGCAAATCCATTCAATGGAATCCTTCATGGACTTAATTGAATTTTTTCCCACTGGTATAATCTTTGTACTTGTATTACCATACCTTGTTTGGCACGGAGTATTCGCGTTCATAGAAAATAAATAAGATAATCCGAGTAGTGGAAGATTTGGATTAGGATATTTATCATTTTCGATTTCATCGTAATCACCACTTAGCACGCACTTTGAATTAGACTTTGTCAGGCTTGAGTTTTCGGCGTTGATTAAATGACCAGATAAGTTGCGACTAACGATTTCTTTTGATTGGCGAATACTTTTATTAAAATTTTCAAAGTCAGAAAGCTCCAAGAATGTTTGAATTCCACATTTGGCTACATTCTCTTTTGCGTCCCATTTGCCTTTAAGGAGTGTAAAATAAAAATCAAACTCTTTGTTACGTGAATCTAGTTTTGGATTAATTTTTTCATCTTTTTTAATATTTAGATTCTTTACTTGTTCCACTACTTTTTCTTTCAGGCAATTTCTCCAATCTGTTATTTTGGTAAATGTATAAAATCGATTTATTAATGTAAGGAAAGGTTGTAATTCGGGATCGTTGCTTTCTCTTAAAATTTTTTCACGTGCATTTAACGTTGAAAAATATTTTTCCCATGCTTTTTGCTCTGATTTTTTTTCATCGTCAGGAAAGATTGAAAGAGAGTCTGTATCTCTGATTAGCTCCTCCCATTTTTCGAATAAGGAAAGTTTTTTCTTTTCTCGCGCCTCTCTCGCTTGTTTTGAATCGTTCGGATCAAATAATAAAGGTTCTTGAATTCTCCGTACAGGAAAAGTTCCATGATTGCCATTTGAAAAATACCAAAGCTGTGAGAATTTTGCGGATTCACACATTTCAATCGACTCAATATTTCTATCGGACGATAGATAAATAATTAATCCGTCACTACTAGCAGCAGGAGTTTTTATGTCTGCGTGTAATCCATTTAAGCTAATACCATTTTTTTCCAACGCTTTTGATAATTGATAAAGTTCATTCAGCATAATTGATTACTCCATTCTTAATCCATACATTTTGTCTATATATAGGCGCATAAGATTCATTTGACTCAAATACAGAATGTAACATGGAAGGAATTACCATTTCTAATGAAGATTCTACTTTCGTTGTTTCTCTGAATTGACCGATGTAGTTAGGAACAAACTCTCGCCATCCTAAACAAGGCATTTCATATACTTGACCTTTCTCAATTCGTCGCATGAACATTTCTTGTAAATGATGTAAGTGATTTGTTTGTAAAGGTTTAATGTTTCGTTCTTCCGCTATACCGTGAACCCTATAGCATACATCAATGAGTATGGTTGCCGGTAGTTGATATGAGTTTTTCATATCTTTTCTTTTTGGTCCGCCGTAGTTAGCTGTATACTTGTGATACCGAATGGGAGCACAAATTTCTACTTTCAAAGGTTTAATATAAGCACTCTTCAACCTAGCAATCGAATCACATATCCCTCTCACTGCCGAAAAGGTCGGTGCCGGATAACTGATCGGTGCCGCTCCACTGTCAGGTCGTGTAAACATTGCTGCCGGACCTGCTATTTCAAATTCAACTTTATATTCCTTATTCATTCATCTTTCCTCACATGCGCTAAAAATTCACTCATCCTCTATCTCTCCTTACAATCAAAAAATCGTATCGTAAAATCGGGTTGAAAGTATTCAACCCCTACATTTGTAATTAACCATTGACAATTAACCATTATCCTCAACCCCTACATTCATAGTTAAACATTAAAACCATTCCGCATTAACCATTAACCATTAACCATTAACCATTAACCATTAACCTCAATTATTACAAAAAACCATATCGGTGTTCATTCGTGTTCATCGGTGGTAATCTTTTATTATCCGCTACCGAGCTCGACCATTTTCCCGACATCGGCAAAATGGTCTGCTATTTTGAATCCTGCATTTTCACAGGACTCTTTTGCTTTCTCTAAAACATTTAAAAAATTGTCCCATTTGCTATAACCCAAAATTTCTTGGAATTCTCTTGCACTCCAGCATTCAACGTTATTGAATATATAACAAGCTTGTTCAAATTTTTGAAATAGTTCCGTAATTTTTTCTTTCTTCATTGGATTCTCCTAAGTTGTTTCTTTGTATTTCTTAATCGTGACAATCTTTCGCCATTATCCTAAGTTAAATTCTGTCCAGAATAACTCATAGGAATTCTCTTTGTCCCCTAGCAGTAATCCTTTATTATCTTGCTAAATTACTCATGGATACACAGTAATTTATGAGTATTCTAGGAAAGTAAAAAATTTGATTTCTCTAAAATATTCTTTAGTTATCTTGGTTTTTCTTAAAAAGGTTGTATTTTTACTATTTTACTTCATGGCTCGGACAAAATAGAAAAGGGAATGAATATAAGTTGGCTTCGTGTTTGCGATACACTTTTTCTAAGTTCAAAGATAGGTTTATAACTAGGTAGAAAGATAGGTTCCCGAAGAACTAATAGTAGAACCTAGAAAAGAACCTAAGTGTGAACCTAGTTTGGGTGTATCCGTTATTAGAGCGAATCAGCAATTTAAATCTTGGCTATGTAAAAAGATATTTTCTATAGCGAAACTCTGGCAGGACGCGAAGGGAAATTCGAAATTTCCTAGGAAATCATAACTTTTGTGATATTCGCAAATTTCGTGGTTCGCTGCAACTTATCTGTTTATATAACTCTCTTAATTTACGTAGTACAAATAGAAACCGGTGATACTGCGTAATAATCTGAAAAAAAATATAGAATAGGATTCAAGTGCGTTAAGTTTTGATTATCCGCACTCGAAAATTCTAATAATTAACGTGAATTCGATGTAAGAAAATTGAGTAACATTAAAGAGTTTTATGGTATATCATTCACAAAATTTTCTGTTGGGAATCTTTAGTTAGATCCCCGACAGAAAATTTCGGGGATGACAAAGAAAATAATCCTTACACCGAATTCACGTTAATTACAATCATAGCGGCTAATTAAAATTTAGCGCAAAAGGAATTATACTATGGCAATACTAACAAAATCAATATTCAATCAATTAAAGGGCAGAATAGGGGACTTGATCTTCTACGAATCTTACGGAAAAACTTGTATCAGGACTCGTCCTGATTCTTACAGGGATAGAAAATCGGAAAAACAAATTTTACATCGTAAAAGAATTTCTTCTCTTGCAAAACTCTATCATATATTCAGACCAGCTTTACGTTTTGACATTCAAACCAAACATGCAAGTCAGTCTAGTTATTTTTACAAACTCAATTGGAATAATATCTCTGTTTCCTTGGATTCAGTAGAGATTGATTATTCTAAACTAATTTTCACAAATCAATTTCATGCGAATCTTATCAATTTAGAAATAAAACAGATAGAAAGAAAAGTGCACTTTCAATGGACTGAAGACCATGTACTCGATGAATCGTTTTTTGTTTTATGTGCAGTATTTTGTAAAGATATTCAGCATGTATATGTAAGTGTAGTCAAAAGAAATTCTCTTTCTGCCGAAGTGAATCTACCTATAAATTCCGGCAATATTCTAACCTACACGTATACATTTCGCAGGAAAATTTCTGCCTAAGAACCGTCTAACTATTGTATGACAGAAAATGAGGTTTGGGGTGATTAGCCACAAGTTACTGTGAGAGTAATTCCGGTAAGGTAAGAATTTTTTTACCGCGAAGGTTCGAAGCACACGAAGGATTTTAGCAAGAATCTTTTTCTTTTCAAATTCGGCAATCTTTCACTAGCTTATGCCCAGCAGACAAGCTATGCGTCGCTTCGCGTTCTTCGTGGTTATTTTTTTCCTTCTACTGACCGACAGGCAATCTCTATCTGTTTCAGATTTCTAGTATAGCGAATTGATATTAGAAATCTGTCTAATAATAGATTGACTGCAAAGTAAGATTTTAGTACTTTGCAAGTAAATTACAACCGAATAGGAAAGGAGACAAAATGGGAAGAATTGCTTATGTAAACAAGGATGATTGCACCTCTTGCAACCAGTGTGCTGATAACCTTCCAAAGTATTTTCAAATGGATGATAACGACAACTCTGAAACTCATATTAATGGTGAGTTTATCAACAATGCTACTATACCTGACGAAGATATCAAAATAGTTCAAAAGGAAATGGACGAGTGTCCTGGTGAATGTATTAAATGGAAAAAATAATTTCCTTTTAATCATTTTTTATAGCCGCACATCTCTCGGGGTGAGCGGCAGACTAAAGTTTACTTTCGATTAGCCCCTCTTTTACAATTTAAACCTAACCAATTACAGCTTGCTTCAAATGTATCTTTTAAGTCTTCTATTTTTACTGGATTCGATTTTGGATATACAATACTAATTGTTTTCATCTCGCTGTCACTGGGTAAAAATCCATGATTATAATAACTCATATTCTCTCTATATGTTTCGGCTATTGTGAGTGATTCTGAAAAAGCCATGTTCACTTTGGAGTGTAAGATTGCTTTTGTCGATTTGTTTAATTTTTCTTTTACTTGTTTTAGTTCTTCTTCTGTGTCGAGTAAGGCAAACGGACATTCGAGACTGATTTTATTTTTCAAATCCTCTATGTCTAGACTCGCGGATAATGAGTCTTTGTCTTTATTCTCTACAAGAATAGCAATTCCACCTAACGTCTTAAAAAAATACTTCCACTTAGAATTTTTTTGATCAATGACTCCGAGGGAAAGTAAAATTTTATTTGGCGCACATACAGCTTTTACTTCTTTAAATCCATGATCGGAGACTATAATAAATCCCAAGTTTGGATCCTCGTAAATATTTAGTTTTTTGATTAATTTTCCTACAAGGGAGTCAATCTTTTTTAGTTTTTCGCCTGCGGATTCACTAAATACTCCTTTTTCGTGGTGCACTGAATCTAAGTCTGTAGAATAGATTAAAAATACATCTGGTTTTTTTAATTTCCAAAGGGAAATTGCAGTTTCTATTTTTTCTGTGTCGCCTGTCGTTTCGAGTACGCTATGCCCGGATTCTTTTTGGAGTTCTTTATACAGATTTTTTGTAGAGATTGCTTTTAGTAGTTTTTCGTCTTCCTCTGTTTTAGTTCTCCAATACTGTGGCAGGTTGTAGTCAATATCCGCTCCTACTGTTACAGGCCAGTAAAGTGATGCAGTTTTCATTCCTTTTTCTTTTGCAAAGTCTAAAATTGTTTTTACTTTTATATCCTCATCATACCACATCCATCCTCCCTGGTATTTACGAAATGGATCTACTGGTGAGTTGTAAATAATACCATGTTCGATTGGGTCAGTTCCGGTTAACATCGAAGTATGCGCCGGATAGGTTAGAGTAGGGTAAGTAGAATTTACCTTGTTGGAGAAATTAGATTTTGTTATCAGTTTATTCAAATTCGGTGTAAAATTCTTAAACTTAGAATCGGAAGTTAGGTAATAACCTGGAAATCCATCAATGGAAAGTATGACTAATTTTTTCTTGGTAGGTAAATGAGTCGTATCCTCTCTCTCCATTAGATTACAGGAAAGTTCCAGAAAAAAAAATAAAAAAAATCCAATCACTAAACAAGCATAGTATATACTAACACCGGTTACGGCAATATTTGGTTTAGGTGATCCTTCTAGTATATTTTTCAATTGATTTCTATCATGAGTTTATCGTAATTTTGTTGAATCCTAAAACTCAAAACGGTATCCTAGTTCCATTTGGTAGTCCTGGGTATTTGTAATTTGGTTTTTTCTTGCTAAGGGGCTAATTTGTATTTTCCAGCCGGATGCTTTTTCTTCTGAAAAACTCTTTGGAATTTTCTTTTCCCAGAAATATCCATAGATTGCTGAATGGATGAGTTGGATTGCATAAATACCAACCGCAAATGTTATGACTTTTTCACTATTTTCTACCTGTTGGTTAAATGTATCTCTGGACTGCATATATTTTACTAATCTAATGGTTGTATTATAAGATTGATAGTTTGCAACATCATTTGTAATGGTTGTACTGGTTGAAATATTTCCCGCTAGAGTAGAAAGTGCGAATGGTTTAACTACTAATTCGTTAATGAGTGTGTCGTTTAACGTCTTTTCCATTCCGCTTAGAGAGGACTTGTATCCTGCCCCACCTAGTGCAGAAATAAAAAACATAGAAGTATACATTGTACTAAATCCTTCACTTCTTCCATAACTTAAACCCCAACCGGGGATTAAAGCAGATCTCCAAACAATCGACCACATAGAGCGCGGCTTAGAGTAATAATCCTCTAGATCTGGATCAATCTCTAAAAATCTTTCTATTCGTCTTGTTCTTTTTTGTAAGTCTTTGAGTTCTTTTTCGATTTCCATTATTTTTTTGGAGGTATTTCCACCAGTTGCCACATTGATACTCGAAACTTCATTTTCCAGTCTACGTATTCTTTCTTCAAAACTTAAATTTAATAACTCTTGTTTTTTTTGTTCTTCAATTGCTTTTGCTATCTCTTCGTCTAATAATCTATTTTCTTCTTGTTCTTCTTCTTGCGTTTTGGTTACTTTTTTCGCTGATTTTTCCTGGCGTAGTTTTTGAATTTCTTCTTTTGCAATTTTCTCCTCTATCTCTGGCGTTTTGGCGAACACTACACGCCTAACTTTACTTTTAGGAATTGTAAAATCTTTTCCTTTTAGCGTGTATGTTAGAGTATTCGCATCCTGAGCTTTTAAGCTCATTTTTATCACTGTTCCATCTTTTAAGACAAGAGTTTCCGAAAAGAGAGGTATACTGGATAGTAACAAAATGAATAGGAAATAAATTTTCATAGCCACTCCTCAAATTAAAAAATAAAAAAACCGATAAAAAAAATTAGAATTCATAAAGCTTTTAAATTCAAAAATTTCATTACCCTAATTTTACAGTTTTTTGAAAAACCTATCAAGGCAAGATAAAATTAATTATTGCACTTGCTAAAAGAGAGCGGGATTTTATTTTACAAGATTATGAAACTAATAAAAAAAATATTTTTACTTTCCATTCTAATGGCTTTAGCTATTTCTCTGAGTGCTAAAGATAAAAAAAAATCTGATTTTTTAACTTACAAAGGATCGTTTTTTGAAATTGACTACCCTAAAAATTTTTCTGTGAAACCATCTATTCCGGGTAGTATTCCAAAACTTTATGATAGTGCTTTTTTTATTTCCCCTGATAAAAAAGTTAAGTTCTATGTATTTTCCCCTCAGTGGTCAGGGGAAGCGACAGATATAACCATTGATCCAAATAAAGAAATTGAAAAAGATACTAAGACCGAAACCAAAAATGGTATGAAGCATAAATGGTATACATTTGAAAGTAAGGATGGGCAAATGCGCTCGTACCAAGAAACCACCAATGAAGAAGAAACTACCAAATTAATCATAGGCATTGAATACTCAGATAGAGATTCTTATAAAAAATACAAAGATGAATATCTTAAATTTAAAAAATCCATCCGCCAATTTGCTGATTAACTCTTATTATTATTTCCCTCTACGCGGGAAATAATAATAAGAGTTTGGCACCTAGCGGTGGGCTTGCCTGCCGCAGGCTTTTGCTTTATTTTCATTTACAAATAATCAAAAATTATTCTTCCCTGTCATTAGGTTGCGGGCAATGACCATTTTGTGCACTTCACTTGGTCCGTCCGCAAGTCTTGCCGCCCGTGCATCGCGGTAAAATAATTCTAACTTTAAGTCGCGGCTATATCCGAGAGAGCCACAAATTTGAATGGCACGGTCTACGCATTTACATAGAATTTCACTTACATGCCATTTTGCCATTGAGATAATTTGTCTTGGATCCTCTCCTCGTCTTAGAGTATCTGCGGCTTTGAGTGTAAGTAGAAAACCTGATTCAATTTCAAGTGCAGACTCTGCGAACATCCACTGAATGCCTTGGTGTTCGGAAAGTTTGGAGCCAAATACTTCACGGGTTTTAGCATACTCTCGTGCAATCTCCATTGAGCGTCTTGCTAGTCCAATCCAGCGCATACAGTGTGTTAACCTTGCTGGACCGAGTCTTTCTTGTGACCATTTGAATCCTTCTCCAACTCGACCAAGTATCATTGACTCAGGAACTTCTACATCTTGGAACGTTAGTTCGCAGTGTCCACCTTGTCCGTGTGATCCCATTGTATCTACTTCTCTTACCATCGTATAACCAGGTGCATCTGTCGGAACTAGGAATAAAGTGCATCTACGAAAACTTCCACTTACCTTAGACATGACAATCAGGAATTTCGCACCATTAGCCCCAGTGCAGTACCATTTATGACCATTTAGGATATACTTATCTCCCTTCTTTTCCGCGTTAGTCATAAGTGACTGTGGATCTGATCCTGCTCCTGGTGCCGGTTCTGTCATGGCAAATCCAGAACGAATTTCTCCTTTGATGAGTGGATAATAAAACTTTTTCTTTTGTTCTTTATTTGCCGCTAAATGGAGTAAATGCATATTACCCTCATCTGGTGCGTCACAGTTAAATACAAAAGGTGCTATAGGAGAGCGTCCTAACTCACTAAATATAATCGCAGTTCCTACAAGGTCGAGTCCAAGCCCGCCTTCTGACTTTGGTAAATGTGGCGTCCAAAGTCCGGCTGCTTTTACTTTTTGCCTTAGGTCTTGGGCGACTTGTTCTGGTAATCGACCAATTTTATAGTCATAGTCTTTTTCGTGAGGCATAACTGTTGTCTCTACGAATTCTCTCATCTTGATTCTTAATTCTTCTACTTCTTTTGGTACATTGAAATCCATGTTATCCTCTTATCGTAGAGAGTTCCCTTCGGCTCCCGCTCAGGGAACGAATCCAGTAATTGTAAGAATTCGGTCATTGAGCGGAGTCGAAATGACCCTATTACGAAATTTTAATTATAATTTTTCCTTTTGCTCTGCCTGTTTGTTGGTAGGCAAATGCGTCTTTGACGTCCTTTAATGGAAATGTTTTATCCACTAGAGGTTTCACTTTCTTATCCTCTATTAGTTTTGCAATTTTACTTAACTCTTCTCCACTTGCATTCATAAAAAGATACTTATAATTTACTTTATGCTTTCTGGCAATAGAAGTATTTTTCATATTTAGTAAGTAAAATAAAGTTTTTATAAAAAAATTTAAACCAAATTTATCGGCGTAGTCTGGAGTAGGAATTCCAGATATAGAAACCAACGTTCCACCTGTCTTTAAAACTTTATAAGAGTCAGTGGTAGTTTTGCTACCCAAGGTATCGAATACTAAGTCATAGCCGCTTAGTTTATCTTGAAAGTTTTCTTTTTTATAGTCAATAATTATATCTGCTCCGAGACTTTTTACAAGCTCTACGTTAGCCGTGCTAGTAGTAGTTGCTACTTCTGCGCCAACAGTTTTTGCAATTTGGATGGCGATACTTCCCACACCACCGGAGCCTGCGTGGATAAGAACCTTTTGCCCCTTTTGTAAATTTCCTAACTCAAACAAAGCCTGCCACGATGTAAGACCTACAAGTGGAATTCCTGCCGCTTCTTCAAAACTAATGTTTTTTGGTTTAAGTCCAGCTTCTTCTTGTTTGACGCTACAAAATTCTGCAAAAGTTCCTACAACTTTTTTCTTTCCAGGTCGGAAATATACTTCGTCGCCAACTTTGAACTTATTTGTGTTAGCCCCTACTTGAACAACTACACCGGAGCCATCATTCCCGAGTATATGAGGCATTTTATAATCAAATAGGACTTTTACATCACCTTTCATTACTTTCCAGTCGATTGGGTTTACACTTGCGGCACGCATTTCAACTAAAATTTCGTCTTCACCCACTTCTGGTTTAGGAAAATCCTCTACATACTCAATGACTTCGTTTCCACCGTATTTACGAATGATACTTGCTTTCATTAACTCACCTCTTTTTCTTGGAATGCTTTCATATTTTTAAGACAACTATTCATGGCATTTTTAAACGCCCAAGCGATTAACGGAACTAACAAAGAACTTAGGAATCCATCTTTTGGGAAGAACGTATAATCCCAATTTACCTCTACCATTCCATTTGATTCTTTCAATATGTATTTTCCGATCATATTGGTAAATAATAGCTTTTGAATCGGATTCATTTCTGCCATTTCGTATTTTTGCGTATACGGACTGTTATTCTCTAAAATTCTTTCTTTAACAATAGTGCCATCCCCAAGTTTAACAGTGCGGATAAGACCAACTTCGATTTTACTTCCTTCTGGAATTGTGATTTCTTTGATTGGTGGAATGATTGGAAAAAATCCTTTGAAGTAGTTTGGAAATTTTTTCCCATCTACTGCAAGGCAGTTAAAGATGGTTTCAATTTTTCCTTTTACTAAAATTTCTGTATGAATTTCTTTTGGCTCTGGCATATTTATTCCTTTAGTTTAAATTTTCCAATTCTATCGTTATGAAGGCTACCCAAATACAAATAACCGTTATGTTCTATAGCAGACGTGATTTCCTTTAAGTGTTTGCCTGTAGGCTCATGAAAGCTCTGTAAAATAGTTCCCTGTTCATCCAATGCTAATACAAGTCCATAGGGTTTGGGTTTAGGCCAGAGAAATTTAGGTAGTTTTGACATGAGTTTTGTTAAGAAAGGATGAGGTTGGATAAAATCAAGCATTGGGTTTCGAATTGTGTAGAGCGCAAGGTAAAAGGTTCCCTTTCCATTCGAAGTGAGATTGTCCGGAAAACCGGGAGTATTCTCTAGAAATATATCACTAGTTCCTTTTTTATCACCTCTCAGGTAATAACGTGTTATCCGGTAGCGATAGGTTTCATTTACCAAAACAAAATCTTCATTTCTAGAAAGGGCAACTCCATTGGCAAAATAAAGTCCTTTTAGTAATACAGTTGTCTCTTTTGTTTTAGGATCGTATTTTAAAAACCTACCGTGTGGTTTGCCTTCGAGCAAATCGTAAAGATATTCTGGTTGGTGATATTTACTGCTTGCATCTGTGAAATAAATAGTTCCATCCGAGGCAATCGCTAAATCATCTGTGAACGCAAAAGGGATATTTTCCGCTGAGTTTGTGAGAGTTGTTACTTTCCCTTCTTGGGAAATAAAAAGTAAACCTTTCCAAGAATCGCATACTATTAAATTACCGCTTGCATCAAATTCCATTCCAAGTGGTCTTCCGCCTGTATTGATAAAAGGCTCTACTTTCCCATTGGGGTAAATCTTTGTTATGTTTCCTTCGGCTGTTCCCGCATAGATTACTCCTTGCGTATCTATTGTAAGTCCTTCCGGACCGTCTAACTTTCCTTGTCCTAAAATTGTAGAAGAGGCTAATCGATTATTTTGCGCTAATACTCCTTCCATTGGTAGTGGGGTAGGTGGGTTATAAGCAATAGGATCTATAGGAGTGAATTTAAAAGTAAAATAGGCTAGGATTAAAAGCAGAAATAATACAATGTATTTACTTTTTTTCACTTTTTTTATCCTATCTCATTTAGTTTCTTGGATGATTTTGCTGTCAAGTCTATGAAGAATTTTTCTCATTGTAAATTCTAATCCATAAAAGGAAACAGTCAGTAAAACGTAGAGAAACACTAGATAAGCTAAATGCGACGGGAAGTAACGTTCCCATCCCTCTTGGATTCTAAAAGCTAGGTTTACATTCTCGGAGATACCAGTTGTTAAACGAGCTAGGATTTGCAAAAAGGCGAAAGTTAAAATAGCATACAAAAAAGTATACTTAGGAATTCCAAGTTTGTATACAGCATAGACTCCAATTAGAATTCCACCTATATGCGTCAGAATAGAAGGTAGAATTAATTCACCACCGGCTAATAAGTATAAAGCCCAACCAACATTTCCAACGACTAAAAGAAAAAATCCTACCGCATTTATTTTTGATATGCCGGATAACAAGCCTAAACCCACAAGTAGGCATCCAATATGACAAACCCAAAGTGCATTGGATAAAATTCCTTTTGAGTAGCTATAGATGGCGTATTGTAGGAAAAATAGAATTGCAAGTAAGCCAAGGAATTGATTTAGTTTCATGCGATTAACTTAAAACTAGGAATTTTTTCGTTCAATTCATTTACGAACGATTCGAGACTTGGGTTTAATTTATAATTTGCTATGAGATTTTTTCTTTTATTGAAATCTTTACTTAGATAGTCATATTCTTTCGGTTTTTTGGAATTAGGATTTATTTTTGAATTTCCTTTCTGCAAACATTTATGCAAGCGGTCTAAACAATTTTTGATTGCATCTTGCTTATCTTTGCAATGTAAAACTAAAAGCCAACATTCGATTGTATACATACTGATTGCGAATATAATTTTATTTCTGTATTTATTGTAGATTTGGGTTCCAATGATCTGCTCGAACCGTTTTATAATTTCATTATATAAATCTGCATAAGGTAAATTAGTATTTATCCCTGAAAAGTTTTGATGAATAAAAATTTGATCTGTATCAATTTGAATAACAATGAAATCGTGATTGTCTAAATCTTGAACAAATATTGGAGAAGAGCAACGTATGAGAACTTTTTCCCATCCACCATGATTTATTCGCGTATCAGTCGCGTCTAGATTCGGTTGAATTTGTTTTAAATCAAAATTATCTTCCCCTAAATATCCAACTAGAATATTTTCAATTACCTTGTAATCAGTCGCACCTTCATAGATGACGCCTATACGTTTTAATTGATTTCTATTTTCAGAAACTTGTGGGGAGTCCACCTAAGTATCCTCGCATAAAAGCTTCTGATAGTTTTACTTGACTTCCTTCTGGTATATCTGATTTATCCGCTATACGAAGAGCTTTTGTGTGACCAGACTTGTTGCGGTAAATTCGAAATAGTCGTTGGTTATCATCTTTCAAATCAATTCCATCTAATACAGCAGGATTATGAGTTGTTAAGATAATTTTTTTATTATACTTAGATGACATTTTTACAAGGAGTTTTACTAATTCAGTGCAGAGTTTTGGATTTAATGAAGCCTCTATATTTTCAATCGCAAAAAACTCAGGAGTATTTTCATGAACCATTACGCAAATATAAAACAATACAAATAAAAATCCTTCGTTAGTGCTCTTATGATCGAAGTAATCAAATTCACTATCAATGTATCGATCTTTTAGTTTGAGCGTATAATCACCAGTAAACGTTTTACCATTATCTGTTACAATATCATCAAACCAATCGAATACTTGTAAATGCTCTTTTATTTCATTTAGCTTGTCTATGTTTTTTTCTTGGATTAAGTTTTTGATATATTTGAATACACCTTCGCCTCTAATTCCAAAAGGTTGAATCTGTCCCTCTGTTTCGAAGTTGCGCAAGAAGGAATATTCGGGAGAGTAAATGAGGAAATCAAAAATTATCAATGTTTTAGAAAGGTCTTCTCTAGTTTTTATAATCTTATCCTCGACTTTAGCGCGTACCATATCTCCAAGTATTTTAATTTCTTTATTATTGGGATTTGCTTTATTTAAAAAATTTACTAGTTCAGGATCAAAATTTTCCACTATAGATTCAACGATCGAATCACTTATTTTTATCCATAAGAAGTTGTCCCATTTTTTTGTTTGCTCATTATATGCAATTTCAATGGGGGTATTTTTAAAATGTATCTTTATTTTTTTTTCTTTGTCAGTTTTGTCAAACGCAGATAGCATGAACTCAGGGCTAGTCACTCTTATTCCACGACTGAATAAAAATTCATTGTCTAATTTGTTATTAGCCGCAGCTGAGGTGATGGCAATTGCTTCGAGTATATTTGATTTGCCGCAGCCATTTTCTCCGATGAAGATGGAAACATCACCTAGTTCGAGTTCTAGATCAAAGACAGATTTATAATTGGAAATTTTTATAGCAGTTGGCATACGTTCACCATTGTCATAAATCGGGTATTTGTTTCAAGAAAGTTATCTAATCTTTTATCGGTGTTCATCCGTGTCCATCCGTGGTAAAATCTTTTTTAAACAATATTCGTCATACCACCATCGACTACGATAGTCTGTGCGTTGATGTAAGCCGATGCATCACTCGCTAGAAAAATCGCTGTTCCCAAAAGCTCTTCTGGTTTGCCCATTCGTCCCATTGGGATTCGGGATTTGATTCCTTCCATGAGAGCTTCTTTGGATTTCATATTACCAACCATGTCAGTATCAATGAATCCGGGGCAAATAGCGTTTAGCCGAAATCCACTTCGAATCCATTCGGCAGCACAAGCAAGCGTGAGTTGAATTACGGCTCCTTTGGTTCCAGAATAGACTGTTGCAAGGGTAAATCCCCGTAAGCCCAAGACAGATGCAATGTTGATAATATTGCCACCGATTTGTTTATGTGCTTTGTAATAAGCTTGGCTTGCCCGAAAGACTGCTTTGAAGTTAATATCGATTAGGTCGTTCATTTCTTTTTCGCTCAAATGAGAGCCTGGTTTATTGAGGGAAATTCCAGCGTTGTTAATCAAAACATCCAGCTTACCATGTTTAGCCTTGATTTCCGCTATGATGTCTTTGATTTTATCTTCTTCGAGAAGGTTATTGACTCGACCTTCTATCTTTGCATCTTTCATCCACGCAATGGTTTCCGGTTTAGTTCCTGTTCCATATACGACAGCACCTGCATCACGAAAGCCTTCAGCGAGGGATTTTCCAATTCCACGACTTGCCCCTGTGATTAAGATTGTTTTGCCTGTTACATCAAATAGATTTTTCATAATTCCTCTTATCTCTTGGTAGCGTTTTCTTTGATTAGCCCCGCCGCAATTTCGTTCTTTTGGATTTCTCTTGTGCCTTCGTAGATTTGTAGAATCTTTGCATCACGGAAGTATTTTTCTACTGGATATTCTTTTGTATACCCGTAACCGCCGAAGATTTGAACTGCCTCGGTTGCGACAAACATTGCAGTATCCGCAGCATAACACTTAGACATAGCAGAGAATTTTGCCATATCTTTGTGATCCATTTCACAGAGGAGGGCGGCTTTGTAGGTCATGAGCCGGCTTGCTTCTATACGCATTGCCATGTCAGCTAGTAAATGTTGTATTGCCTGAAAAGTTCCGATTTTTACTCCGAACTGCTCTCTTTCGCGGGAATATTGAATTGCCGCATCAAATGCTCCTTGTGCTAAACCGACAGCCGAAATGGCAACAGCAGGACGAGAGAGGTTAAGAGTCTTTAGCCCCGTTAGAAATCCTGTGTTCTCTTTTAGACCAATCAAATTTTCTTCTGGAATTTCGCAGTCTTCAAAAATAAGCTGTCTGGTTTCCGAACAGCGGATACCTAGTTTGTCTTCCTTCTTTCCAAAAGAAAATCCGGGAGTTCCTTTTTCTACGACAAAACAAGATATTCCTCTAGTTCCACGTTCTCTATTTGTAATTGCGAATACGGTATAAAGATCAGCTTGTCCTGCTCCACTGATCCATTGTTTGGTTCCGTTTAATATGTATTTTGCGCCCTTCTTGACTGCGGTAGTTGCCATATTTGGAACGTCAGACCCTGCCCCCGGCTCTGTTAATCCGAATGCGGCAATTTTATCTCCTGTAACAAGCGCGGGAAGCCATTTGTCTTTTTGTTCTTTGGTTGCTCCAATTTGAATGGGAAGTGCTCCTAGCTTGGTAGTGGCAAACGCTACGTTAACCCCTAAACACCCGTAAGATACTTCTTCGACTAAAATCATTTGAGCCAAAACTCCAAGTCCAAGTCCACCTGCTTCTTCTTCAAACATCGCAGGATAGAGTCCTGCCTCTTTGAACTTGTCTAAAATTTTTCTAGGGTATTCGTTGTGTTCGTCGTAATAGGCTCTGTTTGGTATTACTTCTTTTTTTACTACGTCTCTAACTAATTCTCTTAACTGTAACTGTTCATCTGTAAAATTTAATAAAATTCCTGTGGTTTCGGTCATGGTTTCCCTCTTTTGTAATTTGATAAACACTGTTAGATTTTGAGTCAAGTCTATATTAGTGTAAAATATTTTTTTGTAATAAAAATATATACTATATGGTATATATTTCTATTGAGGGCGAAGAATTGGTCTCAATAGGATTTTACTTTTCCTTACAAATCAAAGGTAGTATTGGGCTCTTCGGCTAATAGTTGTAATTCGGAATTATTTTTTTTACACCTTACCTACTTCGACTTTGCTAAGCACAAATTCAAGTAGTGAAAAATTGGTTTAAATCCTCAATAGTGTACATAAAAAAAGGAGGTTTCCCTCCTTTTGTTTTTAACGCGGTACTTTCCGTTTCTGCGGATAATCGAAGTTACTCCGCGATACTATCCTTGACTAGTGCATCTAATGGCAATTTGTCTTTAGGAAGTTTTGCAAGATCAGGAAATTCATATCCTTCTTTGTAGTGTTTTTTATCTTTAGGATCGAAAAACTTTTTGTATTTATCAGAGTATCCCCAAGTAAAAACAGACTTAGCTGGATTTTGACCAATTACTACATGTTTTGGAGAGACAAATCCCTCTTTGCCGTCAACAGAAATAGAAATAGATTTTTTTGAAACCCATCCATGATTTCTGTAACCGCTTGCAGCTACAACAGTTCCTTTCTTCAGATCAGTAACTTTTTGAGTAAGCTCTGCGTCAGAGTAGAGAGTTGTATCCCAAGTAATTTCTGCCTTTTTTCCACAATTTAAAAAAGCTAAAACGAAAATTAAGTATACTAATTTTTTCATATCTATTCTCCTTCTTATTGGTGGTGAGCCAAAGATTTTTCTAGTCTAGGATCGCCAACAGGAATCAATTTAGAAGACTCCATGCTCTTTAGAACGACAAATCCGAATAAGCCAACAACCCCGATGGTAACGCCTAACGTCACTCCTAAGCCTGCAATGTTGAAATGTTCAAAATTACTTGGAAACACAATCCAATAGAGTTCAATCATATGAGAAACTAAAATCCAAAGAGCAACTTTGTATAAGAAGTTGATGTCTCTTTTGTTCGGACGGTTGAGTAAAAGAAAAAATGGAATGATAAACTTGATGAATGGAATTGCATACGAAAATGCCGCCCAGCCGCCCATCAGTCTTTGTTCATACCAGAATGTTTCTTCCGGTAAGTTTGCATACCAAATCAGCATAAATTGGCTAAAACCAACATACGCCCAGAATACACAAAAGGATAATAGGAATTTGCCGATGTCATGGATATGATTGTCGTTTACCGCATCTCCTAAGTATCCATTCTTCTTGAGATAAAAAATTATTACCGCAATAGCAGAAAGAGCAGTTTGGTAGGCTCCGGCAAATATGTATACTCCCCACATGGTAGAAAACCAATGAGGTGTAAGGGACATGAGTAAGTCAAATGCAAATACTGAAAAGGAGAGTGCAAAGAATAGAATAAATCCACCGGCAAGTTTTGCGTTCTTACTTGTATGCTCTACGTCTTTGTCTGTATCTTGTGCAACTGAGTTTTTGTGAAATAAGAATCCGAATAAAGACCAGATTCCAGCAATCACAATAAGTCTTCCAATGAAGAAAGGAGTATTTAACCAGGCACTTTTGTGTTGGATTAATTTATCTTTCATGATTTCAGGATTATCAGTATGCGACCATTCGTATAAGTCATGAGTTCCGAAAATTACTAGAACGGCTAATAGTATTAAGCCTACAGGAAGAAATTTTCCAAAGCTCTCAGTGATACGTCTCATAGTGACTAGCCAATGCGACCCGGTGATATGACCGATTGCAGTAATGAATACTCCCATGATTGCAATTCCTAAAATGAATACAGTTGCAACGAGTAGGGCAGACCAGGCAGGATTAGAATGCGCTCCCGGATGTCTTGCTTCAAAATGAAGACCAAAGAAGCCACCCACAAAACTTACGATCCCAATTAGAATCATAAGGATTAGTATATTGCGAGTTCCGCTACTTAATTTAAAATTAATCAGATTTTCTTGGATTTCTGCTTTCATAAGGTACCTATTTGTTTGCAGGAGCCTGTGCTTTTAGCTCAGCTTCTTGCATTTTTCTTATATATAATATGATCTTCCATCTGTCGTCTGGCTCGATTTGTGCCGCATAACTAGCCATTAACCCTCTTCCCATTGTGATGATATGATAAAGTTGTCCATCAGTCCAACCCTGAATCTTTGCACCTACAAGACTGGGAGGTCTTACGGAAAATCTAGGATAAGGACCAACAACGTTACCATTACCCGCTCCGGCTACACCATGGCAAGGAGAGCAGTAAATTTGGTATCTACTTTCTCCTCTTTGGAAATTCGCAAGAGTAGTTTTTGCAGGGTAAGGGTTTTTAAGTCCTTGTTCTTTTGTCATTTCATCTGGAGTTGCAATATCTGCAAATTCATAAGGAAAATATCCTACTGGAATTGTGCCTTCAGGGGGAAGTCTTCTTCCGTAAGAGTTATGATAATCATCCATCTCTTGTGATTCTCTTGCGGGAGAATCATACATGTCTGGAAAAAATTCATATACCGGTTTGCTGTATTCGCAGTTAGCCACTGCAATTACTAAAAAAATAAAGATAAGTAATTTTTTGTGATTCATGTTTAGCCTTTTACAACGGTCACGTCAGTCGCGCCCAAAGATTTAATAAAATTAACTGTATCCGCTTCCTTGTAACCTGGAGCGGTTGCAGGAATCCAAAGTGCAAATTTATGACTGGTGATGTCTTTATGTAAAATTTTTCTTCCAAGTATTGGGATTCGAGAGAAGAAAAAAAGTGCTAGGGCAGAGCTAATCCCTGCCATAAAAATAGTCATCTCAAATGTCACAGGAATAAAAGCAGGCCATGCGTTATACGCCTTACCAGAAAAGTTAATAGGCCAGTCCACTACGTGAGTTAGGTATTGATAACCAAAACCAAAAGCACATCCAACAAGTCCCATCACTAATGTGATCCAAGGAATTCCAGAACGGGGAAGCCCCATCGCATCGTCTAGACCATGAACAGGAAACGGAGTGAGACAATCAAAACCAACATAGAATTTTTTGTCTCTTGTTTGCCTTGCAGCTTCTAGGATTTGTTCGGGCTCATCAAATAGACCGAATACCCCAGAAGTTGTTTCTTCGTAAAAATGAAATTGTTCTAATTTAGGTAAATACATTTTAATGATGACCTCCCTTTGTAGGCATAATGCTCTTAACCTCAGCTGCTGCAATCACAGGAAGGATTCGACAGAAGAGTAAAAAGAGTGTAAAGAAAATCCCAAAAGTTCCAATAAACATCGCATAATCGAAAATAGTCGGTGTGTAAAGTGCCCAGCTAGATGGCATAAAGTCTCTATGTGTGGCCATGACGATTACGAAACGCTCAAACCACATCCCGATATTTACGAATATAGATACAACAAACATCACAGGGATACTGGTTCTAAACTTTTGAAACCAGAACACTTGCGGTGAAAGAACGTTACACGAAATCATAATCCAATAAGCCCACCAATAAGGACCGAGTGCGCGGTTAACGAAGGTAAACCCTTCGTATTCGTTTCCTGAATACCAAGCGATGAAAAACTCAGTAGAGTAGGCGTAACCAACCATAAGACCGGTTACCATGATAACTTTATTCATGTTCTCTAAGTGTTTCATGGTTACATATTCTTTTAAGTTGAACATCTCGCGAGCGATTACCATGAGTGTTACCACCATCGCAAACCCAGAGAAAATAGCACCGGCAACGAAGTAAGGAGGTAAAATCGTCGTATGCCAACCAGGTAGGATGGAAGCCGCGAAGTCAAAACTTACGATTGTATGCACGGATAATACTAAAGGTGTAGAAAGTGCTGCTAGTATCATAGATACCATTTCAAGATGAGACCAAGCCTTGTTAGACCCCACCCAACCGAAAGACATTGCATCATAGACTAAATATTTAAACTTATTTGTAGTTCTATCTCTTACCGAGGCAATATCAGGGATAAGACCAATATACCAGAATACAAGAGACACGCTAAAGTAGGTGGATACCGCGAATGTATCCCAGATAAGAGGTGAACGGAAATTTACCCAGAGCGGTCCTCTTTCATTTGGATATGGAAATAACCAATACCCTAACCAAGGTCGTCCAACGTGGACAATAAGGGAGGAGGCGGCTACCATAACAGCAAAGATCGTCATAGCCTCAGCCGCACGGTTAATACCAGTTCTCCACTCTTGGCGGAATAGATGTAAAACTGCAGAAATCAAAGTTCCCGCGTGTCCAATCCCAATCCAAAATACGAAGTTAACGATAAAAAATCCCCAACCCACAGGATTATTAATCCCGAGAATGTAAAGACCTTCATACATTAAATATCCAATGATTCCCAAATCTACAAGGGTTACGGTAAGTGCTAAAGTGAAAGCTGTCCACCAAACCTTGGTAGGAAAGGATTCTGTAGGCTTTAAAATATCTTCCGTTACTTGCTTGTAGTTCTTATTACCCTCTACAAGAGGAACAATTCCCAGTT
>JAGOHK010000184.1 GCA_017996175.1 Leptospiraceae bacterium
CTTCCAAGAAATAGTGAATCGCTAATTTATCTTGCAATGGTTTCATTAATGGCGAAAAGAATATCAGGTTTTTCTAATACACGCAAGCTTACGAAACGTTAGACGGCTTTTCAGACACGCTCTTAGAGAAATGGATCTAAACTTTAAAGACTCACTAGTTGCCGTCAATTCTTCGGATGAGGCAGCATTTTCCTGGGACAATTGACTTAGCTGATTGACTGAAACATTAATATGATTGATATTAGTGGATTGCTCGTTTACTGCTGCGGTCATCTCATCCAATAATTCAGAAACTTTTTTCACATCTGGCACTACTTCCTTTAAAAGGGACGCTGCATTTTCTGCTACAAGTAGACTTTGGTTGGTTAAGGATTTTATTTCTAGGGCAGCTTTTTTACTGCTTTGTGCGAGTTTTCTTACTTCAGTGGCTACTACTGCGAAACCCTTTCCATGTTCTCCAGCTCTCGCTGATTCAATGGTGGCATTGACTGATAGAAGGTTTGTTTGGGATGCAATTTCTTCTATTACGCTAATCTTCTCAACAATCGATCTCATGGCGGATAACGTTTCAGCTACTGCTTTTCCTCCATCGTTTACTTTATCATTAGTTTTAATTGAAAGACGATTGGTTAAATTAGCGTTATCCGCTGTTTGTTTTATACTTGCAAAAAGTTCTTCAATTGCCGCACTTGACTCTTCGAAGCTTGCTGCTTGTTCGTTGGCGGAGGCACTTATACTGTCAGCTGCGACTGCAACTTCGCTTGCACCCTCTGCAATTCCTACCGCAGTGCCATTTATCTCATGACTTGTTTTTAAAAGAGATTTTATGATCAGGATACTTAAAATAAGGGAAATGATAATCGCTATGACAATCAAAAACAAAAATGTCATAAGCAAAGTGTGAAAGAGATGTTTGGATGCAAGATATTCTTCTTCTGCCACCGCTAGCTGCAAGTGGGTTAGTTGGTTCATTACCATAGAAATAGGTTCATAAATAGAATAAGATGTATCCACAAATTCATAGATGGATTTTAAATCTTTTCTTTCATAACTATTAATCAGTTTGTTAATTTCTCTATCACCAATTTTTTTTGCTTCTTCCGCTTTTGCTACTAGTTTCTTTTCTTCTTCCGTTAAATATGTTTTTAAATATTCATCCCATACAGTTCTAATTTCCGCTTGTGACTTATATGCGTCCGCTAACGCTTTTTCGATTGTTATGGAATTCTTTTTTACTTTGGCTACATTGTTTACAATCGTATCTCCGTAATGATCATTGACATCTTTTATTTCTTTTAGTACAATTACACGGTCGTGGTAAACTGTCTCTAATCCCTTACTGGCTTGGTTCATCCCGATTAGCCCGATACTCGAAATAAGTATCATTGTAAACACGCTAAAACCAACTAATACATATAGCCTAGTTTTGACTCTTGCGTTCTTAAATAATTGCGACATAAATTCTCCTAGTAATTCGGTTCTTCAAAAAATAATCTAACTATATGGTTTTCGGTTTTCGATTTTGAAAAAAAAATTCTTAATCCTGAAAATCCGGAAAATCATTCTAATCCTGATATAGTTTTCTTTTCGTCATTTCTTATATGAGTTTGCTAAATAAGTTTTCAGTTTACTTGAGATTGTGCCTCTATTTTGAAAAATTTAACTGTTGCTTTGAGTTTGTTTGCTTGCGCATTCAAATTTTCAGCACTAGCAGCTAATTCTTCTGCCGTTGCGGCACCTGTTTGAGCAAGTTCGTTTAACTGTTCGATAGCCTTATTGAATGCTTGCAAGTTATGATTTTGTTCATCTGCCGCCGCCGTAATTTCTGCGACAAGATCAGATGTCTTTTTTGCGTTAGGCACTATTTCATGCAATAAATTTCCTGCAACTAAAGCAATTTCTAAGCTGGAGGCAGTTAATTCTTTGATAGTCTTAGTCGCTGACTTACTGCCTGCGGCTAACTTTCTTACTTCTCCTGCTACAACAGAAAATCCCAATCCCATTTCTCCCGCTCTTGCTGCTTCAATGGTTGCGTTTACGGACAAAAGATTTGTTTGTGATGCGATTTCTTCGACGATTGATATTTTTTCTGTAATCTGTTTCATAGCGGCAGCAGTTTCTTTTACTGCTCGTCCACCTTCTTCTGACTGTGCTGCTGTTTGGAACGCGATTCGATTGGTTGCCTGTGCATTTTCCGCAGTTTGGCTAACGCTTGCTAAAAGTTCTTCGATAGAAGCACTTGATTCTTCAAAACTTGCAGCCTGTTCTGTCGCACCTTGGCTAAGAGTTTGAGAAACTTTATCCAACTCAGTGGCGGAAGCGGATAATTCGTTTGTAGTATCCGAGATTTCACTTACAATTCTAACGAGTGATTTTTTAATTGTAAGAAGTGAGTTTTTAATTTCTATAAAATCCCCATTGTAATTCGCTTCTACTTTGATGGAAAGATTTCCTTCTGCAATAGAGTTGAGCGCCCGACTAATATCAGAAATTTTTTCTCGTAAGGAAAGAATTGTTTGATTTAGAGCATTTGAAATGGTTGCATGATCTCCTTTGTAATTTCCTTTTACGCTTACTTGTAAGTTGCCGTTAGACATATCAACTAGTACATTAGCCGCTTCTTTAATTGGTTCGATTACTGCATCAAGGGTTTGGTTAAATCCTTCAATGATTTTTCGATAATCTCCATCGTGTTTTGTCGCATCTGCTCTAGTAGAAAGTTTTCCATCGATAGTCGCAATAGCTAACGTATCAATATCACTTATCATCTTTCCGATATTTTCCGCCATTTTGTTATAAGAGGTTAAAAGAACACCAATTTCGTCTTTTGTTTTTACTTCAAATCCATCTTTCTTAATTTTCCCAGCAGCAATATCTTGTGTAATTCTAACTAGATTTTCGAGTGGTTGATTTACTCTATTATTGATGATAAAATAAGAGGATATAATTAAACCAATCATGATGATGACCAAAACAAAACTAAGTACAAAGTATAAAAGGAAATGATCCTTTGCGGATTCTACTAAACCTTTAGTTCTTGTATCTAAAAGTTCAAAAAAACCATCTATTGGTTTCATAATTTTAGCTTTTTCCGTATGATAGTCCTTATCGTGCATTAGACGTATCGCCAATTCTTTATTTGCCGCTCCTTTAATAGTAAAATTTCCTTTACCATCATCGTAAAGTCCTTTGACTGCGTTCATTGCAATCGTTTCTGTTTTGACCAGCTTATCCGAATTAGCCTGTGCTTGTTTTAGTTTTTGAAATTCTTCTTCCGAGAATCCGAGTTCCTCCATCATTTTTTGCAAAGAGATTGCAACCTCCGTTTTTCTTTCCGGGTCAATATTTCCTGCAATAAAATCCCAGTAAATTCTTTCGTATTTTTCTGGACGAGGTTTTTCTCCATTGCGAATTGATAGAATTTCAAAATACATTTTTTCATACAGTGGATCACCTGTAACCGCAAACGTTCTCGCCATTCTGGTTAAGTCATCAGAGCTTTGTCTGAGTTCATCCGCTTTTAATTGAGAATTATATCGCATCTCCTGCGCCAAATTAAGATTATTCTGTAATACTAACATCTTATAATAGAAAATTCCCATTATAAATAGTAAAATTGTCATGGTGGAGTAGATGAGAATAAATAATTTTTTTAAAGTCATAAATAACCTTCTTTTATTATGTTGAGCGCCAAAAGTAAATTCCTATTTAATGTTAGGTGATCTGTTTTTAGCAATTAGGAATAACCCTTTGCTAAATGTATCGGAAGTTATTTATTGGTGTATTGTATAAAATTTACCCTTATTTACAAATACTATACGCTGTTTTGTGTTTCAAAAATGCTACAAATATATTTTTTTAAAAAAATATATTTGGTCAGATTTCTATTTCTAAGCTAGAAGGTTTTAAAAAATGGCTGATTCTGGATTTTAAACCGATTTGTTCGCAATTTGTATATATTACGGATACACCTAATAGGGGAGTAAACTGCGCTCTAAAAACCACTGCAATTTGCCCTATAAAATTTTTTACCCAACTCTCCAGTGGTCATTAGAGTGATACTAAGTGTATCCGTAACTAAAAGGAAACCATTGTCTGAACTGTGACACGTTTGCAGGCTCAGTCCAAGTTTATGTGATTGTTATGATTAAGATGATTTCGTTCTAAAAGATACTCTCATGTCCTACTCATACAAATCACAGTTCAGACAGTGTTGGTGTTAAACGTAAACTTACTTAAATTACTAAGCACACAACATAGAATAGTCTCAGATCCTTTGAGAGAGAAAATACTTATTATCCTCCACTTTTTTTTCCATAGACAAGATTCAGTCCTAGTTTGCATTCTTTCATCATAGAGCCAAATTCCGGTGACGGTATATAGTGATGATTCGCTACTTGTAAAACTTTTGTAGGCTCAAATAGTTCAATAGCGTTGTTGCGAAATTAACTTTGTTATAGTGAACTCGTTGAACTATGCTTTATAAAATAAGTATCCTTCGACAGACTCAGGATGACATTAAACAATTTCGCAACAACTCTATTATTTTAAATATTTAATCTTTAGGAGAGATAAATCATCCATGAGTTCTGCATCTTTTTGTATCCACTGAACGATTTCCGCCAAATTGCCATTACCCTTTTCTACACAGGTTAAAAATCTTTCTTGGTCTTGATTGATTTCTGGTTTGCCAGAAGGTAAATGACCAATAATTACATCATCTCTCCCGTCCGAGCCAAGGATTAAAATATCGTCAGGGAGTAGTTGGGCGTTGCTAATAGAAACTGTTGTCCGCCGTTGAGAGTCAAGATGAGGGAAACCAAGTTTATTATAATTTTGCTCTTCATTAATAAAGTTTGCTTTTCCTTCTCGGTAGATTACTGGAAACGGATGTTCTGCATTTATAAAATATAAATTACCTGTATCCTCTTCAATAATTCCAAGGATCATGGAAACCATCATTAGCCCCTCAAAGGTAAGGAATGTTTGATTTAGTTCGTGATAGGTGTTATACACCCATTCGTCTGGCATTAGGTTTTTGCCCCATTTAAAGCTGCGGACCCGCTCCATTATTACTTCAAATGCAGTTCCAAGTACGATAGCTCCACCAGCGCCTTGGGTGGATTTGCCCATAGCATCTCCATTCAAAAATACGATATACGACTTACCCATGAGTTTAATGTTATGCGCTATATTAATATCACCTCCCAGGGTCTTAGAGTCTCCTTTAAATTTAAATTCTTTTTTTTGTTTTATAAATGATTCGATTGAGACTTTTTCACTGCTAATAGAATTTCGCCCCAAAGGTTCAATTAATAAGGAGGTAAGATAATAATCTCCATCCTGCTGAAATTTTAATTTATTGATTTCGTCTATCGTTTTCGTAAGACTTTCTGTTCTCTCTTGCACTTTTTTTTCTAGGTCTTCATTGAATGCACTTAGTTGTTTATTTGTATCGATTAGTGTGGTTAATAGTTCTTTGTTCTGGATTCTAAGATTATAAACCTCAATTGCATTTTTTAAAGTGATAAGCATTTCTTCCGGCTGAAATGGTTTTGTCATATAACGATAGATTTCCCCTAAGTTGATTGCTTCAATGACAGTGCCTAGATCGGCATAACCTGTAAGTAAAATTTTGATTGGGTCGGGATATTTACTTGCTATTTTTTTTAGAAATTCAACGCCAGTAATACTAGGCATTTTTTGATCTGTAATAATTATCTGGAAAGTTTCCGTTTCAAGAAGTTCTATCCCTGATTGCGCAGAATCTGCTAAATGAATTTCAAAATTTTTTTTGAATAGGTATTTGAAGCTAACTAGATTTTGCTCTTCATCATCTACGTAGAGTATTTTACCAACAGCCATAAATTTATCTTTACGGAAACCTTAAAGTAAGCAAGAATTTTTTGCGTGCGGAAAAATATAATATTATGTACTTAGATTCCTTTGTTTATAAAGTTCGAGTGCCTCTAGTAAAGCAATTTTCATCTCGTCTAGTTCGAATGGTTTAGACATACACTTGTCAATTTTGCCTTGAGTTAATGCTTCTGTAGTGGTTTCTGTATCAGTGTAACCAGTTAGTAATATTCGAACAATTTCTGGATGATCGCTGGAAACTTTTTCTAAAAATTCTATACCAGTCATATTCGGCATTCTTTGATCAGAAATTACTATTTGTACATCTTCCTCTTCTAAGGTTTGTAGTCCTTCTGTTGCAGAGTTTGCTAAAATAATTTGAAAGCTTCTTTTAAATAGAAATTTAAAACTTGTGAGATTTTCTATTTCATCGTCAACGTAAAGTATATTACAATTATCCATACTATAACTTCCTTAAATAGGTAAATAAACTTTAAACTCAGTTCCAATTCCAACATTACTTACAAATTCCATTTTGCCTTTGTGCTGTTCAACTATTCCATAACTGATTGCAAGTCCAAGCCCCGTTCCTTTTCCAATATCTTTTGTAGTAAAAAAAGGTTCAAATACTTTATTTTGAATTTCGAGTGGAATTCCATATCCTGTGTCGGAAATGGAAATAAAAATACATTCCTTTTTAAAATGAGGAGAACCATCTATCATATATCGGGTTGTAATTTCTATAGTCCCATTTCCATCAATTGCTTGAATTGCATTTGCGAGTAGATTCATAAATACTTGGTTCAATTTCCCTGAAAAACATTTAATGAGAGGAAGCCGCTCAAATTTTTTTATAATTTCAATTCTATCATTGTACTGGCTGTGCAGTAACACTAGAGTTGAATCAATACTTTCATTGATATCGGCTAATGATTG
>JAGOHK010000185.1:0-1970 GCA_017996175.1 Leptospiraceae bacterium
CTTGCTATTGTAAATTGCCGCCACCATTCGCTTGCTGATAAAGCTGATTGGATTGCAAAAAGAGTTGCTAGTGAGCTTGATCTAAACGATAAGCAGAAATCTGAGTTGCAAAGAATCAAAAAAGAGATTCTTGATAAACGAAAAGAACTGGATGTAAAAATGTTCCCGGACGAAATTGTTGATCAGATTCGCCAAGCACAGATTGACGAAGCAAAAGTAAACAAGGCATTCGAAACAAGTGGAACAAAAAGAGATCAGATGAGAGTATTCATGACAAAAAAATTCATAGAATTTCATGCTGTTCTAACACCTGAGCAAAGAAACAAATTAGCTGATAAGGTAACGGAGCTTTTAAAGAAACACAGCCATGACTAATTCTGACTTTACCGAAATAGTAAATTCAACTAAGTCTATAGTTCTCTCTGCGATAGAAAAAAATCTCGCAGAGAGATTTTTTCATGCTATAGATGATGTAGTGCAGGAGACTTATCTTCGAGCCTACAGGGCATTGACGAATGGAAAGTTTAGAGAGGAATCAAAACTTTCTACTTGGCTCTACACGATTGCTCGAAACGAAGCATATCGTATGAATGAGAAACTCTTGCGGGAGGAAAGAAAAATTGAAAAGGCAACAATGAAGTTGAAAGAAACGAAATCGGATGATTCTAATTTGATGGAAAGGACAAATACTCTGATTCAGTATCTGAAACAAATACCGGAAAAGTATAAAACAATTTTACAGCACTATTCAAATGGACTGTCCGAAAAAGAGATTGCTGAAAAACTTTCGATTAAGCAAGGAACGGTTAAATCAAGAGCCTTTAGAGGTAAAGAGATGTTGCGAAAAATTGCATTTATGGGAGATAAAAATGAATAATGAAGAAACACACTTTGATGAAATTCTATCAAGATTGGAAAGCGAACAATGGAGTCAAAGTATAGCAAAGAATGTTTCGATTCGCTATGAGCGCATTCAAACTAGAAATAGATTTATTATCTCTACAGTGGCAATTGTCTTTGTGGGAATTTTTGCTGGAATTAATTTTCTTCCACCGAATGAGTTATTCAATTCTAGTTTAGTTGAGTTGGATATCTTAAATTTTTTCTTTTCGGATGAAATTAGCCCACTCTATGAAACTGTCTATCAAGAAGAAGGAATCTCATCTCTTATTGAACCCATCTCTTATCTAGTAAAATGACTTACTAAATTTAATTGTGATTTCGTCGATACAAGTATTGATGAAATCATTATTAATTTTCCTTTTATTATTAACCTTTAATCTATCGGCTTACACGCCCGGAAAATGGTCTTACTTAGATCGCTATTCCCTTGGCGCAGAAAAATCAGGTCCTGTTGGAGAAACTGTAAAAAATAGAACAGGACAGGTTGTTTATTCAGCTTTATACGAATATGATCCAGACGGAAAACTCAGTAAAGAAAAATTCCTGAACATGAAGAATGAACCTGATGGAGAAATTGTTTATACCTACGAGAATGGTAAGCTGAAAGTAGAAGAATTGTTTGCTCCCGATAAGTCATCACAAGAGAAGAAATTATTTTTATATACTCAATCTGGAACATTAAAAGAAATTACTGTTGTATTAGGAAATGGAAAGGGACTTCTCCGCCATAGAATCTATTCCATGAACGATTCCTTTGTAATGGAATGTGAAACTAAGTGGGAAGAAGAAGGAGGAATGGAATCCTTTTCTACAAAGAAAGATATCCTAGAGGAGAATATATTAAACCAAGAAATTTTCGATGAGAAGAAAAAGTCTATTGGATTTATAAAATACTATTTTGATAAGAAAGGTCGCCTAGAAAAAAGAGAGAACATCCAAGGCTCCTCTAAAAGAATGCAAGTTCTTACTTACGATGAAGCTGGAAGATTGATTAGTTTTTCGTTTCACGTGAAACAGGATGAAAACTGGGTGTTACTAAAAACGCATTATCTTACGTATAAGTGAAT
>JAGOHK010000185.1:2070-6786 GCA_017996175.1 Leptospiraceae bacterium
GAATCAACTTCTCCCTCTGATGAAATTGGTTCGATATTCTTTTTTGTTAAAATTTTGGTAATACTTTCGGCGATAAGGCTTAACGTAATTGTAAAGGCTCCTCCATAATTTAAGCCGTTTAGAAGTTGATATATCATCTTCCTAAGAGCAAGATCAAAAGGCATTTGATAATCAGACCAATCAATCTTAAACTTATAATTCAATTTTTTTGGATCAATAATAGTTTCTTGCTTTAATGGATTTCGATCGATTTGTCCGAGAGTTCCAATGAAGGTTGTAGAATTTTTACTGTGACTAAAAGAAACATCCAGATCAATTTTATTTTTCAGAAACCCGATTGGTAGTATATCTAAATTGATGAGCTTGCCCCATGTCACTCCTTGCACTTGAAGACTACCTTCTCCATTTTCACAGCTAGATAGTATATCACCTGAATCAATTTTACAATAAGCATATTCAGAATCGAAGATTAGTTTTAAGGGAATGCCTAAATCAATATTAGAATTTTCAATATCTATATTTTCAATCGTAACTCTATACAACGGGAACACTGTGCGATCTTCAATTTCGATTCTCCCATTTCTTATATTGGCAAAAGGAAGGATTACTTTTCCTTCCCGTGGCATATACTTTAATTTCTGAATAGAGGGAATTCTATTAATATATTTTAATTCCATACCTAACATTTGGAAATGGTTAATTCTAATTTTTCCTACAAGCAGATAGAATGGATTGATCCAGAAAAAGATCTTTTGGGCTTTCAGTTTGACAATGTCTGTTTTATTAAATCCACTTGTTTTGAATTCAAAATCCCTTGCGTAGAAAATAAAAAAAGGAAGTATTAATCCGCTAGATTGCATTTTAATTACTAGAAATTTTTTAAAGAAAACATTTATGATTAAGACAATAACAGGACCTAGAAGTAAGACCTGTAGAAGTAAGTAAATGGAAAAAAAGGAATATAGAATTTCTGATTTCATAAAAGCCCTAAGAATTAAAGTAGCCTAATAAGCATAAACATACCTGTAAACTACAAAACCAAATTATTCATTTCAATGAAAGTTACATTCTTGGATTCTATCAGACATAATGAAAGACAGATATACAAGAGAGTTATTTTTGTTTCTCGGTATATTTTAATTGAAAGAATTGGGGAAGTAAAAAAATTTAATAAGTATTGAACTTGGTAAAAGTCTTTTTGAATAACACAGAAAAAAACAAAGAAATTTTTGAAATCCAGAATTCAGAGATTAACGTCGCAGAGATTATGCGCGAAATCGAATCGAATTTGAGACAACGCTCTATAGATAAAAGCGAGATTGATAGAATTGCAAAATTAAAACTTTCTTCGGATTCGCCAGCCGGACATAGAGAGTTTGATCCATCCCTTACAGCGAACTTATTTGAAAAAGGAATTGCTCCCCCTAAATTTTCTAATCCACGATATTGGTTTATTAGGGGACCTTTAAAATGGATTATTATAAAGTTTACAGAATTCTATTCCTTAGTGGATAAGAAACTTTCAGAAAATCGTATCAAAGCTTTCTATTCAGTTTTACACGAATTAATTTTAATGAAAGCGAAGCATCAGCGATTGGAGTTGAAACTTGCTGAATTGTATAAACACGTTGTTGAGTTGAGAGCTTCTTATAATCCAGAATTTCAAAATGAATTTTATGATAATAATAAACTACTCTCGGAGAATTTTAGTAAAAGCAATTTGAGAATTCTATCTTTATTAAAGAATGAAAAGCCAACTCTTGTATTACTTCCTGATTGGGAAAATTTTTTAAACCTACTAAAAGTAAATCGAATTCCCTTTCATACAATCGTTCAAAGCAAAAGTCAATTTGATTATATTGAAAAACAAATTACCAGTCAGGTTACGCTCATTGAAACGATTCAAGAATTCTCTCAATACAAAGAATATTCTAATATAATTTTGCACTGCAATGCTTGTATTCTTCCCGCTTGGATTATGGATAAGATAATTCTTTGTGTAAAAGAAAATGCAGACAAAGATACTCAGATATTTATACACTATTCCAACTCTGCCATCAACAGCTATTCCCCTTTCCAAGAAAATCTTCGGACCCGAATTGACACAGATAAAATTCATTCTTATTTGAATGATCTTGGATTTAAAAATATCGTTTCCCATTGTGTTGATAAAGATGAAATGCAGCTAATTACATTTACTCTTCCATGAGAATTTATCAGCATGTAGATGAATTAAATGACCGGGATGGAATTGGAAATGATATCTACGGGTTTCATTCTGTATTTGAAAAATTGGGATTTGAAAATTCGGTAGTTACCAGAATTAATAATTCTAAAAATATCTTTACCGTGTATTCTCCTCAAAAGCATCCTTGGTTCTTATCCGGTGATATTCATATTTTACATTTTGGTTCCACCGGTTACCCTTTAGAGTTTTTTAAGGATTTACCAGGACAGAAAATACTTCGATTTCACAATATGACACCCATTTCTTTTTTCAAAAGCTTTATGAACGAAGATTTATTTAAAACTTTCGAAAAGAATGAAACAAAGGCGCATCTTGAATTGTATTCGCTGCATAGATCAATTTCTCACGTAATTTCTGATTCTAACTATAATCAAGATGAATATCTAAAGATTGTTGGTCGCAGAGGAAAAGTTCGATTTGAAGTAGTTCCGGTTATTCGTAATTATCCGCTAATAGCGATGGCTAGGAAGCCGGGATATAGAATCGGCTTTCTTGGTAGATGGGTTCCAAACAAAAAAATAGAGGATTTATTATTTACACTTTTCTTTTTACGAAAAATTGATTCACGTTATAAGCTTGTCTTACTTGGAAAAAAAAATCCAATTTTCGAATTATATAACAATGAAATACAAAGACTCATTGCGAAACTAGACCTTGTTAATTCTATAGAAATATATGAAAATCTGACTGATGAGGAAGTTAAAATGCAGTTAGCCAATTTGGACATTTACCTATCAATGAGTGAACACGAAGGATTCGGAATTCCAATTTTAGAAGCCATGGCAGCCGATGTTCTCGTCCTTGCGTATTCCTGTAGCGCTGTGATCGAAACGGTGCGAGATGCAGGAATACTTTTCACGAAAAAAGATTTCCCTTTGCTTGCTGAATTGATTCATAAAATTCTGTCTTCAAGTGATTTAAAAGAATCCATTTTAAAAACTCAATTTAATCGTTTAGCGAAATACAATAATTTTCCCTTTGAATCCTCATTGTCTAATCTTTTGCAAAAATAAAAAAATTGTCACAGTAAGCCAATCGAATCCATGACTATTATAGAAAAATGACTTCGATCAGAATAAAAAGAATTATTCAGTTCTCGGCAGGATTTAATCCAGGCGACGCTATTAGCAATGAAATGCTTATACTCAAATCTTACTTTTTAGAAATTGGATTTGAAGGAGAAATCTTTTCAGAGAACATTGGGAGAAATACAAAAGGACTTGCTAGTAAGTTCAAGTCTTATAGACGAAGAGAAGGCGATTTTATTATTTACCATCATTCTATCCATTCTGCTGTATTTGAATTTTTATTAGACATTCCTTGTCCGAAAGCGTTAATCTATCACAATGTAACTCCGAGTCATTTCTTCGAGCCTTATGATTTGAAGTTAACTCATTATTTAAAAAAAGGAAGAGAAGAATTAATAGAGTTAAAAGAGAAATTTCAACTTTACTTTGCGGATTCAAAATTTAATCAACAGGAACTTTTAGATCTAGGTTTTTCTTCCGTGCAAGTGCTTCCGATTATTTACGACTTTGGGCGCTTGATAAAAAAAGAAATTTCGCAAACAACAGAGACGAAGAATATTATCTTCGTTGGAAGAATTGCTCCGAATAAAAAGCAAGATGATATAATTAAATTAGCAAAAGTATTAAAAGACCATTTTCTAACGGACTTTCAAATTCATCTCGTTGGATATTGCTCGCGTGAGTTAGAACTGTATAAAGAAGAATTAAATTCCCTCATTCAACTTTTTGAATTAGAAAAGCATGTATTTTTCTCTGACTTTATAGATGATGAGCGCCTGGCGGAATACTATCAAAATGCAGATTTGTTTTTATGTATGAGTGAGCACGAGGGATTTTGTGTGCCTTTACTTGAGTCGATGTATTATGATGTTCCTATACTTGCCTTTGATGCTGGAGCTGTAAAAGATACACTGGATGGTGCCGGCATTCTATTTAAAGAAAAAGACTTTCCAACTATTTGTGAATGCATTCTAAAAATACTTTCCGATAAAGAGTTTAGAGAGAAAATTTTAGTGACCCAAAGAGAAAGACTTGATCGCTTTCAAAAAGGGAACTTCACTAGCATCATAGGTTACGCAATCAAATACTTCAATTTATGAAAAAATACTTCATCAAAAGATTCTTACTTTTATTTCCAACTGTTCTTGGAATTACCTTTGTTGTTTTTATCATTTCCCATATGGCACCCGGTGGTCCTTTTGAATCAGAATTAGCAAAATGGAGAGGGACAGCAAATGAAGCAGGAGGAAGCCAAAAACAAATCTCTGCCGAAGAAATTCAGTTATTAAAAGAGCGGCTACACTTGGATAAACCCGCACCGGTAGCTTACCTCTACTGGTTAAAAAATATCGTTCAGTTCGATTTGGGAGAATCACGCATTAATTATAAAAAAGTGAGTGATTTAATTTTTGAGAAAATGCCTATCTCGCTTACGTTTGG
>JAGOHK010000186.1 GCA_017996175.1 Leptospiraceae bacterium
TCTTTTGTGATGGAGTGGTTAATCATGAGAGTTGCATCTTGTCTCATCCACTTAGGTTCGATTTTTCCACTAAATGGAATTGTCCAACCTTTCTCAATTCCCATAAAATACATAAACTTATCCATCATGTAGTATTTGAACATATTTCCATACATGAGTTTGATTAAAGGATCATCGGCTGCTTTCATCACAGAATCAATTGGTTTTCCTGTTTCATAGTAAACATTGTAGTCAAATGGAAGAAGCATTCCACCAAACGGACCTTGGTTTCCCATATCTTCATACATCTTTGCATTGAATCGTTTGAATGGGGTTAACTTTGATTTGCCCTGCTGCGCGATTGGTCTAAATGTTTTTTCATAGTAAGAACTGTAATCGAAATTCTTATACGGCTCATCTGGATTTGTTTTAAATGCTTTGAAAGTTTTGAGTCCATTTGGATTGTCGCCTAACGCACCAGCCATAAAAGTTCCAGAACCATTAAACCATTTGTAGATAATCGCTTCGCCAGCTTTTCCAGATCGGAGAATATCCTTGTAAACCCATACTCCTTCTTCTTCGCTAAACACAGGCTCTGTCCAATCTCTTAGCACAACGTTTTCATCAGTCAAGTGAGAAATATGACAAGTCTCACACGCCAACTTATCAGTATGCGCATTTAGGAACGCTCTTTGGTTTTTGTTTTGGATATGCGGAGAATCAGAATGGCATTTTTGGCAAGTTACTTCTACGTTTGGTAAATCGTTACTTACTAAGTCAGTCCCTGCTGTTCCTCTTGCAATCAAATGTCCGTGAGTTTCGTGACAGTCAATACAATTCATTCCTGCACGATAATGTACGTCAACACCGGTTGTAGGTGTACCACGCTTAGCCCCTGGATGTAAGAGACGTGGATTTTTATAACCCAAGTTCATCGCAGCTTTGTTTGCAGGATACATATCTCCACCATGGTTGTGTTCATGGCAACGTAGACAATTGTCAGAATTCGGTTTGATTGAAGCCATCGCCGCTTTCAAACTTCTGTCTTGGTTCCATCTGTACTTTCCATTTTCATCTTGCACAACGTATTTCTGATTCATGTCATAAGCCGCAGAGTGACACATTAAACAATCAGTAGATTCAAATTCAAAACTTTTTGGTTTGTAACCAGGAAACATGGTTCCACTAATCGGACCATACTGACCGCCAGCATGACACTGCCCACAACCATCACTTCTCGGACCGTGTTTGGTATTAACCACTGTTGCCCAACCAGTCCATGTGAATGATCCCGGTATACCGCAAGCTCTATCAATTTTTCCAAGAGGAATTCCTTTTACTCGTTCCCCATTAAATCCGTAAGTGTTAAAACCCTCGAATTTATTGAGCGAAAAGTGAATGCTAGACTCGATATTCTCTCTGGTGTTTACTGTGTCGTATCCGCCATGGTCGTTTTTGACTTTCATAGTGTTATGGCATTGCAAACAAGTTTCAGGTCCTTTGTATTCCCGAATCCCTGCTTTTCTAAAACGATCTATGTGGACAAGTCCAGTATTTCTCTGAAATGTTCCAACTTTGTCGCGTAAATTTTTCGCCACTTCTTCGTAGACAGCTTTGTTTTGTATATTTTTATCTACGGAAGAATTGTTTTTGCTAAATTCCTCTTGCAGTTGTAAGGCAATGTTTTCAAATTCTGCATCCGTTACTTTCATCGTCGGATAATCAATCTTTTCCGAGCGATGCACATAGGGGATAATTTGATTTATAATATTTGAATAATTCAAATATACAATTCCAAAAAAGATTACCCAGAAGAGGATAATCCTTATAATCCATTTCTTTTTAGTTGAGAGTTCCATATACTTACTCCTTTATTTTATTTCCAGTAATTCTTTCATATTCCAGAGGATGTTCTTTTATGATTTCCTCTTCCGTTAACTTACCATCTAACCAAACCGTACTTCCAGGAAACTTATCTGGATTGTAATGCACGTTGTAAAAATGCCAAACCACAATGGCAGAAATGGCTAACACCGCCTCGTCGCTATGTGCGATAAATGCCATTGGGATTGCGATATTTGGCAGTAAATTTCCAAAAAAAACAGGAAACCACAAAATAAGCCCTGAAAACATCATCACAGGCACTCCCCAAAACACAGCAAAGTAATCAAATTTTTCTCTAAAATTAAATCTATCGTATAACGGTAATTTGTCTCTAAGACCGAAGTAATAGAGAGACGTTGCCCACCAATCCTTTGCATCTTTTAAAGTTGGAACCATAGGCCAGGCTTTCCAAACATTGAAGCGGTTAATGATAAGTAGGCGAAATATATAATAGAGATGATAGAGTCCAAGTAGAATCATAATGACAGCCGAAATTCGATGAACAATCCTCGCTCCTTGCAATCCACCGAAGAAAAAGTAAATATATTTTAACCAGCTAACTTCAGGAAACCGCATTGGAATTCCTGTTACACTAAGAAGAGTAAAACTTAGAATCATAAACCCATGTTGGATTCTTTGTTCGAGGCTTAGTCTCTCGAATGTTTTCTCTTTATTGTCTTTTTTCATATACTCCTCCTTACTCAAATAACAGGGCTTTCAAAAACCGAAGAGTCACTTTTAAAGCTTTAAAAATAAGGCTAAAACCTTTTCCTATTAACCCTAAAAATTTCTGAACCACAACAAGCCAGCCAAATCTCTTTTGTACGTCGAGTATAATTCCAACTACTAGCATTACCATTGTCCCACCGGTTAGAATTTGAAACATCTTTTCTTCCCAGTATAGAATTGGCTCTTTGTCTACTCTAAGCTTCAAGTGATTTGCCCCACTCATCGCAAAATTAATCTTAGCCCCATCATGGCATCCTGACTTACCACAAGTATCCGCAATTTTTTCATCGGAAATCGAAGACTCTTTATGATCTTTAGGATGAATTTTATGAACTCCATGACAATCCTGGCAAGTTGCAGAAGTCACTCCACCAAATTTTACAGCTTTATAATGAAAACTCTGGCGGTAAGATTTTACTGCGTCTTCTTCTACTTTATTTCGAAACATCATTTCCTTATTGTCGTGGCATACGATGCACTGAGAAATTTTCTCTATTTGTGTGATGGTCTTGGTAGCTTTCTGAATATTATGCACTGAAGTGTAGCCGTGGCAACTAACGCACGTTGGGCTATCTACACTTTTTGCATTTTTGCCTTTTGTGTGAATGGAATCTTCAAATTCAGTTACTTGCTTTTCATGTGTATACAGATTTCCCTCTTTATCATTGGAATGGCAATCTTGGTTACAGCCAATTTTTTGTTCTAATGATTTGTGCGGATAACTATTAGTATTCTTATGACAGTCGGTACAGTTTAGTTTTCCATGTACTGATTTTTTAAATTGTTCTTCGTTTACATTTAGATTTCGAATGGATTTTAAATCAGAATTCAAGTAGGAAAAATTCAACATCCCATGGCATTTGTTACAATTTTGTCCAAGAGTTTCATTCCCAAATAAAGACGAAATGGAATTTAGACCAAATAGAAGGAGTATGATTCCAAAATATACTTGAATTAGCTTTTGGGATTTCTCCCATGCTATTAATTTCATATACAATACCCTATATAGTATATGCTAAATCAATTCAGCGAAAATTTGCAAGCCTTTTTTTAAACTTTCGAGCATTCTAATTGGAAACAATGGTTTTTCTGTATTCTTTTGGGCTAATATTTGTAAAACGACGAAAGGTGGAATTGAAAGAAGATTTAGAATTAAAGCCACATTCGAGCGCGATTCGAAGTAATGGATAGTCTTGGAATTCTGGTTTTTTTATACGTTCTTGGATTTCTTTCACTCGATATTCGTTCACAAATTGGTAGAAATTTTTTTGAATCACTTCATTTAAAGCCTGACTTAAGTAGTTCAGATTGATTCCAAGTTCATCTGCTACTTCTCTAATTCGAAGATCCTCCCTGAGGTATGGTTTTTCTTTTTCCATGTATTCAATTAATTTATCTGCGATTCTTTGGGACTCATCTTCTTTTAGTCCGGAGCGAATATATTTTTCCTCTTTCGATTGTTCCTGTTTTATTTCTGGGATTTCAAGATTTCCATTTGAATAAATAACACTCTGTCTGAGAGTAAAGAAGCTAAGAATATAGCTGAATAGTATAAAAATACTCGAGTGGATTAATTTAAACTCGTGCGGATAAATCCATTTAACCTCAAGTGTATGAAAAACGTATTTAAAGACGGCAGGCGATATACTATTCCACACAAATAGGAAAATAAAAATCCAAATCGTCCATTTCAGCCAGATTAGATTTCTCGCAACTGTAATCGTAGAAAAATAATTTTCTACAGAATTAGTATGTTTTCTTAATTTTTGCAAAATAAAAAAGCTATAACAAAAAATAGAGATTAGGATAAATCCATCCAAGATAAATGCAGTTACTAAAAAACCAGGTTTACCCAATGGGGGATGAGACCCTGGCGGCGGTGGGTTATGAGGATGTAAATTTGTGGGTAGTAAACTGAGGATAATGGCAAATAAAAGAATTGGAATAAAATGAAAAAAATCTTTTTTAGAGAATATTGGATACTCTTCTACTAAACTTTTCGTATATAAATATCCCATCGGTCCATAACATAATGGATATACAATACTCTTAACGAAAATTCCAAAAAGAGAAGGCTCCATTTTTCCCAGAAAAAATCTTTGCAGAATTGGAATTGCTAGGAGTAAAATCCAAATAGACGCGAGGATATCATGGAGTTTGCGCTCTTCTTTACTCATTAAAAATAAAATTGTAAAAATTGTATGGGGAATTGCAAAGGCAAATAGAACTGGGAAGTTTAAAAAGGAATTTTCAGGCATAAATATTTTTTTCAAACGCACAAATATAACAAAAGCCGCGATCCTCCAAAGAAAATCGGGCTTTGTAAATTTAAATCGTGTTTCATTGGTCTACATGAATAAATTAAGTAGATGGTCTTTTTTTTCTTTATCTTTATGTAAAATCATTACTCGTTCGTAAACGTCTTCCATTTTTCTTACACATTCATTTAGTTCATGTTCGGAGGCTATTTTTATAGAATTTTCGGAGAAGTGTTTGTATTTTGCAGCGTCTGTTAAAATTTCTACACATCTATCTGCAATCTCTACCGCATTAAATGGCTCAGCACAATATCCGTTTCTATCATCTTTGATTAATTCTGGAATTGCAAATGATTTTACGCCAACTGCTGGTAAGCCACAAGCGATGGATTCCAGAATTACAAGCCCCTGCGTTTCCATTGTGGATGCAGTAACGAACAAATCATACTGTGGGTATACTTCGTGTAACTTAGAATTATCAATAAAACCAGCAAATATTACTTTATCCACTAAATTTAGTTTTTCTACTTGGTGCTTTAAAGTAGAAATAGCAGGTCCTTCTCCAATAATAGTAAGAGTTGCAGTAGGCAGTTTATCTAACATAAGTTTGAAGGAGTTGATAATTACGTCACAATTTTTCTCGTAAGAAATTCTTCCTACGTGAAGTAATTTTGGATTTGTGGGCAAATCACGAATATTCCCTTTGAAACGAGTTAAATCCATTCCGTTGGATACAACAGTAATTGGTTTTTGAATTTCATATTCTAGTAATTGTTCTCTCAGTAAATTAGAAGGAGATATAATCAGATCGCACCTATCGTATAAATTATTGCAAAGTTTTAGAATGATTTTCTTTCGAATGTTGAAGTTGTCCCATTTCTGCACTTTTTCTAAATCTTTTAGTTTCAACTCTTTATCAAACCTGTTAATTTTCATAAAAAGTTTATCTAATTTTAAAAGTCTATAGAAGGAAACATAAGTATTTTGTTCAGCCATTAAAGTATGATAGGTACCGATCGTTGGGATACCATATTTTTCCGCTGCGCTAATTGCGTATTGTCCGAGTAATCCGGGTGTATGAATATGAATAATGTCAGGTTTGAAATCCTTGATCAGTCTTTTTATTTTATCTGGATTCGGAAGGACTACTTTTATATCAGGGTAACTTGGGAGATAACCACATGTAAACCGCTCTACAGATATTTTGTCATTCATCCTGGAAAAATCACCTTCCCCATACTTAGGACAGGCAATCAGGAAATCATGCCCTCTATCGGAAAGCAATTCAGAAAAATTTTTAATGGAAAGGGCTACTCCATCTACTTTAGGTAAAAACGTATCAGAAAAATACATCACTCTCATATACTAATAAGGCTCCTTTAAATTGGGTAAGAACACCTTTTCTTTTTCTATTTTCAACCACAATCAAAAACTAAGAAATTATTTTATGCGTAAGATTTTTTTCTAAAACAGAATCTAATTCCGCAAAATCAATTGGTTTAGAAATGAAATCCGAAAATGCTACTTCAAGAACCGTATCCTTACTTTCACTAAATACATCCGCCGACATTACAATCGTCGGAATATTTGCGGTAGTTTCGTTTTCGAGAAGTCGCTTCCGAACTTCGATTCCACTTATACCTGGCATATGAATATCTAGCAATATGATGTCTGGTAAATTACTGAGAGCTAATTCAACACCAATCTCTCCGCTATTGGCATAGTATGTTTGTAAACCGATTTTTTTAAGATGAAAACGCAGTATTTCATAATTCATTGCATTATCATCTATGATGAGCACTTTATAAGGAGTTTCAAATTTTTTGAAAAATTTCTTTTCTTTTAAATCTTGTTTCACAGGTTCTTTCAATGGAAATTTTACTGAAAAGCAAGTGCCTTGGTTTACTTCACTGGTAAGTGTTATGGAACCA
>JAGOHK010000071.1 GCA_017996175.1 Leptospiraceae bacterium
AACTAGTTGTTTGTTCAATTCCAAGTCCTATATGCTCTTCTTTTTTTGCACTGATTACTTTTCCAGTATCACTGTAAATAACTATATAAGTATCTTCTAGATTCATATTTTTTATGAATTCGTGCATATCTTTTAGTGCAATATCTAGTCCAACAACTCCTATAAATTTTCCATTGCGAGTTATGGGAGAAGTGATACTAATCATAAATACATTTTCGTTACGACTTTTAATTTCATATTTGTAAGGTTCGCTAATATACGATTTTAAATGTTTTTTAGGATAATGGTAATATTGCGTATCTGCTGATTCCGTTTCAAAATTATGATTTACTTCTAATTGCGAAATTCCTTCTTTTGTTTTAGTAAAATAGGGAATGAATCTTCCGGTTGCATCATGATCTTTGCTTCCCGCAAACTTATATTCGTCATCTCGTCCATCAAATAAGTACGGTTCAAAAATGCCGTAAGTTCCAATAATTGTATCGTCATCATTTTCTTTTAATTTGCGGATAATAGCGTTAAACCCATTTCTGTCAGGTCGAGTTTCACTTAAAATATTTGCAAGGGTTTGTGTTTGTTTAAAAGGAATTTCAATATAATTCTCTATCCTCTGGGCAATTTCTTTAGAAGTTTTACGCGCCAAATCAATAGAATGCGCTTCTACAAAAAGATAAACCCTATATCCAACAATCGCGGATAAAGAAATAATTAAAATTATACCAGAAATTCCAACAGAAAGTAAAACTTTTTTTCGTAAACTTAATTGCATGATTCTATTTGCTTTAATTAAAAAACTCTCTCCTTTATTATCGGTAAATATACTTGCAGAAAATATTCTTTTCTCCGCAACGAAAAATCTAGCACCATTCAGATAGTATTTAGTTTATAGGATAAATACAAATTATTTCCTGAGTAAAACTATGAGAGTAGAATTAGGTGCTATTGTAAAAAAAGATATTACTCTACTGTTTCAAGTTTTGCTGAGAGGTTTTTGAGTTTTTCCGCACTGGTATGTAAATCCTGAATTTTTTTTGCAACCTGCGTAGATGCGGAGAATACTTTTTCAATATCAGTTTTTAATTGTAAAGAATTATTTTCTTCTTCCCCAGTTAATTGTTTCATGGTCTCTGCCATATCTAGGATTTTATTTGTTCTAACTCGACTATCATCTATTATCTTAATTTGTTCATGAACTATTTCGTTTATACTTTGCACGTCGCGGCTAATGGTAACTATCATATTCATAATTTCTTTCATCGAATAAGAGGAGTTTTGAATTTGTCTTTCACCATTGTCTACTGTATTTTTCATTCCCTTGATTAACTCTGCAATCTGCTTTGCGTTTCTACCAGATGAGTCTGCTAATTTTGAAACTTCATTTGCTACGACTTCAAATCCTTTTCCTTCTTCGCCAGCTCTTGCCGCTTCAATTGCTGCGTTAAGCGCAAGCAAGTTGGTCTGGTTTGCAATCGTATTTATCAATGTAACGATTTTGGAAACATCAATAGACGCTTTTGAAATATTTTGAATTTCAATATTACTTTGGTTTAGTTCTCGTTCACCTTTTTCTGCAAGAGTTAGTGATTTATTTCCCTTCTCTTTAATATTCAAACTTACCGTATCAATTTTATTTGTAACATCATGTAAGGATGAAATTGATTTTGTATTTTCCTGACAATTTTCCTCTTGTACTTTTGCCATAGAAGCAATCGAATTAATGGAATTAGAAAAATGATTTACTATTTCTATCGAGGATTCTGAATAATGCAATTGCTCAGTCGATAGTCGCAGGCTTTCTTCGATAATATGATCAATATTTTCGATAATCAAATTCAATTCGTGAATTGTAAATTTTGTTTGTTCCATTAATTTTTTTAGCTCGTTGGACTTTTCAATTGCATTTTCCTCTGAAGTTTTAAAACGCAGTACTATTGTGCGAACGAATTTTGTGCCGGAGTAACTCACTATAGTCATTGCGAACAAAAATACAGCACCTAGTATGACAGTTAACGTTGTAACGGCAAATACTGCTTTGTCGCCTCCTTTGGCTTTAATTAGAAAACCTAAAACAGTAAAAATTAAAGTACATGAAATTCCAGTGAACATTGTTAAACGTGGAGAAAATCTAAGGATGGATTCAGCTATTAACAGAAAATAGATTGCATATAAAACAATATCATTAATTGCAATGGTAAGCATCTCAGGTTCGGTTAATCGTAAAAAACCGAAAACAACAAATGCTAATCCGAAAAGTTCCATTCCCATCGTAAAGTATTTTACTCGTGGGGTATAGGTATTTGATTTGAGGATAATAAATGATGTTAAAGTTGCAAGAACGTATATAATAATTCCACCAACGTAATTTCCTATAATAAGAGATACATGATTTTGTACTAGGTGACCTGCCAGTGTTCCCGCAGCAAAAATGAATATTAGAAATAGCCTTACGTAATTCGCAGCTTTTTCTCCAATGATTTCTAGTTCAATTCGATGATCCATCATTACTATTGTCTGTATTTATCCCTTGAATATTAAACTAATTTATAACAATAGCCTACAAGCATACAAGAAAATTTGATGAAACTTTTTTCGGGTATTTCTTTTCCTTGACAGATCTTTTTAAAACCAAAAGAATATAGGAATTAAAAAAATAAGCAGTTTTAAAAGTAGAAGTTGCGGCAGAGTTTTTAACTATGTGATAAAATTTCAGGAGATAAAATGACGAAAGAAGAACCAAACAAATCAGGATTTGAACTCACATCTAATTCTCCCGACGATCCTAGGATGCATAAAAGTTGGGGTTATATTACTGCACTTCCTAGCGAATATTTAATTCACTTTCAAGGTGGGAAAATTAAGCAAAAATCAAGCGGGCAGGGTGCAACTTGTTTTAAATGGGCTCGCGATACAGTTTTTATTGTTCCGACTAGTCTTAAAGAAATTCTTTTTGACGCATCGCAGCTTACTTCGGATAATGTAGATATCCGCATCCACTGTATGGTAGTATATCGAATAGTCGATCCACTTAGAATTTACAAATTGATAAATTTTTCTAATCGTCAGAGAGGCGAAGAGAAATTAGCCCGAATGATTGCTGATATTTGTAGATCTCATATTAAACGGTTTGTTGCGAGACTTGATTTACAGAGTTGTTATCGCAAACGAAAGGAAGAAATCGCTGACGCGCTAAGCCTTGAGCTTTCTAGAATTGTATCCGATCCAGAAACAGGTTGGGGATTAGAGGTAGTAACCACTGAAATTCAGGATATATTTATACAAGATATTGAAATTTTTAAATCTATGCAAAGTTCTTTTAAATCTTCACAACTTAAGTCTTCTAGGTTTGCAGAACTTGAAACGGAAAAAGAAATCGAAGTTCGCCAAATAGAAAAAGAAAATCTTCTTGGTGAATATAAACTCAATCAACAATTAGAACAACAAAAAAGCGACGCGAAGATGCGAGAAAATGAACTTCTACTTTCCCGCCAAAATGAAGAGAAAAAATTTGAGTTAGAAAAATTTCGCGCAGAAAAAGAAGAAGAAATTCGTAATTATAGACTTTTACAAGAGTTAGAAACTCAAAGAAAGGAGAGTGCGTTCGCGTTAGAAAGATCAAAGTCAATTGCAGATGCAGCGCGGCTTACACATGAGGAAGAACTGGATTATCTACAAAAGAAACTAGAAGCGGAAGCAAAAATGAGTCCTGCTAGCTTAGAAAAAGAATTTATGGAGAAATCTCTTCCTATACTTGCAGATGCATTTGCGAAAAATCTAAATGGAATGCAATTTCAAGTCTATAAATCTGATGGGTCTAATGCCGATTCTCCTCTACTTTTTTTCATTAACCAAATAAAGGAAATATTTAATAAGAAAAATTTATAAGATTACCACAGATGCCGTATAGAGAAAGGATATATAAAATATGATGAAAGTCATAATGAAGTTTGCGCAGGTAGTAGGGTTATTGGTGTTAGTCGGAGGAGTGATCTGGCTTGGATACTGGGGTGTAACCTCCTTGCGTGTCCCCAAACATCATCATTCGGTTGAAACTATATCTCCCCGTGAAGAGCTAAATCGAGAAAGCCCAATTAAGCTCGAACCACGGGCTGGATCGGATATTGGTTTTGTTTACGAGGCATTTTTAAGTCCGCACCAAGAGGGAGGAGAGGAAGAGGAAACTCCTGATTTTATCCCAAAGGCATTTCATTCCAGTCTGCCATCAGTTGCTCGTAAAGATCGTAAATCTCACGGTCATTCCATTATTTCCTTTACGAAGGACTTGAGTAGAGCTTACGTGTATTTAGCCGTCAGTAATCTGGATGTGGAGAATATGAATATGCTGCATATCCATTGTGGTCGTCCGGGACAATTAGGACCGATTCTTGTTGATTTCGCGCTCATTGGAAATATTCAAAATTATTTGTCCGATGGCGTTATGAAAATAGAAGTCAAAAATGAAGATATTGTAGCAACTGCAAATCATGGGGAAGGGTTAATTGGTGCAATTACCGCTGGTTGTCCCATTTTTCCTGCAATCCCAAATGATAAAGTGAAAACGATAGCCGGTATGGAATACATTGCAAGACAAGGGGATTTGTATTTTAATATCCACACAAAAGCACAGACCTTCTTTGGTGATATTCGCGGACAATTCTATTTAGCCCCAAATGGGAAATAATTTATAAAATAAAATAGGATTGTTTTATTTTAAAATCAAATCATAAATACCAAAAATGAAAAGACTAAAATTACTGTACTTTTTTTTCTTCTTGGTCTCAATTTCTTGCATAAATGAAAACGAAGGAAGTATAAACCTAAATTCTAAAAACAATTTTTTTAAAGCAAAAGAAATTTATTATTTAGAATCTCCCCATAAAATAGGGATAGATAATTTAATTCAATTCACACAGGAAAATAAATTCAAATTTAAAAAAGCTGATTATTTTAGTTTCGGGATTACACAGGATATAATTTATATTTATTTTGATATAATTCACGAGGATTATTCTGAGTGGATTTTGGAGTTGCCTTACCCTCCTTTGACTCAAATCACGGTTTACCAGGCTGATAGTTATGATAATATATATTCGCTTTCAGCTGGAGTTTTTTATCCATCGGAGGATAAATACTCAGAGCATCCTTTTTATCAATTTCCTATAATTGGACAGAAGGGGATAATTCGTATTTACCTTGAACTTACATCCGACGATCCCTTAGTTACCCCAATTTTTTTCTGGAATAAAAATATATTAAACCAAATTGACGGTTACAGACATTTAACCTTTGGGATTTTTTTTGGAATTATTTTATCGCTTGCTTTATATAATTTATTACTTTTCGCCATTATAAAAGACAGAACATATTTGTATTATGTGGGTTATATACTAAGTTATGGAATTTTTCTATTTTTTTTATATGGATACCTTGGTTATGTGAAAAGGGATTTTTTAGTTCGGTATCCGATAAAGATAATGCCACTTTTTGCAATTTTGACATCTTTATTTGCCTGTTTGTTTTCGAGGAGATTTCTAAATATTTCTGAATTTTCGATTTTATTAAATAGAATGTTTCAAATTTTAATTCTGGTGGGATTAGTCTTTACGGGAATTTTTTTTATTATTCCTCATAAAATGGGAGCTATTCTTGCGAATCTGCATCCTCTTTTAGGAGTGGGGCTAATACTAACTTCCTCCATCTATGCAATTAGAAATAAATATAAACCTGCAATTTATTTTTTAATCGCTTGGTCAGGGCTTTTATTTTCGGTGATATGTTATATAGGTTCGAATTTGACGATTTTGCCGTCTAATTTTTTTACAAATTATTTACAAATTCCTGGAGTTGCGTTTGAGGCTATTTTGCTTAGCCTCGCTCTCGGTTATCGAATCAATGATTTAAGAATTAGAGAAGAAGAAACTAGACAGAAAGCCTTACAAAAAGAAATCGCTTCGAGAGAACAACAAGAAAAATTATCTTTATCGTTTAAACGTTTTGTTCCAGGAGAATTTTTAAAAAATTTAAACAAAGAGAGCATACTCGATATTAGGCAGGGCGATTCAGTTTCGTGCAGAATGTCTGTTTTGTTTACTGACATTCGAGGATTTACAAATTTCTCCGAAAAATCAGAATCCGAAAAAGTATTTAGTTTTTTAAATGAGTACTTAGAAAAAATGGAACCAATCATTAAAAAGCATGAAGGGTTTATAGATAAATTTATTGGAGATGCGATCATGGCTTTATTTCCAGATGAGGAGAAATCCGTATTAGCTGCTCTTGAAATGATTCTTATTGCAAATCAATTCCATCTTCCAGATAATTCATCTCTTGAAATAGGAATTGGAATTCATTCAGGGGAGTTGATACTTGGAACTATCGGTTCTCCTTCTAGAATTGATACCACTGTAATTGGGGATACTGTCAATTTAGCGAGTCGAATTGAGAGTTTGAATAAACAATATGGAACCAAGATACTTGTCTCGGGGGATGTAATTAAAAATGGTAAATCGGAAGCATTTTTAGTTAGAGAAATTGATCTAGTTCGAGTGAAGGGAAAAGAAAAACCCATTTTACTTTATGAAATTTTGGGGAATTTGCTTTAATTTTTTATAACAGTATTTTTTTATCCTTGAAAATTTATCAAATTACTATAATTTTCTTTCTAGGTAACGTCAAGCAGTTGGGCGTTTTGGTCGAAGGTAATTTTGTAGAGGAGCCAAGCATGTCTTTAGTTAGAAAATCAACTTATAATTCCAGTTACGATCCATATAAAACAAATGAAATCTCAACAATGAGCCAAGGAAAACTTGTGGTAATGTTGTATGAAGGGGCAATTCGTTTTGCCAACACTGCCATAGAAAATATGACACCTCGTAAGTATGAAATTGTAAATCGAAACATTATCAAGGCGCAGGATATTGTAACTGAGCTTATGACTTCTCTCAATATGGAAGAGGGCGGGAAAATTGCAGAGGATTTACTCAGTCTTTACATTTATATGAAGAAACGACTCTTAGAAGCAAACGTGCAAAAAGATTCTAAAATCCTAAAAGAAGTTGTAAGACTTTTAACTGAGTTGAAAGGATCATGGGAAGAAATTGCTAAAAAAGAAGGAACTACCGTTCCAGCGTCCTCCGCTCGAACCAGTGGAATTTCGATTCAGGGTTAATGGATTATAATTTTCAGCTATTAAAAATTTTAAGGTCAAATTTACAAAAAATGCAGACTCTTCTTTCTTATGGCGACGGGGAGTCTACACTCAAAATCATATCTCAAAATGAAAGAATTTTACTTCTTCTCGAATCCATAAAAAAAAAACAATCCCAAAACTATAGTGTTAAAATTAGAGATTTAGTGGATAATTGTATTTATCTTCAAGATGACTGCGATAAAAAACTAACGGCGATTACCCTCGAATATAAAAGAGAATTAAACACTCACTCAATAAAAAGGCAGTTACAAAATCATTTAAAAAATACTTGAGTTTAGTCTTACCGTAAGGCTTTTGTAAAATTATGAATCAAATGGAAGTAGACGACGCATTCCAGTTTTTTGGATTAGATAGAGTAGCGACGGAAGAAATTTTTAAACATAAATTTCACGAATTGGCTTTGAAATACCATCCTGACAAGGGAGAGTTTAACTCGGATGTAATTTTCCTTGAATTGATGAAACATAGACATACACTTGAAGAATTTTTCGAGAATAGGCATAACCATGAAGAAGTATTTAGAAAATCAGCGGCAACAAATGATTATGCGCTATATAAAGAAGCCAAACAATTACAAAATGATTCCATATTAAAATATTTCAAAGAAAGAGAAAAATTCAATAATAAAACTTTGCCTAACGCTGATTTTGAAATTCAATTGAAAGAGGAATTAAAAATTGCAAAGTCTAAATATCTAGAGTTAATTCGTGAGTATCCGAAATCACTTTGGATAAGAGATTCAACTGATTCCATTCAAAGTATAGATATATGGTTAAAGTAGTTACGGTACTACCAAAGTATTTGAAGGAAGAGACGGATTAATGCTATTACCCCCTTGGTTGGAAGGCTGGATAGACAGTAGCAAGGATCTTACGGATATAAACTGACCTGAAGTTAGAGTTGCTTGGTATGTACAAATTCGACTACTCGATGGCAGTTTAGTAACATCGTCTGCAATTTCTAGAGTGTATTCAATTGGCTGGTTTGGGATCAGGGCAGGTCCACTAGTGCAATTTAATCCAGAGGTTAAGTCGGACGGATTACGCGCTGCACTTTCTGAATTTGCGACATACAGCTTGTAGCCTGCAAAAAAAAGCTCTTGGTTAGTAACTCTCATTTTGACACTGTATGCATTTGAGATTACATTTCCATCTGAATCAATAATAGATCCAATTGATACAAGAATTGGAGGAACACTTTTTGACTTGTTAACAGAATAGTTGGTACAGGCAAAAGTAAAAATTAAATAGAACACTAAATAAAAATTTCTCATGATTAAACTCACCAATACTACAAAATTAAATTTATTGTCACTTTTTAAATTTAAAACCTTTCACTTAAAAATTTGCAAATAATCATTCCAGCCATATTTCTCTGCTGCCGCACCATTGATATGAGGGATATGATTGAGTCTATAGTCCATCTTTTTTATTTCTGGGTGTTTCCAACGAAGCTCACTTAGTAATTTACTTCCCTTCTTTGTATTACATTCTCTGCATGCGGTCACGATATTATCCCAAGAATTAAACTCAGAGGGTTTTTTATCTTTTGGAATGGACTCCCATCTGCTCCTAGGAACAATATGGTCGAGTGTCAGTTTGCTATGAGCAGGTTGTTTGCCACAGTACACACAAGTAAAACTATCTCTTTCTAAAATATTGTTTCTTGATACTTTTGTTTTTTTTCTTGGAACTTGGTAATAATTGGCGAGTAGAATAATGTACGGAACTGGAATTTTAAGTTTTTCGGAACGAATAAATAAATCTTCTGCTGCTTTAATTACCTCTGCTTTTTCGAGCAGAACCATACAAATTGCATCCCGTACACTCTTTATAGAGATGGGCAAGTAACTGGTATTCAAAATTAAAACAGGTTGAGATAATATATCCATAGATTGTTAGGCATTTTTTTTAGATCTATATATTTTTACTGCTAAAACAAGAATGATTACTGCTAATAAAATAATAAAGGAAATTTGCCCCTGAACTACCCAGGCTTTTAATTGATCGAAGTTGCTCGCTCCGTAATACCCCAAGTAAACCCAGATAGGTACACTAATGACAGCTGCTAAAAAATCTGTAACAAAAAAACGCAGAAAACTCACACGTTTAGAAATACCCGCCGTTAAAAAAATTGGAGTCCGTAGCCCCGGCATAAATCTTGCCATGAATACTACCCATTTACCGTATTTTTCAAATTGCTTTTGCACAATTGCGTATCTTTCTGGAGTTAAGAACTTTGCTATAAACTTATTTTTAAGTAGTTGACCACCAAAAAAAAAGCCGGCTGTAAAAACCACGGAATCGCCAATTAAAACCCCTGCCATACCAACTCCGAACATAATATGTTCATTTGTGTAACCTAAACCGGAGATTACTCCACCAGCAACGAGGGAAATATCTTCCGGCACAGGGAGTCCAAATCCGCATAAGATTAAAACTCCGAAGACAGCAAAATATCCGTAATTAGAAAAAAAATTGACTAAGATGTTTAAGAAATCCATATTTTGTAAATACTATGTTGCCAATTCAGGCAATTCTACAAGCATTAATTTTTATGATAAAGACTATTGACGAATTATACAAAGAAGAAGACTCACAGATTGCACAATATGGGGTAAAACATGTTGAATCGAGGGAGCGCGTTTATGACGAAAAAGGACATGTATTCCGTTTGCCACTGCAAAGAGATAGAGACAGAATTTACCATTCTAGATTTTTTAAAAGGCTTCAATATAAAACGCAAGTTTTTACAAATTCAGAGGGGGACAATTTTAGAACTCGTCTAACGCATACTTTAGAAGTTTCAGGAATTGCAAGATCCATTGCGACTAACCTTGGTTTGAATTCGCTTCTCTCCGAATGTATTGCTCTAGCACACGATTTAGGACATGCCCCATTTGGTCATGCAGGGCAAGATATACTTTCGGAGCTTATGAAAGGCAACGGAGGTTTTGAGCATAACAAACAATCTCTTCGAATTGTACAAATTTTAGAAAATCGTTATCCCGAATTTCCGGGGATTAATCTTTGTAAGGTTACACTTTCTGGAATTATGAAACACGGAGGAGATTACGCCAAATCAGAGTTAAATGAACTTAGACTTAGCGAAGGTCCGAGCCTTGAATCTCTAATCACAGATTTGTCCGATGAGATTGCCTATAGTTGCCATGACATAGAAGATGGTTTAGAAATGGAATATATTTCCGTCGAGAGCCTAATGCAAGTTAGACTCTGGAAGGAAATGTATTCTATCATGAAAGATAAATACCAAGAGGTTAATCCTGATTTACTCACTCGCTCTACCATTCGTGGAATATTAAATTTACTAGTTACTGACTTAACCACCCAAACAGAAACAAATCTGAAAAAAAATAAAATTGAAACTGCGGAAGACTTAAAAAAAATCTGGTCAAAAGGAATTCGGATTGCCGGTTACTCAGATGAAATTTTCAAACAAGTTCGGGAATTAAAAAAATATCTACTGGTAGAATTGTATCACCACGAAAGAGTAATCCAAATGTCCAGAAGAGGACAGGTTATCATTGAAAAATTATTTTTCTATTTTTTGGAAAATACAAGAGAAATTCCAGAAGCTTATTTAAAGAGAATGGAAGAAGATGGAAAATATCGAGCAGTCTGTGATTATATTTCTGGGATGACAGATAGATATGCTGAGTTACAATTTAAGTCTATACAATGAGTTTTACTCTTCTCATAGTTGAGTCTCCTTCTAAAGCAAGAACGATTCAAAAATACTTAAATAGCGGTTACAAAGTAGTTGCCTCCTTCGGACATGTGATGGATCTTCCTGAAAAAGAATTCGGAGTAGATATTGAAAACGATTTTACTCCTGATTTAATTATTACAAAACGTGCAAGTAAGATAGTTAGTGAAATCAAGGCATTTGCTAAAAATGCAGACAATATATTATTAGCCGCAGATCCAGACAGAGAAGGGGAAGCTATATGTTTTCATCTTTCCAGTTTACTTTCTAAGAATAAATCTTCCATTGCAAGAATTGAGTTACATGAAATTACAAAAAATGCTTTATTTGCAGCCTTAAAATCTCCAAGTAAAATCAAAATGGATTTAGTCGAATCGCAAATGACTAGAAGAATTTTAGATCGAATTGTAGGTTATCGCTTGAGTCCTGTGTTATGGAAACATTTACACAATCCAACTCTTTCGGCTGGAAGGGTGCAGTCTGTCGTACTCAGGTGGATTTGTGAAAGAGAATTGGAAATTCAAAACTTTCAGAGTGAAGAATACTGGAGATTATCCGTAAAAGCAAAAACTTCAAAGGAAGAAGAACTAGTTCTTAACTTAGAAGATAAAGACAAAAAAATAAACTCGCAAACTAAAATGGAAGAAGTTTGGCGAAAAATTTTAGGAGGAGAATATCTTACTGAGATTACTAAAGGTGATTTAACGAAAGTGAGTTCGCAGATGCGACAGGTTTTTATAGATCCAGCAGAGCAGGGAGATTCTTCTAAATTAGCAATTCATAAATTGGATGTAAATAAATACAAAAAAAATCTAGTAGTAACAAATTTCAAATCCGAGGAAAAGAAGAAGTTTCCGCCACCTCCTTTTATTACAGCCAGTCTTCAAAAAGAAGCGGGGGGCAAATTAAAATTTTCCACTAAGAAGACAATGTCCGTTGCGCAAAAATTGTATGAAGGAGTGTTTGCTGGAAAAGAATATGGAACAACTGGACTCATTACTTATATGAGAACCGACTCAACTAGACTGAGCGATGAATTTAAAAATAAAGCAAAATCTTATATAGAAAAAAAATTTGGAAACGAATACATTGGAAATTATAAATTAAAGAGTTCTAAGCCTGAAGTCCAAGATGCACACGAGGCAATTCGTCCTGTGGATACTGATATTTTGCCTGAAAAGCTAAAAGGATTTTTACAATCTGACGAATGGAATTTGTATAACCTAATTTGGAAAAGAGCGGTTGCCTCTCAGATGAGTCCCGAAGTAGGAGTAAATCAAAGTATCGAGGCAGAAGTGAAGGGCTTTATTTTTACGGCAAGCGGACGAAAAACTCTATTTGAGGGGTTTACGGCTATTTACCCCGAAAGAAACAAAGAGAGCGCACTACCCGAAGTAAAAGTAGGGGATACTCTAAAAATCCTCGAGACAGTTTCAGAACAAAAATACACGGAACCCCCGTCACGTTACACCGAAGCAAACCTTGTCGAGAAAATGGAGAAAGAAGGAATTGGTAGACCTTCCACGTATTCGAATAGCATTGAAGTATTGTATAAGAGAAAGTATGCGCTCCAGAAATTAAAGTCGATTTTTCCAACCGAACTTGGACTTGAGGTAAACACATTTTTAACCGAAAAAATTTCTTATCTTTTTGAAAATCATTTTACTCGCAATGTAGAGGAGGACTTAGATAAAATTGCCTCCGGAAAACTAAAACGTGTCGAATTTCTAAAAGCATTTTACAACAAATTCCAAACGGAACTAAAACAAATAGATTTTCAAAAGTCAATTTCTAAAAAGAAAAAATCCGAAACGGGAAATCTCTGTCCTTTATGCCATAATAAAATTTTAAAGCGAAAAAATCCGAGAGGCAAACAATACTTTATCTGCTCCGCATTTCCTGAATGTGAGTATATGAGTTATGTAGAATAGCAGAACTTATTTATGAAACGTGGTATATAGAAAAATCTTTCAATTACTATTTAGTTTCTTTAGTTTATTTACTAAAGTAAGTAATTCTAAACGAGCACCTTCAGGATCAAAGGAAATAGAACTTTGTAGTAGATGGATTACCATATTGTAATCTAGATTTCCTTTGTCGGTCGAATTATTTAAGATCATTCCAAGACCTGCAACACCTGCGGCAAATCGGAAGTTGTCCGTACTCTCCCATGCTGAAATTGTACTATTTTTTACTATATTTTTAATTTCCTCTGTTTTACCTTTTCCGGTTTTATAGTTCAATCGAACTTGTAAAAATTCACTATCAATCAAGTCAGTTTCTGCCGGAAGAATTTCATATAGAGCTGTATAGGAAAATCCCGGATAAACGTCGACTTTAGCATTGTCTTTTATGGGATTATAATTTTCAAATCCGATCAATCGAAAAGAATTTATTTGTTTGGAATTAAATTTAACTTCAACCTTTAAATCACTGGCGAGGATACTCTTTATTATCCAATCTTGGCTTGGTTTTATTTTTTTTATATCAGTTGAAGAATTAATATATATAGAGTCTCCTTTTTTAGACTTAGCTAATAATTCCATAAGTTCTACCCTGTTTAAATCATTCCCAAATCCAACAATAGAAATCGCAGTTCCAGTTCTATTTTCTTTTTCGACTAGACTTAAAAATTCTTCGTTATTAACGCCCCCAAAGTCTCCGTCGGTTAAAATGATTACTTTACTAGGTGTGTTAGCGGATTTTAATTCCCTTGCTAATTTATAAGAAAGTAAAATTCCTGGTAGTGCATTTGTGCCACCGCTTGGATACAATTTTGAAATAACATCTAAAATTTTATTTTTAGCTTGTAATGGAGTAGGTTTTAAAAAAATTCTTGCATCGTTCGTATACTGAATAATGGAAATAGTGTCGTTAGCCTGTAGCCCCTGAATAAAATTTTTCATATAGTTTTTCGCTAGATCTATTCTATCAATTCCACTCATGGAACCAGATGTATCAACTGCAAAAATTACATTTTTAGAGGGAGTCTCTTTTTTTGTTTCATTTTCTAAAGCTGATGCAGAAATTCCAATATGTACTAATTTACGTTTTGGATTCCAAGGACTTGTAGCTATCTCAGTGTATAGATTTAAATTTTTTTGATCTTCACTTTTAGGATAATTGTATCGAAAACTATTAAGTAATTCTTCCGTGCAAATTCCTTGTGGAGTAGCCGACTCCTCAACAGATTCTTTTAAATTAAAAAACGAAAATGTAGATACTTCAAGGGGAAAACTAGTAGTATCCGTTTTCTTAGTAGAAGAAAAAATTTTATTGTTTTCTAAATTATAGCTCGGAGTGCTTGTCGGAGGCAGATAATAATTTCTATTATCCCCACTAGAACAGGAAAGCAGAAGCAGATATAGTAAAATAGATCTCATACAAACTCTATTTGATTTATCTAATTTTCCATGTTTGACTTTTTTTATTTCCATTTTCAAAAAGAAACCCTCATATTTTTTAAAGCTGTTCTCCTTTAGTGTAAGAAAAAATTTTAAATAGAGAATATTTTTCATAAGCAGTTTCTTCTTCTTTTTCGTAATTCCAGAGCCAGCCCCATAAACTTCCGCGGGATCTAAAACCTCTTTCACTTTTCGTATATTCTCTATAAAGAGCTCCGAGCAAAATATAAGTTTCCTCTTGTTTCTCTTTTTTATGCCAGTAGGCTAATCCGAGTAATCCCAACTCAAGATCTTTGTCTACTTCTTTAGATGTATAAAGTAACATTGGACCATAGATACGAGATTGTTCGTCTTTAGAATCATACGTTCGGATTACAGGAAGAAAATTATAAGTAACCGCTTCTCTATCTTTAGAGTACCCTAACCACAAAAACGTAGCATCTGACCAAAGATCATTCTCTTTTCGAAAATTCCATAAGAACCCATACCCTGCTCTAAAGTAATTTTCTTTCTGGAAGTTATGGTATTGAATTCCTGTAAATAAAAAGTCCCAAGTTGTAGAATCATTTGCCGCAAAATACTCATAATCCGCTAAATACAAAAAGTTATTTCGAATTCCCTCTTTAGAAACTCGTCTATAATTTCCAAGAGTCCAGTTTTTGTAGTAATCAATTCCAACTTCATGATAAAATAAAAGAGATAGGTTGTAAATCGGAGCTCCTCCATCTAACCTATATCCTCCGCCTAAATACGAAAGAATTGAGGCTTCTTTCCATTTGCCGTTCTCTCTTGAAAAATCCCATCCGTAACCAAAAAGTCCTGAGAACCTGGTCTGTGTTTCCGTATTCGAAAAATTAAAACTTCTAAAAAGGAAATTTACCTCAAAGGAATTCGGTTGTTTTTCTATTTCAGCCAGGAATACAAAAGAATTTAGATAAAAATAATTTTCTTTCTTTTTAAAGTAATTGAGTAAAGTAAAAGTTTGAAAGCCATCACTAGTGTTATTAAAACTGATTGGAAAAACTCCAAAGTCTCTATGAGAAAAATAGTAAAAAGGTGCAATAATCAAATAATTCAAAGTTTCCTGTTCTGTATTCGATTCCCAATCAATAAACCAGAGTAGGTTAGTATGCGAATAATACCTAGTATTCGATCTAAATAAAAAGGGAGTGAACCAGAGAGATGACTCTTTTATTAATTTTTTTTTTCCATTTGAAGAATCGAGTTCTTTGTATGAATTACTCTTATAAAATACCAAAAGTGGCCAGAAATAAAATTTAGTCTGAGAATAATCTTTGGATTCCCTTTTATTATAATAAGACAGAAGGGAATAATTTGTATTAGTCGTAGAATCTTGGTTAATATTTGTTTTATGAATATAAAAAGGCAAAAATCTATGCCCAGAAATTGAATCCGAAGAATACCAATTAACAAAAGGCCAGACAACGGAATTTTCTTTCCAATTTTGTGCCTTGTAGGATTCTGAAATAAATAGGTTAATTAAAAATGCTTTTTTTTCAGCATCCTCATCTTTTTGTTTTCCATAAAATGGAAAGAATACAAAGTATTCTAACACCTCTGTCTGGTACCAAAGAAATAGTGGAGCAACGTAAACTTTATCGTCAGAGGTTTTATCCCAACTAAACCAGGAAAGAGGAAGAAGCCTAAAATGTCTCCTAGTATCTGCCGCTTCGTAAGAGAGTAGTCCGAATAATAGGCTATAACCGCTAAAACTAAGAGATTCTTCTCTGGATACAGATTTTTTACGTGAGAGTTTAGGTTTGTTATCCGCTTCTGCTATTTTATTTTTTTGTTCTAATTCTAGTTGTTTCTTTTTGTCCTCTTCAATTTCTTCGTAACTTTTATTTCGGTTCAGGACATTTCGCAAAAATTTCGGTTTATCCAGAGTTTGTCGAAAAGAGATACTTGCGAGATAGTAGAGTAAAGTTAAATCTGTATCGAAATACCATTTATCTTCTTTTGTCCCAACGGATAAATTTGGATTAATTAAACCCGAATTCGATTTGGTGAACCAGAATAGATTGAAATGGTAATCATTTTCCTTATCATTATAATTTGCATAGATAGGCAGAATTAATGTAAAGTCCCTTTTCTCAGATTTTCTTTTCCAGTAAAATGGAAAAAATGTAGAGAAACTTTCGTCTTGAATATCACTTCTAAGAGATACCCATGGACCTAGCACAAACGTCTGGTTAGCCGTATCCCATCTGTTATAGTAAAGGAAAATGGGCATAAACGTTCTGCCAGATGTTGCCGCTGGAGAGCTCAAATCTTTATCGACGAGTAGAATTGGAATTCGAAAATAATTCTGTTTCTTATAGAAAAAGAAAGGTAAAAATGAAATAGCATTTAACTCACCATTTTCGGAATTTTCCCAGTGGAAAAGAGTTAGTAGCCGCTTGTAATTTCCCTCTCCCTGTTCGTATGAGGAGTAATATCCAAAGGGTAATAGGGGGAAACCCCATTTACTTTTATGGGTGTATTCTCGAAATCCACCACGGTCTTCTTCTATACTTCTATAATGAAATAAAGTCCAATTTGTGATTTCATAATGACGTTCGCCTTTAGTGATTGGGTAGGAATAGTTGGAGTAATAAAATGGAAAGATAGAGAATCCAAACTTTGTAGTATCCTCAGAGGAATTTTCTTTTCTATAAAAACCATAGATTGGAAAAATATAATGGTAGTAAGAATCTTCTAATTGCGTATGACGTACTATTGGAATGATAGGAAACCAGATACTTTTTTCTTTTGTTAGATTTGTTGTTTTATAGGTCTCGGAAATTCTTCCGTGTAGAATTGAAAAATTATTTTCACTGCTAAAATTATCTTGTGACTCTGATTGTTGGAGATAATAATAAGTAAGCGGAAAAAGAATTAGATTTGTTTCTTGTTTTGTTTTATTAAAAGTTTTTGAAGAATAATAGAACGGTAGAATTGAATTATAGTTTTTATTCGACTCTGTATTATTGCCCCAGAACGCAATTGGAAAAATCGATCGATCTATTTCTTTTCGTTCTTCTTTGAAGGTATAATTTAAGAATCTAAACTTTTTTCGGTTATCTATTTTACTTTCAAGTCGATTGTAAAATGGAATAAAATAAGTCGAATTGTATTTGGGATAATCCGTATGATCGTACAAATAGAGAATGCGAACCCCGTAATGTTTTTCCCAATTTTCGATTTCAAAAAATAGATTACTTGCGGAATATTTTTTTCTTTTTTCACTTCCGTAAACATCTTTTTTTTCTCCTTCGTCTAAGTCACTCCAATCTTTCGCCTGTATAGAAAAACAAAAGAATAGAAAAAGTAACCAAGTAAAGATAAAATAAGATTTATCCCAATTCGTTATCGAAAAAACAATCCTCTTAGTTTTATTTTGTAATGTTTTTAATATTTTTAATTTATTGATCTTTCTCATTTAATGCAAATATTCCAAATACTCCAACATGTTAACAAATCAATTATTCTTTGTGCTTAGAATCTACCTTTTTCTCAAATAGTTTAGATTCAGATATATCAACTAACGTACAAACTATCCGATCAATTACTCTTTCCGGAGTATAAATTGGGTTAAATACCATGTAACCCCAAAAAGCGCCTTTATGTTTTGTATAAATAAAAGTCTCTGTTTGAAAAGTATCAATAGTCCCCATTTTTAATTTCTCAAAATTCTGGCAAATAGATCTTAGTTCCTTTAGTCCAATATAGTCGGAAAAATTTAACCAATTCAAATCTTCCTTTGTGTACCCCGTTAGGTGTTCAAGTGTAGGGTTTAAATTCATTATCTTTGCATCTAAATCAAGAACGGCAATTCCGAAGTAAGGATTATTACTAATAGCCACAAATTTTTCTCTCGAAATATGCGATGTATACTGTAAGTTTTTAAGCCATGTAATATCCTTTGCATAGTGGAGTATGTTTCCAACATCTTTTTCGGTTTCTTCATATATTCCCTTACATGCGAAATATCGCCATATTCCGCTTTTATGTTTTAATCTAATTTCGATTTCTGATATTGTCCCTGGTTTTTCAATAAGGTCTTTAAAATATGTTTCCATTGCCTTAAAATCTTCAGGGTGAATTAGGAGAGGAATAATCAAATTACCCATTCGTGTTACTTCTTCCTTAGTATATTCAAGTGTTGCCGTAAATTCTTGTAATGGGAAAATGTAAGGAAAGTATTTCTCAATTCTTTGGTTAAATACCAAATCTCCTAATAAATTTTCTAAGTGTTCCGATTTTTTGATTTGCTCTCTTAGGTCTGTTTCAATTCTTTTTCTTTTTTGAATCGAATTTAGTATATACTTGATTCGTTCCAGGTTTTTTTCTTTTGATTTCAGAGGTAAATTCGAATTATATTCTTGTAAATTAGCAAGTTTTCTTTTTAAATTCTTTTTCTCCAAAATATTTTTTTGAATATAACGGAGGCGTTCTAACTTAATTCTCTTTTCTGATTGATCTTTTTTTAGAGCAGATTGAATGGAAGTATGTAATTCTCTGGGGACAAAAGGTTTTAGTAAATAACCGGAGGGGGAAGCTTCCAAAGCTTTTGTTAAAGTTTTATCATCTGAATAGGCAGTCAAGTATATGATTGGAATTCCTAAATTTTGGTGAATTTCTTTGGCTGCATCGATCCCACTTATTTTTCCGTTTAATTGAATATCCATTAGAATCACTTCAGGTTTACTTTTTCTGGCATTTTCGATTGCAGCTTCTCCCGAATCTGAAATTCCAACAACATGATATCCATAATTAATTAGATTGTCCTGAATATCAATGCCAACTAACGCTTCATCTTCAACGATCATAACTTGTACTGGTTTCATATTATTTGCCTCTACCCTTTTCTTCTTGCAATGGAATGGAAATAGTAAATACTAATCCATTTTCGTTTTGCATAAATATATTACCCTTCATTTGTTTTATTAATGTATTTACTAACTTGATTCCTAGAGATTTCACTTCTTCCAAATTAAAATACGTTGGAATTCCTATTCCGTCATCGCTAACTATTAATGAAAGTTTTTTTTCTGTTTCCCATTTAATTTCAATACGAATATTACCTTTCCTCCCTTCAGGAAAAGCATATTTTAGAGTATTAGAAACAAGTTCATTTACAATAAGACCAATATAAATTGCAATATCTATACTAATTAGAATATCATCAGAGATAAGATTTAGTGTAACTATATTCGGTTTTGTCTCATGTACTGTCAAAAGGTAATTGCATATTAGCTTTAGGTAATCTTTGAAATTAATTTTGGAATGACTAAAAGATAAATTTAGCATATCATGAATTAGAGCAATTGATTTTACTCTTCTAATATTAGCTTGAAAAATTTCCAATACTAGAGGATCTTCTAATTGATTTGCTTGTAAACTTAATAGGCTAGAAATGATTTGCAGATTATTTTTTACGCGATGATGAATTTCTTTCAAAAGGATTTCTTTTTCATCTAGAGATGCTTTTATTTCTGATTCAAATTGTTTTCTTTCTGTAATATCAATGCAAGATCCAATGAATCCACTGAACTCTCCATTTGAAGTAATAAAAGGAACGCCTCGATCTAAAAGCCATCTAAATTCGCCGTCATACCTTTTTAATCTGTATTCCATTTCAAAACTTTGTTTTCTCTGAAAAGATTCCATATAAGTACTTACACAAAAATTCAGATCATCAGGATGAACGGATTGAATCCAGCCAGTGCCGATTTCTTCTTCCATTGTTCGCCCAGTAAAATCTAACCATGGTTTATTAAAAAAATTGCATTTGCTATCAATACCTGAAATCCATATCATCACAGGTGCGTTATCCGCCATATTCCTGAACCGCTCTTCACTTTCCAATAAAACTCTTTCAGCAACCTTTTTTTCTGTGATTTCAGATGCAGTACCAATTATGGCTTCAATTTCATTTGTAAAGTTGTTTCGGATAGGAGCAATTCTGACTGTATACCAAGCGGTTAATGAGTCTTTGACGTTTCCTTGTATTTCGAACTCTCGAACAATTCCACGCTGTAAACAATCAGTTAAATACTTTTTTATATTTAATTGATCTTGTATTTGAATAAAATCCAAATAATTAGAACCTAAAATATCTTGTAACTTAAGTCCTGCTACCGGATAATTGATATAAGTAAAATTAAAATTTTTATCAAGAGTAAAAATAATATTAGGCGAACTTTCGACTAATGACCGCCATTTCTCTTCTGAGTGTTTCAGATATTCTTCTATTCGAATTCTTTCCTTTTCTTGTTTAGAAATTTTTATTTCTTTTTGAAAGGCATCTGTTACATCCTCGGAAACAAAAAGTATTTGACATACTTGACTGGAATTTTCCCAAAGTGGATAAAAAGAAAATTGAAACCAATACTCTTTTTCTTCCAAAGTAATTATTTTCTTTCGAAAAACCTCTTCTCCGTCCAGGGCAGATTGAAAACTTTCTCTAAAAAAAGATAGTAGCGGAATATCAATATAATCCTGAATTGATATTCCTATTTGTAGAGGACTGTTGTATAATTCTTGAAAAACACTCGCGACATTTCGATTAAAATAGGATATTTTCCAATCATGGGTTAGAATTAATCTAGATTGTCCACCGGCTTGAAAAAAAAGGTTCATATTATCCTCTGACTGAAAAAATCTATTAGGTCTAATAAGTTTTCTGCTTAATTGCACTTTGATTCTTTACAAAAAGAATTACACCTAAACAAATCAAATTAGTTGAATTATTTTAAATAGCTTGAGCGCTTTTTAAAATAATTCACATCAATAATTTTCAATTGTCAAATGATTTTTATTTTTTTATTACTTAGAGTTCAAATCAATTCTTCATTTGACAGCGATTAGACGCTACTTATACTAATTGCAAAATCTCATTTTAGAGAATCAAAAAAGTGCAAAATTTTTTTTACGCTCGGTATAAACAGCAACAAGTAAGATAAGAATGCTTTTCATGATTTTCAATATCTGAAAATTTTTTATTCAAGAATAAAAATGTCCCATTTAATTACCTAAGAATATACAAGTAGATTTTCTAGACCTTATTTTCGCTAAAATCTTTTCTTGCTATTTTTCAAACAATTTAGAATTAGTCTAAGAAATATGGGAAAAATAATTAAATCAGAAACCGAATGGAAGTCTATTCTCACTCCGCAGGCATACCAAGTTTTGCGCAAACACGGAACAGAAAGGGCATTTTCCGGAGAATACAATGATAATCACGAAGACGGTAAATACTATTGTGCTGGTTGCGGTAATTTACTGTTTGATGCAAGGGCAAAGTTCGATTCTGGCACTGGCTGGCCTAGTTTTTTTGAAGCCATTTCCACCGAAGCTGTGGAGACGACTACTGACAAGAGTTTTTTTATGACAAGGACGGAAGTGCATTGTGCAAAGTGTGACGGGCATTTAGGGCATGTTTTTCCCGATGGACCTAAACCAACCGGACTTAGGTATTGTATGAATTCGGTTTCTTTAAAATTCCAAAAGGACTAAATATGAAAAAAGTTTTAAGTGTTGGACAATGTAATCCAGATCATAATGCAATCAAAAATTATTTTGAATCCAACTTCGATTGTCAAATTATACGAATTGATTCAACGGAAGAAGCATTATTAGAACTTCGTAAAAAAGCTTACGATTTAGTTTTGGTAAACCGCAAACTAGACATTGATTATACTGACGGAACTATTTTAGTCCAAGCAATGCAAAACGATGACGAGTTAAGAAAAACACCCATTATGCTCATTTCTAATTATCCTGAATTTCAAAAAGAAGCCATTGCTTTGGGTGCAGTTCCTGGAATTGGTAAATTGGAATACGGAAAAGATTCCGCTTTTGAAAAGGTTTCTAAGTATTTACCACCCAAGTTGATTAAGGCTTAAAATTTGATCGAGATGGGTTTGTGTAAAAGCATTAAGCAAAGAGAAGTTGAAGCATTCATCTTTGCTTAATGCAGTATCATATAGAGTATTGATTGGTATTTTAAAACCTATTTAGAAATTTCTCATTTGCTAAAAGCCCTTCCGAATCTTTCGCATATTCTTTGTTAATCCGATTCAAGTAGTACATCTTTACTTTTCCTTTATTTTTTGCAGATACTTCGCCACGATACTCGCATTCAAAGAAATCCTTTACAAGTTCATAAGTTGAGTATGAGATATTAACCCTACCTGCAGTTCCGCTCGACTCCATACGACTTGCGGTGTTAACAGTATCGCCCCAGATGTCATAAGCAAATTTCTTTTCTCCCACAACACCAGCCATAACAGGACCCGAGTGGATACCAAGACGTAACTCCCAATAGGGAACATTGTTTTTTTGTTTTTGTGCTTTCAATTGATTCATGAAAGATTGAATTTCTAGTGCAGCAAGGCAGGAGTCAATCGCATGAGTAGCGTTTACTTTCGGTATTCCGCCAGCACACATATAACTATCGCCAATTGTTTTTAGTTTTTCTAAATTGTATCTTTCTGTAATTCTATCAAATTGGGAAAAACAATCGTCTAGTTCTTTAATGAGTTCTTGTGGAGTGAGTCCTTCGGCTATTTGGGTGAAACCTTTGAAGTCGGTAAACATGATACTTGTGCTTTCAAATAACACAGGAGTAACAAGTCCTTTTTCTTTTAACTCTTCGGCTACTTCTTCGGGGAGGATATTTAGGAGTAACTTGTCAGATTTTTGTAAGGCAACTTCTATAGTTTTATTCGCTTGGTTTAATTGTTCTGTTCGCTCGATTACTTTACGCTCTAGGTTTTCGGAAAGGTCTTCTACTTGCGTAAATGCTTTTGCAAAACGGGCAGAAAGTAGGAATGCTTGCGAAAATATAAATATAAATAATCCTGTAGGAGTATAAAATCCTGTGTAAATAATTAAGTTTGTATGTAGTATATCATTTATCATTGCAAAGATTAAAAATATAGAACCGGCTAAGAACGATTTTGCTCCCTCGCGTCCATTAGAAATAGCTCGAATAAATATATAAACACCAAATAGTATAGCAATGATGGCAATTAGCTCCATTGCCAAAACCGTGTGTGTAAAAATCCTAGGTGGAAAAAAGAGAACAGGTATGAGTAATAAGTAAGAGGATATTTGAATGGCTAAGATAGGAATTTTGGGAGAATCTTCAGGAAATATTTCTCGCAGATATAAAATAAAAAATGGAATTCCAAGGTAAAATGCAATATATTCTAACTTAACTCCCAAATTAAAAGGAAAATTTGGAAGTAGGGTATAGAGATAAAATTCACCGGTGAGAAGTGTTCTTATCGAAACTAAAATACAAATCAAACCGAACCAAAGTGCTGAGCTATCTTTTCGCTTAACAGAAAATAGCCCCAAATGGTAAAGTCCCATAATCAGAAGGGAACCAGCTAAAAATATATCGACAAATAAATTCTTCTCTCTTTCTTTTACAATATCCCTATCAAGCCCGATTGGAATTGGATACCAAATCCCTCCTTGTTTGTAATTAAAATTAGAGATATGAAAGATGAATTCATATTCCCCTGAGATAACTTCCGGTATTCGCACAACTTGCACTTTATAGTCTGGCTTGGATTCTTCAGGGGTAATTCCAATTTGTCCCACAGTTGTAATTAGTTTTCCATTGATAAAAAGTTTATAGGCAGTTCCCATTGTCGGAAGTTGGATAGATAAACCCGAAGTTTGTTTTGTTAAAAATCTTAACCTATAAGTAGCATGTCCGTCCCCATCAATGATTTCCGGAATAGCACCGTTAGACGATACATTGTGACCATTCCAAGAATTTGGAACTTTTATAAAATTGACTTTATCATGTAAGGGCTGAATATATTCAGCCCCTACGACGTTCGTTGGATCTAAAAATTCTTTCCAGTAAAATTCCCATTCCCCGTCGAGGCTAACAATGCCATCCCTCTCAAAATCCCATGGTTCGGCAAGCTCACCAACCGAACGTAAATCCAAAATACCTTTAACCGCAACAGGAGGTTTCTTTTGATTAGCCGGTGGCGCGCATTGAAATAGTGTGAGTAGAACGAGTAAGAGTAGGGCGAGTTTTTGCATTCGAATTCACTTTCTATTTTTCAAAAATTGAATGATGCCTAAAATTGAAGTCGCTATTGATAAAATTACTGTTAAAACTTCGACAAAGAACTTATATTCATTGTATGTATATAATAGGCCTCCTACAAGTCCGACCAAAAGACATCCGATTAGGATGAGTAAAGAATCATCATTCATTATTTGAGATGTTCTTCCTTTAGATTTTTTGTAACTCTATCTGCAATTATCCTAGAAGCACCAATAACAATAAAATAAATAGCCCAAGTAAGTATAATGACTATTCCAATTACAAATGTAAGACTCATTTAAAATCTCCCGTAAACTAATAGTCATTGTAATCATTTTCAAAATTTATTGCAAGAATATTTTTTATACCTCAATTGGAGAACCCGCGGTAGGGATTGTCTAAATGTTATTAAGGTAAGGATTGAATCGTCGAAAGAAGTTAGGAAACATTCCAACCTCTTCCCATTCTTAATTCCTGCATTCATAATTCAACATTTATAATTATCCACCCAGCTCTTCCCATCTCTTAAACTTTGTATCAATCAAAGTATCGGTTTCTACTAATTTGGCGCTCAGGGCTTCAACTTTTTTGAAATCGGAATGAAAAGTAATCAAATCTTCTTGGATCTTTGCTTTTTCTTTTTCTAGGTTTTCAATTTCTTTTTCGAGAGATTTTAATTCTTTTTCTTCTTTGAAGGAAAGTTTCTTGCCTTGTGGTTTATCTAGAATTGCCGCAGTAGGTGTTGGCTCTGGTGTTGGTTGACTCGTTTGCTTATTCTTTGCATTCGGTTGGTGAGCAGCAGCTTCCAAGTTTGCGTGTCGAACCACTGATTTTTGTTGGTTCAAATACTCTGTATAACTTCCCGAAAATAGATTTATGTTTCCCTTTCCGTCGAATATGAGCAAGTGATTTGCTACTCTATCCATGAAGTATCTATCGTGAGAAACGGTTAGAACACATCCAGGGAAGTCTAAGAGAAATTCTTCTAGAATAGAAAGAGTTTTGATGTCGAAGTCGTTTGTAGGCTCATCTAAAATTAAGAAGTTGGGGTTATGCATGAGTATCTGCAC
>JAGOHK010000187.1 GCA_017996175.1 Leptospiraceae bacterium
AAAGAGCAACTTAAAAAAAATATGTTACAATTGAGCCAACCAGGACATGGAACGGAGGATACTCGTCGTATAGCGCTCTTAGAGGAAATGGATAGTGGGTTGCAATCCACTGTATTTGTATTGGCTGACATGCGGCTAATTACAACAGGCACAAATGAAGAAGGAAAACAAACGATAGAAGTTGTGCATGAGGCATTGATTCGGGAGTGGGGAAAACTTAGAGAATGGATTAATATAGATAGAGAGTTTAGAGTCTGGCAGGAAAAGTTACGTTATGCGGTAAAGGAGTGGGAAGTAGCTGGAAAGGATGAAACAACTTTGCTAAGAGGAAATGCTCTTATTAATTCGGAAGAATGGTATCATAATCGTAAGGATGATTTAGGGATTCGAGAGATTGAGTTTATCCAAAAAAGTGTAGAGTTTAGAGAGCGGATAATAGCAAAAGAAAAGGAGGCAATAAATAAAAAGGAAAACTTAAAAAAGATTTTATTCGTCCTGGGTGTTGCTATTTTTACTTTTTCTGTCGAACTAAGTTCTTTTTCGTTTTCAAAAATGAAAGAATCAGAAAAAAACGAAGAGAAGTTGAACATATTTATTGCAGATATAGAATATGAGGCGACATCTAGTTATCTGACAAATTATTATAATTTGATAAAGGCAAGTTTTCATACTCTACAAGAATCTAATCCTAAACATGATGAAGGAGAATTATTCCAAAAAGTATTTAAGTCACTTTCAAAATACACATTTGATTTGAATCATATACATATACTCGGAAATAAAAATATGAATTTAACTCAGACATTGCGAATGAAGTTTGCACTTCCTCATAGTATCTTTAATTTTTCACCCGATGGGAAACAATTTGTTACAACTGATTCCCTAAATACTTTTTATATTAGAAATGCAAAAACTGGCTCTATTCAAAAAATCATCCAGGATAAGTCTGGAAACGTTCAAGTGGGTTATTTTTCGAGTGATGGTACAGGGCTAATCATAGTTACGGAAATTCAGGTAAATGAAGGTAATTCTTTTTTAGGGATAAACATGGGCGGTCGTTATTCTAGTGGGGGTTATACTGTTAAACTTATTGACATTGAGTCTGGCAAAGAAATCAAAACTTTAATAAAACATAGCGAGTTACTACAAAACTTGAATTTAACTTCCGATCGAAAATACCTCGTGGGTAGTAGTGGCAGAAAGATTGTAATTTGGGATTTGGAATCAGGAAATAAATTTAAAACGATAGAAACAAAGGAAGACGGTTTTAGTAGTTTGGTTATTAGCCCAGATAATAGAATTATTTTTTCTATTTCTATAAATACGATTGCAAATAATCCTCTTCATCTTTGGGACTTGAATACTGGGAAAGAATTGAATCATCCTCTAAACAATCTTACTGGGGCAAGAGGTGTGAGTCTTAGTCCTGATGGAAAGCTCTTTGCAACTATTTTGGAAGCAGAAGTTATAATTTGGGATTTAGGATTGGGCAAAAAAAATCGTTCGTTTATAAGTAGTGTATATGGTAGCCAGACTGCTGTAGGATTTAGTCCAGATGGAAAGACAGTGGCAATCGGGTGTCATTCGAGCGAGATTCAGCTTTTTGATATTCGTACTGGAGAAGAAATTAAGAAACTACAGACCATAAATGGGAAAGTATCTAGTTTACTGTTTAGTTCAGGGAATGAGTTTGTTTTAATTGCAGAGTATCGAAATTACTTTAACGCTGTGGGAGGAGCACTTGTTGGTTATAATATTTATACTAAGGAAAATAATACGATAGACGCAATAGTTCAATCTATTCAAGATAAAGATTCCTCGGTTGATCCGTTTGTTAAACTAGTTGTGGATCTTTTATTTGATCCAGTGAAATACACTTATAAATATAAAGACTCACTTTATGATGCAAATATTAAAGTTGAGAAAGAACATTTAGAAACTCTTATTTTCCAATCCTGTGAATACCTTAAACCTCAAATGGAAAATTGGGCTAATGAGAGTAAGCCTCCCTTTCCTAAAAGGGAAATTTATACGATACGACGTTCCTGTGAAAAAATTTTTCAAAAAGGAAATGAGTAATTTTATGGAAACTTTAACAGAAGTAACTTCTTTCGCACAATTTAAGTATCCATTCTGGATGAGAGTGATTCGAAATCTTTTTCGTGTCGCGATTTTTTTTACTGCTTTATTTTTAGCATTATCTGTGATGTTAACTAGCGGGATGTCTATTGTCAATGTAATGGTAAACCTTACACTGGTTATATCGTTGTATTTTTATTTTAGAATTCTTAGGTTACTTCCCAGTTTAGAATCTCAATCTAAAGTAAAGATTAAGAAACAATTGTATTTAGATTTAGCCCAGTTGTTCTTATTTTCTTTTCTCATTGTATTTTTCTATTTAGTTACGGGAGAAAAGGCAGAAGATGAATGGAATTCTGTTGGACATATCCTACGGGTAATCACTGCTACCCCCTGGTTACTTTTTTGGCTTATTTATTTTTCTTTTTCCAAGAATGTAAAAGAATTTTATATTCAAAATGGGGAAACTAATTCTAGTTTCGATTGGATTTTTTTGATTCGGTATACCTTTTTTATTGTCATTATAATTTGGGGTCTGTTTGAAATCAGGGAGTATTTTCAGGATCGAAGAGGAAGGTTGGATGTAATGTTAAACCTTACTCTTGCCGGAATTCATATTTTTATTATTTCTATCTTGCGTAAAACCACAAAAGATATTCCTTCGCGTGTGATTTTTTTATTATCCATTGCACTCTCTTCTTATTTTGTTCATCATTTTACTCAGTATTTTTTCTATTCAGAAGAACTCGGAGAGATTAACTACCATTTAGTTCAAGCCTGTTTGGTTCTATGTTGGTGTGGTTTTTGGATTTTTGTATTTTCAAAATGGAAAGTGGTTCGTGATTATTATATGGGTTGAATGAAGGAACTTTTCTAATTAACATGAATTAGATTCTCTTTCATTATCAAAACTTATCCGTAAATTTGAGTTTCAATGTCTTTTAAACCAGCTCTAGAAAAAAGTCTATTCTATCAAAAAAATCTACTGAAAAGAGCTTGAATTTTTAAAGCTCATCTTTAGATATAACCTAGGATTTACTTGATTCTTTATTAAGAAAACAGAATAGACTAAATTCTTTGTTTAAAGGTTTCAAGTGATAAATAACAATCGTTTCCATCCTAAGTATAAAAATTTCAACCAGATGACTAGGAGTGATGCTTTGTTGGTTGCGGATGTTAAATCCTCTAACTCTTTTTATGTAGCTGTTTCGAGTAAGTGGTCATTGAGCGGAGTCGAAATGACGACTAGTGGAAATGGCTTTATTTCTCATAGCCCGGAACTTATTTATGCTATTAATATTATTTTTAACATAAATTCTTTGGTAGGTAGCGGTCCCATTGGTATTATTCAAAGCGCGCAGCAGTGCCATTTAAGAAGTCTATGAAACCAACGAAGTTAGTATTATTTTACCTTTTATTTAGTATTATATCATGCTCGACAAATGAAAGGAAGGGCGAAGTTGGAGATGAAAAATACATAATAAATTTCCAACGAAAAAAAAATTCTGAAACATCGGGTAGTTTAATAATTAAATTCATCGCTGATGGGATAGTGGACTATGAAAATGTAGAGCTAAAGTTTGCGAAACAATTACCACAGACAGAAAAAGTTGCAAACTGGGTAAATGCTTCTCCTCTCCCACCTGTCCCATTAGGCGAAAAACCTGATCACCCAACGATACATAGACCGAGCTATATGCATATATTTTCTAAGTTGATTAGTAATCGGGAAATATCTATAAAAATGGATGCTGGGGAATATTATTTTGTTATTGAATCCTTTGATAAGTTATCTAAGCATTTTTTGTTTCAATTCGGATTTACGAGCGGAAGAATTCAATATGCGCAAAATCACAATGTTATTGAAGAGTATAATAAATTATGTTTTAGTGAAACTTTGAGTGAGGGTTTTCGGCATTTTTCAAGTTGCCCAAAAATAAATATAATCGCTGGAAAAATTACATACGTTAATGTATATATTTCTAAGTCTCTTCCGATTACTTTTACAACGAGACTGTTGAGGTGGGGTCCATTAGCATTTTTTTTTACTGACGAAAATGCGACAACATACCGCGAAATGCGAGTTGAATTAGTAAATCCAACGGAAGATGCAAAGGATCAAATGGATAATATGAAAATAAATGAGATGCACTAGAAATGTATAGATTAGATGGAAGAAGAACAAATAAAATGAGCAATACAAACCAACAACCAAGCCCCGCGTTAAGGATGGAAGCGTGGTCAATAAATTGCATACTCCAGCAGTGCTTAAACTCTGCGGCAAATCGCAATTTATTGACCGTAGCGGACAGCCTGACGGCGCATTACGTGGAGTATCTGCTCTTACTGCGCTTAATCATTCTTATTCACTTGATTCGCCGTAACGCCCAAAAAATGAATACGTATTATGAAAAGAATAATATATACTAATTCTACTTAATCGTTGCGCAAGATTTTATAGAAAAGTGAATTAGTATAGACCATTTCAACTAATTTGAGTTGTTTAGGTGCAATTCTTTTTGAGAAATGGTATAACGAGGATAGAAGATAAAATTGAACCATCGAGGACACAAGAGTTTTTATATGACAGTCAGAATCGTTTGACAGAGGCTAAGGGTAAGTATGGAGTGGAGACGTATGAATATACAGATAATTATACATACGATGAAGCGGGTAATAGGAAATGTCGATATGGAGAAGTGAACACTGAATGTAAAAATGGGGATATAATGTAATACAATGGTCTCTCTAAAAATATAGATTTTCCCATTGACAAATGGAAAATGCCATTTTATATTGCACTTATGGAAGCCGTATTAGATAGAACAGGTAGAGTAGTTATTCCCCATCAAGTGAGAGAAAATCTAAATCTTTCTCCAGGGGCAGAGCTGGAAGTTTTGGTTCACGGGATGGACATCATTCTTCGAGTCAAACGACTGGAGCAAATCAAAGAAGAAAATGGTATGTACCTAGTTACATCCGAGTGGGTGGGCGACACAGACATTCACAAAATCCTAGAGAAAGCGAGAACAGAGAGAGCAAAAGAATTAATGCAAGGTTAGTATGGAAAGCAGTTTTTTTGATACGTCGGTTCTTGTTTCTGCGATTGTGACATCGCATCCAGCGCATAATAGGACTTTTCCTTATTTCGAGAGAGTTTTTCAGAAAACAGACAAAGGATTTATCTCTTCTCATTGTGTTGCTGAACTTTATGCATTATTAACTGTTCTTCCAATAAAACCCAAACTTTCTCCACTCGAAGTAGAAAAAATTTTAGAAAAAAATATCTACCCACATTTTGAAATCATCTCTCTAAGTCCGAAAGATTATAAAAATGCAATTCGGCGTGTTGCAGAGCTTCACTTGTCAGGTGGAATTTTGTATGATTCACTGCATGTCGAAGCTGCAATGAAATCGGGTGCAGAAAAGTTAATCACTTTAAATCACCTTCACTTTGAAAAACTGGTTGGTAAGGTTATTCGAGTAGTTGGAGTTTAATCTGACTCTTTTTTACTCTATTTGATTAATTTTATTGACATAAAGGCTTTTACCTAAAACATTCAGATAAACGGAGGCTATAAGTGGGCAGTGCACCTGAAAGTTTAGGACCAATTATTATACAACTTATTCTCGGAGTGGGTTTTGCAGCTTTAATCCTATCTCTCGCTTTCCTTCTCAACCCAAAAAAACGCAGTAAACCGCATGATACTTTCGAGTGTGGAGTTCCGTATTACGGAGATGCTCGCGGCGTATTCAATGTAAAATTTTACCTGGTTGCAGTTTTATTTATCTTATTCGATATTGAAGCTGTATTCTTATATCCTTGGGCGGTAAATCTCGGTAAGTTCACAGAAGCTGGACTTGGTGGATTTATTTTAATCGAAATGTTATTATTCATTTTCATTTTAGTTGTAGGCTTATACTATATCTGGAAAAAAGGAGCTTTGGAATGGGATTAAACGAAATTCTAAGTAAACCCGGGCAGATGCTCGGTGACATGGCGCAAATCGCTACTTTAGATGCAGTAGTCAACTGGGGAAAAAGTTATTCTCTCTGGCCTTATCCATTTGCAACTGCTTGTTGTGGGATTGAATTTATGGGAACTGCTTGTTCGGATAATGATATAGCTCGTTTCGGTGCTGAGCGTCCTTCCTTTTCACCACGTCAATCCGATATGATTTTAGTTTTAGGAACTGTTACTTACAAAATGGCTCCTGTTCTTCGCGAAATTTACGACCAACTTTGTGAGCCTAAGTATGTTATCAGCGTAGGAGCTTGTGCTTCTTCGGGTGGAATGTTTGATACCTATGGAGTTGTGCAAGGGGTAGATCGGTTTTTACCGGTAGACATTTACGTTCCAGGCTGTCCTCCGAGACCGGAAGCTATTATGGATGCGCTGATTAAACTTCAACAAAAAGTGCAAACCCAGGGACTTGAGGCACGCCGTCAAGAAGTGATGAGAAAGATCGACGAGATCAACGAGAAAAATAGACCAGTTATAGTAAGATGAAAGAAAAAGTAGAATCCTTTATCAAATCCAAACTGTCTTCCTTTGTTTTTAAAGAGGAAGCGGTTA
>JAGOHK010000072.1 GCA_017996175.1 Leptospiraceae bacterium
TATAATTTATATGTTTGACTAAATTTTTATTAAAATTAACTTGATTAATAGTTAATAAAGTGAAGTAATTTTGAAAAGAACTAAACAATTAAATCAAATAGCTAAGGCAATCCGAGAGTTCTATAAAACTTTAAGGAATGAATTCAACACAATTCTAGAATCAGAAGGATTTACAAACGGGGAATTCCTCTTCCTGAAAGGCATAGCAGTTTTTGGACATAAAAAAATTTCAGAAATTGCAAAAGAACTCTGTGTTTCCATGCCTTACCTTACCTCACTTTCTGACAAAATGGTAGAAAAAGGTTATCTAGAAAGAAATCAATCAAAGGAGGACAGGAGAATTATTACTATAAAGCTAACAGCAAAGGGAAAGAAAGCCTTCAATAAACTAGAAAAAATTGGTCATAAATACTTAGAAAAAAAATTCGATAATTTTAGCTCCAAAGAATTAGAAACTTTCGAAAAATTACTACAAAGGGTTTACTCCGAGTAGAGAGGATAATATATAAAAACCTCATTTCCTATTTTTCCATATTGATTTGCATTCATCCTGAAATTCAAAGGGACAAGTTAAAAAAACTCCTATCCCTTTATTATTTGAAAACCTATAAGTCTCTAATCCAAAGTAAGAGCGAATCTGTGACTCATCCGTTAAATTAAAACTAGTTTCATACAATCCATCCGAAACTTCTGTTCGGATAAATTGGCTAGATCTTTTCACTGAATTAGAAAGCCCTCTTCTACCATCCCAGACATCGGGATAACGAGAAGTATCCGGCAGAGTATGATGATGGTAGGTTTGTCCAATGTTAAACATAATCCTAGAAGGTGGCTCATAAAAAACCTTTTTTTCGTATCTAATATACTCAGACTCAAAAGTTTCTTCTTTTTTTGCTTCAGGAAGTAAAATGCGAAAGTAAGAAACTTTCCAGTTATACTCTTGGGTCCTTCGGGCAAAACGATATAAGTCGCTCGGAAATACATATCTAAAACGAGGATCAATTTCATATTTAAGCGAAAAATCTTTACTTTCTATAAAGAGTTTTTTTTCTTCATTCTCATTCAACGCATAACAACCATAAGGCTCAGTCAAAATTTCTAGTTCATCTTTTTTATCCTGATGTTCGGAAATAAGCCGATTCAGTGTTTTTTGAACCTCTGGTTTTACGTTTTTCTTATTTTTGTATCCTATCTTTTGACAAAGTGTTATTCCTTTCAAAAGTCGTATCGCCGAAAAAAATTTACGTTTTGTTATTAACTCATTTGCCTCTGCAATATGAATATCCAACTGTTCTATATCGGGTAACGCTTCCTTATAAGAGTCATCAATAGAAAATTGAATTTCTCCATTCCACTTCAGTTTATAATTTCGACCAAACAAATCTACCCTATCAGTAAAATGCGGACGAACAGTCTTAACCGAATCCTGTGGAAAAATAGATAGACACTGGATAAGACAGTGGGTAACTACCCACTGTCTTATCCAGTGTCTATTCCCCCAGTGCTTTGTGGACGATTTCATACAGCATATCTTTATGTTTTTGGGCTTTGGGGATAACACTTAAATGCCGCGATAGGGAAATCAAATACTTATCATCTAAAACTTTTCGATTGAGCCATTTACCAGTCATATCCATAAGGACATCGAGTACGGATTGAAATTCCATTACTCCGAGTCCCGCCAAGTTAGTAACAAATCCAAGTGCACCTTCAGTCGGAATGTACATCTTGAAGGTTTTGATTTTTTTTAAGTCAATTCCTTTTGGTAAAGCATTTACAACCTTCTCTTCCATATCCACTGCCATCGGACCAATCATTGTCATATTGATTAGTACTGCATATACTGAATTAACTTTGCCGTGAATGGTATGACATTCATCTCCCAGTTTACGAATTTTCTTCGCATTATCACGAGTAACCGCATCTCGACCTAAAAAGTTCATATTGTACAAATAATCTTCTAATTTTTGCCCACTAATTTCTCCAAGTAAAATCAATTGATATAAGGTAAATATTAAATAATCGCTCTCGGTATTGTCTCCGAGTAAAATTTCTTTTGCTTTAGTTGGTTGGTATAATCTATCTTGCAAAAGAATAGTGAGTTTGTAAGTCAATTGGTCGAATAAACTCTGATACGTAGAACCAAAAAATTTCTTTGCACGATCTACTGCGGGACCGACACCTTCTTTTAAAAGATCATTCAAATTAAAAACAGAATTTAAAACTTTATCAAATACACCTTTGATCGTTCCATCTAAATACTTTAAATGCAAAGACTCCATTTCGATCCCATGGTTTCGAATCGTTGCATGAAGAGCACGACGAAAATAATGAGGACTAGCAGAAATAAAGGCGAGCGGTGTACCACCAGTATCCTCTCTAAGCTTTTTATAAAATAGAGGCATGCCGGGAAGAGGAAATTTTTGATCAGGAGTTTCAAAAAGTGTGGAAAGCATTCCTTTTTTAGAACCAAGCTCAGTTGCAAGGTAGGTCTGGTCAATGTCAGAGGTAGTGATAAACGAATTGTATTTTTCAGATAGAATTCTGAGTTTTCCCATTCCTACAATAGTAACTTTTGTGATTTTACTATTTTCCTTTAGATTTAGGTAAGCTATATCTTTTGTGTATTGTCTATAAGAATCGCTGCCTTTAAAAATTACATTGAAGGTATAAATTCCTGCTTTGATTTTATGCGTTAGTTCATAAGAAAAAAAACCATCTTCTGTTCCGGCAAAATCCTGTGACTCAAAAACTTTCTTTCCTTTTTCAGAAAAAATTTCGATGCTGAGTACCGGCTTACGAACAGGAGCAAGGCTAAAATCCAAGAAGGGGGTAATTTCATTTTCCTGTCCTTTAAAAAGTCCTGTCATTAAATTCCATAGATCATCCGCTTCCATGAAATCATTAATCCCTACATCTACGATCTGTCCTCGAATGAGTGCGCGCCCTTCTCTTCCAAGCGAACTACTGCAAACCGCAAGACGTTTTTTATCTTTTGCACGGACTTCTTTTTCTTTCTCAGGCTCGTTTGATTCTATTTCTTCCAATGTGTAAAGCTCCAAGCGTTGTTAGTTCAAACTAAAAATTTAGCTCTAAAAAGTAAACCATTTCGTAATTAGTTTTTGATACGAACACACTAAGTCCTACAAATTCACAGATGCTCCTATTCGAAAAGAATGAGTGAAATAGGATTTATAATGGACACCATTTATGCTAGAATAGGAATACATCGTCTCATTATAAGACATAGAAGTCTCAATTAGAATCCCAAATTTTTCGAAGTCAATTTTAGTGCCGATATTCAATACAAGCATATCAGTATAACTAATCGTTTTGCTCTTTCCTTGTAATGCAATGAATAGATCAGAATAGAATTTAATACTATCAAAACCATTGATATATCTAAAATGAAAGCCTGGGCTCAATCGGTCAGAATATTTATAGCCCTTGAGTCGATTTGATTCATCTAATAACATCGCTCCAACGATTGGATTATTTTTAGCAGCTTCATAATACGATGATCGATTGGTTGCGATTGCCCACAATTGAAAATCATTCAAATCCGGTTTAATAAAATTATCCACTAGCAACTTAGATCTATAAGTAGTAAACCCAAAATCAAAATTTGATTTAGTTACAGCATCCTTGCGTTCATCGCCAAACATGATACTAAGTCTTTCTGTCTCTGTATGAAATTTTGTTTCCTTCCCCCTATATAGATTATATAAATGCAAATTTTTAAAATCTGGATTATCAGTTTTATTATAATAATATAACTCTAACTCATTATAATATTGTCCGGTGGCATTCTGGGTCTGATAAGGGATTAATCTAAATTTACCTCCGGTCAATTCAACCGAAACAGAATTGATAGAAGAAAATGCAAATACGGTTAATAGGAATAATAGTTTTTTCATTCCAGTATTCTAATTGAATGAAAAAAATCTGCAATAGGTATAATCCCGAATTACGGAAACTACCTACAGAATTTAAAGTCTGACTTACTCCTATGCAACCGCAGGCAATTCATCAAAAAAACAAATAGTATTTCTGCCGGCTGCTTTAGCGGCATATAGTGCTTTATCCGCATGATCAATGATAGAATCAGCTCCAGAAACGATAGAATCACTTACACCAATGCTCACTGTTAGTTTGACAGAGGTTTCATCGGATAAATCCTCTGAGACTTCGGTGAATTCTCTAATTCTAGTAAGTGGAATATTTGCCTCCGCCTGATTGGTATCTGGAAATAAAATTAAGAACTCTTCCCCACCCCAACGACAGGCAATATCTGTTGTGCGTAAATGAGAGATCATAATTTGAGAAAATGCGAGTAACACTTCATCCCCAGCCTGGTGTCCAAAGTTATCATTAATATTTTTAAAATGGTCTAAATCTAAAATCGCTATAGAATAGGGATTTTGCGTTCGATTAGCCCTATCTGATTCGTATTTAAAGCGATTCAAAAAAGCACGCCTATTCAAAAGTCCAGTTAGTATATCCGTATTAGCCGCTAACTCCAATTGTTCATTCGCTAACTGGAGTGCTTTTGTTCTTTCTGCAACTCTTAGCTCAAGTGTTTCTTTGACTATCCTAAGTTGCTCTAAAGTTAATGCAATATAATGCGGAACAAGACCGAGACAGAGAATAAGTAAAGACACATTAAAATAGCTAAACCATTCTATGTCATCAGACGATTTTTCTAAAAATGCCATATAAAAAAGTAAAATGCCTGTGATTATAGTAAGAGCAAATGTTGAACCGGCTAATCTATATTTAACTACAAGAAATAAAATAACTGGTATGATTAAACTTATTAACGGTTTATGGATATAAACCGCGAGTAGAACTGGTAAAAACAATAAAATACTACTTATGACAAATAACTTTACAAATTTAAAAATACTAAGATGTCGTAAAGCAAGAAACAATGGTGTTACTAAAAACAGCCCGAGCATATCTGCTGATAAAATTTGAATTGTTTTGGTAACATACCCTGTAAACCCGTTAGCAAATGGAATACCCCCAATATAGTACCAGATGAGAGGTAGAATCCAAACTGTTAAAGCGGGTGGAATTATACAGGCACGAAAGAAAAATTTTAACAAATCCTGCGGAGACTTAAATAGCAAGTGGGAAACAAGCAGTAACCTCCAAGCAATCCAAGTCTGCAATAGATCAACTAACGCACTTGTTAGCCCAGAATATAAAGCCATAAGCTTATTTTCCTCAGCAAAATAATATCCATATCCACCATTCGAAAAACTACTTGCGAGGTAGACAAGGATTAGCCCTTTTCGACCAAATGAAATCGCAGAGACTAGTCCAATTCCTGCCGGTAGCCAGATAACAGAAAGAGAAGATGGCGGCTTAGAAGTTAACCACATTCCAAGCAATGCAAAGCCTATATAGAAAACAAAAAAGGATATGTATTTTAATTTCTTAGGAAATTTCACTCCAGAGATTATTTTCAAACAGTGAAAAAAATGATACATGATTACTTTCTATGTTTTCCTTTCCAGTGGGATTTACTAGTATTTTTTTAGAATTATTACAGAACTCTCAAATGCCGTTAGTTAAAATCAAGATATCATCGGGCTGTCAAGTAGAGGGAACTCACAAGATTACCACCGATTTCACCAATAGCAGAGGATGAAAAATAATATGGATTCAAGTCAAGACAGGACAGCTTAATAAAACTAACCGTTCGCAATTCGCATAAATGGATGGTCTTCTATCATATGTAGATAATCTTCTCCAAATAGTTCCAGTGTTCCTTCTGGAGCTTTGTAATGATTTAAAATAGTCGGAATTAGTTCGATTTCTTTTTCCATCACCGTAATTTTTTTCATTCTCTTAGCCAAAATTTCGGCAAGCCGAGAAACTCTATCAATGTCCGATACAACTTCCAGTTCGGCAGCATTAAAATTTTGATGGGAAATTACTTTTACAAAATACTCAGGCATTTTCCAAATCTGAAAAGCACGCCGTCCAATATCAATAGAATCTATTCCGATTTCGTCCCTCTCTAAATCATAAAGAGATTTTACACCGAATTCATAGAGCCTTAAAACCTTTAAGTATTTCTCATGAAAATTAAGCGCGAGAATATTCATTCCAATTTTTCGTAAAAGGGAAACTACAAATATATCGTGAGAAAGTGATTTTAAATTTAACGGGGTAAGTAAGTCATAAGAGATAAGAGAGGTTAATACTGGTAATTCACGAAGGTACTTTATAAACGCAGGATCTTTGAGTGGATCACTAAGTGCTTTATCATACTGGTTAATCACCATTCGCTTCGCAACTTTAATCCCGATTAAAGTAATTGCATCTCGTAGATTTCTTATCGTACCAGATCTCCCATAATAGGCAGAGTTAGCAGAACGAATGATCGAACTAGTTACAGCAATATCAGGACTGATAATTTTTTCTAACTCAGCAACTCCATTTTTAGGATCATCTACATCAAAATTTACAACATTTGCGAACACGAGTGGCAAATTTGGAAGCCTAATTTTACTAAGGTCGATTTTTTCGATTTTGTTGTCAAAACTTCCAACAATATCACGCCGCCCTAAAACAACTGCAAACTTTCGAATGATAGTATCAGTCTCAAATGGCTTTACTATATAACCATGTACTCCGACTTGCAGAACTTGTTTGACAAATTGTCCTTCATTATGGCTAGTAATGAGCATAATTTTCATTTTTGGATATTCTTTTTTAATTTCCCGAATCGTGTCCATCCCGTTCATGACAGGCATTTCCTGATCAACACAAACAATGTCAGGTTTTACGTGCATTTCTTTGATTTGGTTAATGGCGTGAAGCCCGTCTCCAGCCTCACCGGAAACCATAAAGCTGAGTTTTGCAAGAGATCTCTTTAAAGCGGTTCTAAATAAAACGCTGTCTTCAACAATAAATACACTGTAGGGTTCCCCAGTAGTGATATTGATGCCTAAGGGCAATTTTGTAGGATTCGAGCCAAGCACTGAAATACATTTATAAGAAGTTCAGTTCTTGGCAATCATTTTTAATATTCTAAGGAGTAAGAGAAAATAGTTTTAATTGTCCTTTATCTTTTTTACCAGCAGTCCAAACAACTTTGCCATTTATGTAAACAGGGTCATCCTTTCGATTGAGTCTAACACTCCCCAAGTCAACTGCCTCCTTTAAAATTTTGCCGGAAGAGTTAAAAATTAAATACTCCGTCGTTAAATAGGAATTAGCCGACCATTTTTCATAAAGAGCCAAAAATTTGTCTTCCTCAAGTTGAATTAGTTTAGGGCGTAAGACATTTTCTGAATCCTTCTCTTTAAAATTAGTCAACCAAATAACCCCTACTCTTTTTTGAGGGTATGATTTATTCGCATAATCCACAAAAGAAATTTGCGAGGAATCTTCTCCTTTTGAAATTACAATGTCTTTACTAATCATGTAAGGACTTTTTGTTTCCGCTTTCACCTCTGGAAAATTTTTTACAACTTTCAAAAGAAATAGGTTTCTAGAATCATTTAAATACTCTTCTGCTTGGGCTGGATTAAAATTTCTTTCACTAGCGGCTAATACTAAATATCCATCAGAAAGAGAAGTAAGGTTTCCTAACTCCGTAAATGTCTTTTGATACATTTTCCCAGCTTTATAAGTAAAAATTAGTTTCGAAGTTCTTTTTTTTGTAATCGCAATCCCACGGGGAAAAGCATCCGCCAAATCTAAATTTACAAAATCCTCTCCATCAAAAATCATTCTCTGATCAAACGAATGCGATGCAGTCCAGGTTTGACTTTCTTCTTTTAAAAACTCCATCGTTTCTGAGTTTACTATAAATAAAATTCCGCTTTGGTGATTTAAACCATCTGCTTTATTTTTGTGCTGTGTTTTACCCAAATGAACTGCAACCTTCCCGTTTCCAAACACAACTCTCGATGTTCCGGCATCAATCGGTCGCATAACGTCAAAATTTTCTCTATTGATAGATGGACTAAATGATTTTATTTCTTTTCCCTTAGAATCAATTTTAACCAGTTTAATATTAGGGGAAAACTCTCCATCTCGGTTATTTTTGGCGACTACTACAAAATAATTTCCTTTATCGTCTTTTGTAAATCCTCCAAAAATTGGAAAACTGGTATTGTAAATAATTTCCTTTTCGGGTTGAAAATCAGGCGTAAACTCTTGGATATGGACTTTAGAACCGTTAGACTCCATCCATGCAACAGTGAGCGTCTGTCCGTTTGTATAATTTGTTATATGCGGAGGTGTTCCTGTCATATCAGCATGAGAACTCGGAGATATAGTTTGTTCTTCTGACCATGAATCAAATGGTTCTCCAAACACTCCAATCGTAAAAACTTCTAAATTCTGCGGAGAAGAAATTTTTTCAATACTTGCTATTTCTGAATCAGGAATAATAGCGAATATCCCCTTATCTAAACTAACACCCGCTCCGCCTTCTTTTGTAAGTCTTAAACTAGAGTCTAAGTTGAATTTGCCGCCACTCAAATCACTTGCTTTGAAACCACGAACTAGTCTAAATTTATTATCTTTGATAAAGTACAAAGAATGATCTTCTTCTTTTTCAGGTTTATAGAGTATTTTTAAAAATTCATCATAGTTGTTAAAACTTGGTTGCACATTACTAGCAAACCCAGCAACCAAATGAAAAGCAGGGTACTCTTTTTCAGAAAGTCCGGATATCGTATAACGTTTGATTTCTAATTTGGAAGCCCGATATTTTTCATCATATTTCACTTGAACCGAAAGCTCAGGTGTAATCTCTTCAGTAACGTCTTTGTAACCCATATAAGTCTTTACAATTTTTTGACCGGTATCCGTAATCAGAAAGGAACTTGTGGCAGGTGCAGGTGATTTAACAAGAAAAGGTTTTTTGGATTTATTTGCCTGTGAAATTAAATAAGTAGGAATTAAAGTAAAGAGAAACAGAAATAGTAATTTTTTCATTTTAAGCCTCAAAATATAAGCTTTATAAATTATTTATTAACTCAAGTCTTTTTTTAAAAGTTTTTACTTTAGAAAATCTCCTAACTTAAAGGAGATATTTTCCAAGAGGCTAATTTCAACTTGCTCCTCTTTAGTCAGAATCATTGTTTTCGTGTAGGAATTTCCAACTGGTTTCGCATAAACTTCTAATTCCATTTTTACAAGGTTCACAATCCAAACCTCTGGAATATTAGCTTTGGCATACATATTTAATTTATCGCGTTCATAATTTAAAGAGGAATTCGCAACCTCGATAATTAAATGAGCACTGATTGGATGATTCAGTAAATAATCATTTTCATCTTTGTCCACAATTGCGACATCGGGCTCTGGCTCCGAGTCAATTAAGGTAAGCGGATTTTCTTGCCTAACGTGAAACCGATCCGAGAGATTACAAATAAAAAATAATACAATCTTTTGGACTAGTCCAGCATGAATAGGATCTTTAGGCATTTTCTCTACGACAACTCCTTCGATTAACTCTGTTTTTTCAGGAATAACACCCAATCGAAAAAGCTGATGGTACCCATCTACACTGATAATATGCACTCGTTTACGAACGGCAGATTTTTCTAAGATAGAGAGATTCATACGATTAGCATTCCTTTTTGTACAACTTATGTCAAGCGAATGTACTCAAGCCAGATTGGTTTTCAGTAAAGAAAATTATTTTAGACAGGTAAACCAAGATTTACAGGATTGAAAATCCGAATACCAATCTAATCTGAGTATATCAACTGGATATCTTACTTGAAATTTTAGATGACAAACTACTCTATTCATTTCAAACTGAATCTGAAAGGAATTTTTTCCGATAAGATAATTATGGACGTTAGAGATTTATACAACATCTACGAATCAATCAACCGCGATATTGCGAAATTAAAAACTACCCGTAGTAGTATCCCCGTTGATAGAGAATATTCTTCTGTTTTACAAAACACAATCACCTCCGAAATCGAAAAATTTGAAAATCTTAAAAAACTTATACTAGAACTCGAAGTAGAAATTCCCGACGATTTCAAAACTGTCGAGAAACAAAGTGTGGATTACACTGATCCCTCTTTTTTTCCGATGGTCTAAAAAGTTCCCCGTTGCCTCTATTGCTTTTTCTATTAGCGTATCTCGGGTTGGATATTAAATTTGACCGATGATTCGAGTATCTTTGCTTTCGCCTTCGATCGCGGCATATTCGATATAATTGCCGAAGGCAAACAAATGGTAGTCACTGCGAAAATTGTATGGATTCGACAAGCGCACCACAAGTCGAGACTCGGTTACTTCTATCCCAGCAAATCCCTATAAGCCGCAGTTATATCATCTTTCTGCATGAAATAAGTTCCAATCAGAGTGGATTGAACATATTTTTTCATACTCAGATAATCATTTCGATTTTTAATTCCTGATTCCCCGACTACATGAATATGTTTGGGCAAATCAAGAGAAACCTCTTCGATTAAGTTTTGGTGGATTTGAAATGTATCTAGGTCGCGGGTGTTAATTCCAATAATGCGAGATCCTACTTCTACAGCTATCTCGGCTTCTTTTTTGGTATGAATTTCAACGAGGACTTCTAATCCAATAGAGTAGGCAAAATCCAAAAGGTCTTTTAATTGGGAAGGGTTTAATATGCGAACAATTAAAAGAATAGCCGATGCCCCAAAAAAAGCCGCTTCTCGAATTTGTTTTTCGTGTAAAATAAAATCTTTTCGGATGACTGGTAAATTAACAGAAGCTGCTACTTTTTGTAAATCGTCAAGGCTACCCTGAAAGAAGTTTCGGTCGGTTAATACAGATATTGCCCTTGCACCACAGGCTTCATAAATTTTAGCAAATTTTACTGGATCATAATCGGCACGGATAACTCCCATAGAAGGACTAGCTTTTTTGCACTCCGCGATGATAGAATCACTGCTAGAAATGAGAGAATTTAAAAGGGAATGTTTAGGGCGAGGTAAATCCGAATAAAAAGGAGTTTCGGAAACCTCTAACTCCTTTTGTCGGATGATTTTTTCTAGAACTGGGTTAATGGCGAACTATGTAAAAACCGATTATTTAAAATCGGCAAGAGCATCTGCTTCGGTAGCATAGATGTCAAACAAAGAAGTAAGTTCAATTACATCAAAAATCCTCTTCACTGCCGGTTTGATATTACACATCTTCAAAACCCCTTCTTTAGAGTTTAACTTACGAAGAGTTGAAATACAAGCTCTAAAGCCAGAGGAAGACATATATTCAATTCCTTCCATGTTTAAAAGGACTTTCTTGTGTCCACCATTGTCAATGATTTCTGCAAGTCCTTCTTCCACTTCATTTGCCACAGAAACGTCTAAACGCCCTTCAAGATAAACTACGAGTATATCGCCTTTATTTGTATGTTTTAGCAAGGTTTATATCCTAAAAAATAATATATACATCTACCCCAAGCCTAAGATTGTGTCAATGAAACTTTTAGAAAAATTTATGAACCCCTTAGAAGTATTAAAAACGAAACCCCAAGTCCTTGTAATCGGAGGCGGTATTACCGGAAAATCAGTTGTAGAATTTCTGAAGAAATTTGACTGTAAAATTCTTTTAGTAGATTCCAAACCTCAGCCTAGCATCACAGGCATTTCCTATTACCCAGATACAACCGAATTCTCTTCGCTCGGAAAAATTGAATTAGCCGTGAAGAGCCCAGGATTTAAACCAAATCATCCACTTCTCTCAGAACTCAGGAAACAGGAAGTCCCAGTTGTAAGTGAAATCGAGTTAGCCAGACATTTCTTCCAAGGCAAAATAATCGGAATCACTGGAACGGACGGAAAATCCACAACGACAGCCCTCACCTATCATATCATCCAAAAATCCTTTCCAAAATCTAAAATGGGCGGAAATATTGGAGTTCCCTTCATCGAATTCTGTTTGGAAGATTTAGACTTTGCTGTTTTAGAACTCAGTAGCTACCAGTTAGACGACTCGGACTTTTTAAATCTAGATGTATCGGCTATTCTAAATATTGCGCACGACCACTTAGAGCGTCATGAAACAATGGAAAATTATTTAGAAGCAAAAAAGAGAATCATAAACCGAGAAAATCCGAATTCTGTATTTGTAACCAATAAACGTCTATTTGACAAATTGAATTTTTCCCAAATTAATTTTAAGGGCAAATTGAAATTATTCGGTGAGACATCTGACTCAACGGCGAAAATTCTACTTGATGAAGCCAAAATTATTACAGAAAAGTTTACCTACTCCACAAATGAATTTCCTCTAGAAGGAAAACACAACCTCGAAAATCTAGCTGCTAGCATTTTACTCACAGAGGCTGCTGGCTGTTTACCGGAAAAAATTCAGATTGCCATTTCTGACTTCACCGGACTACTCTACCGTTTCCAAAAAATTAAAACTTGGAACGGAATTACTTTTATCAATGACTCCAAATCTACTAATATTCACAGCATGCTTTCTGGACTCGCAGGAATTAAGGGTTATACACCAATTATCCTCATTATCGGTGGAAAACAAAAAAACGAAGAACTTTCTCCCCTGACAAACCGTCTGAAAGAACTAAACGCAGAAGTATATCTAATAGGAGAAGCAAGACTTCACTGGGAAAAAGAATTATCCGAATCTTTAAAAGAAAAACTTCATGTCCGTGAAAATTTAAATGAGGTAGTCAAATCTATTCGCGAAAAAGTAAACGAATTTAAATTCGAAATGATTATCTTTTCTCCAGCCTGCGCAAGCTTCGACCAATACAATAACTTCGAAGAACGCGGAAAGCATTTTTTCGATTTGGTAAATGAACATTTTTCATAACACGCTCGAAGACAAATTATCAAAACTGAATTTCTCTTCTACTGACCATTCATTTTAATAAAACCCTTTTACCAAGATGCAACTTTTTGTGAGCAAAGATGTAAACTTTTGTAATATAATTATTTTTTTGCGCACATTCTTTTTCTTTCTTACCCTAACAATGTATGATAACTTTTCAAAACAAAATAGAATTTATCCGTGAAAAAATTAACGAAGAAGATAACTCTGTTTCTACGCTTCTAATTCCAGAATATCTTGTGAATGATTTTCTTAAAAGAAAACAAATCTATCACGGAAATGTATCCATTTATCTTGGTAAACTATTGCGCAGATTTCGGACAATTACCCACTCTGGATTAATCCCTGAACCAATTAAAATTAAAACCGAATACCAAGAAAAACAGCTAAATCTCCAGAAAGTCAACTTTCGCCCGAAGAACTCGGATTGGGTTGAATTAGGCGAACTGGCTCTCGCATTCGGAAAATCTCGTTGCTGGCTGTTCGTCTATCTACTAAAACTGGACTTACTAGGAACGTGGGAAATTTTAGTAAAATCTGGGTTGAAAAAAATAGTTCCTACGGTCTCTAACCTAGAACTGCAGAGCTTTTGGAAATCGCGAAAGACTTTATACAACTTTGCACGGGGATATTATATTAAAGTCTAAACTTAAAGCGAAATTACTAGGAATACAAAAAATATTACAACAAACTAAACACAAAAACAGAAAATTCTGCAAAATACCGACAGAGCCGCATCAGCGATCAACCGGATGAGAAGAGACATGCGCGCAGGATTAAGTAAAACCAAATAGTAAAATTCATGTCTCTTCTCAGTAGGGCGAGCGCGACCCATTAGCCGAATAGCTGGGAGAAACCAAAGATCGAAAAAGTTAGTCTAAATCGGAAGAGCGGCTAACGGGTGATGCCCAAAGAATCGATCTCGGCTAACCATAAGTTAACGCTCGCATCACTCGGCATACGCAAGTCGCCGCGGGGTGAAAGTGCGACCGACCCAACCTTTGGTCCATCAGGCATGGCAGAACGTTTGAATTGTTGAGAGAAAAAACGTTTGTAGAAAACTTTCATCCATTTTAGGATTTCGTCTTCTGGAATTTCAGCGGCAAATGTTTGTTTTGCGAGAAAGAAAATTTTAGAAGGAGAAAAATTCATACGAAGCATATAATACAAAAAGAAATCATGCAGTAAGTAAGGTCCTACTACTTCTTCTGTCTTTTGCACAATCTCGCCGTCCTTCGCAGGAAGAAGCTCTGGTGAAACAGGAGTATCACATATATCGTGTAGAATTTTTCCGATAATATTTTTGTATTCCGCATCGGCTCTCCATTCAATCAAATAACGCACAAGTGTCTTAGGTATACCGGCATTAACCCCGTACATAGACATTTGATCGCCATTATAAGTACACCAACCAAGCGCAAGCTCTGACATATCACCTGTTCCAATTACAAATCCATTGCCTTTATTAGCCATATCCATTAGGATTTGTGTGCGCTCTCTCGCTTGCGAATTTTCGTAAGTAATATCGTGCGTATTTACGTCTTGTCCAATATCTTTGAAATGTTGCAGAACTGCATCGGCAATGGATATGATTTGTAAACTTGCTCCAAGCTCCACTGCGAGAGTCTCCGCATTCGTTCTAGTTCTATCTGTTGTTCCGAATCCCGGCATTGTGATACAAAGAATTCTTTTTTTATCGAGATTTAAAATTTCGAATGCTTTAATGCAAACTAAAAGGGCAAGTGTAGAATCAAGTCCACCGGAAAGACCAAGCACAACTTTTTTGGACTTAGTATGCTTGAGTCGCCTTGCAAGTCCAGTCGATTGAATGAGGAAAATTTCTTCACAATTTGCATTTCTCTTCATAGTATCAGATGGCACGAATGGCATTCTAGGGATAACACGCATTAACTTTTCCTTTGGAGAAAGCGTTAAAGCAAAAGAAATCTCTCTATAATTTTGAATCACTGTCGATCTGGAAAAACTACTATTTCGAATTCGATCGTTTACAAGTCGCTCTAAATCAATATCTACAATTGTCATTTGCGTTTCAAAAGAATAACGAGAAGACTCTGCAATGATAGAACCATTCTCCGCCACGAGCGCATGACCGGAGTAAACCACATCCGTAGAAGACTCGTTCGCACCCGCCGACGAATACACGTAAGCCGCAATACATCTTGCTGACTGTTGGCGGACTAGTTCTTTACGGTATTCAAATTTACCAAGTATTTCATTACTCGCGGAAGGGTTTAAAAGAAGAGTCGCACCCGAAATCGCAAGCTCACTACTTGGAGGAATCACAGCCCATAAATCCTCACAAATTTCAATTCCAATCTTTAATTCAGGAAAATTCTCTGCGGTAAACAGCAAATCTGCGCCAAAAGGAATTTCTTTTCCGTCTATTTTTACAAACTCACCTACTCTATCAAACTCACTTGAAAACCATCTCTCTTCATAGAACTCTCCCGTTGTCGGCAAATATGTCTTAGTCACAATTCCTAAAATTTCTCCATTGGAAACAAGCGCCGCGCAGTTATAAAGTTTACTATTTACTTCAACAGGAAGACCGATGACTGCGGTTATTCCTATTAAGCCGCTAGCCTTTACAATCTCGATTAAAGCATTGACCGCCTCTCGTCTGAGTTTGGATTGATAAAACAAATCTGCGCAAGTATAACCAGTAATGCAAAGCTCTGGAAATAATACAATTTCCGCGCCTTCGCTTTTTGCTTTCTGCATTGCACTGATAATTTCTTTGGTATTAAATTCAACATCGCCGACTTTTAATTCCGGCACGACTGCGGCTATTCGTATGTAACTGTTCATTTTATTTTTATTAGTTTTCCTTTTTGGTATTTGAGTTTGGTGCCTATTGGATGAGACTTAGTTTCAGGATAGCCAGATTGATCTTTAGAGGGGAGATTTTCTGTAAATTCACTACCAACATGAATGATATCCTTTTCAATATTACTATCAGTGCTAAAAGATGCAATTTCTTGATATTTTCCGCCCTTCATACCAAACAATCTAACTGCTTCATCCCTATATCGACCAGACTGAGAAAAAAATTCTAAATTTCCATCTCCATCCAAGTCCTTTGTATAGAATTCATCTCCCAATCCGCTTATAACGATTGAATAGATATCTTTTTCAGCCTTTAATAAAAACGATTCTTTCCACTTGCTCAAAGCGATACCGACAGTGGCTAAATAGTACTTTTCAGTTCTGGAATTATTAGAAATTCTTTCCAGCTTAAAACTTTCGAAATTCAGGAAATATCCATCTTCCTTTTTTAATAAATCAATTATCCTCTTATCGCCTTTATAGTTTAGATTTTGAATTGTAAAATCAGTGAAATTTTTTTTATTTAAAAAAGTTCCATTCGATTCAGGAATAAGAATGGACGACTCTCCGCGCAAATATGGCCACCTGTGAGCATAAAATCGAAAAGAGTAATAGCCTATTCCATCAATTACTTTAGAATAATTTACAAATAATAAATCTCCTTCTTTGTGATCCGGAGCGTATCCTTCCCACATAGGCAGCATAGAACTAACAGAAAGATAAACAGGTGTTTTGGTCGTAATACGAAAGTATCCATCTTCCTTTACCATTTCAGACATTGAATTTTTCTTTGCAATCAACTCGGTTTTATATCTTTCAAATTCTGCATAGATAAATCCTACCTTATTGCTTTGAGTTTTAACTTTTACATCGCTTAAATTATAATTCCATTTATTTACTGAAGCTTGGATTTCAAACACTGAAGAACTACTAACTTTTTCAATTTCCTTCCCAAACGGAGAGTCTCGTAAAGTAGCTTCGCTCTCCGTTACTCCAAACCTGTCATCAGCCGTATGTAATTGTATATATTCATCAATAAAATTAGATTGATCCGAGCCAATCATGAATAATTCTTTGCCTTTATACAAAACTTTCCGCCAACTTTTGTCTGCGACAACTTTAGATTTTTCTAAAAAATAAAGCTTCTCCCCACGTTTCAAAAGGACTTCCTTCGATTTCAAATCGCCTTTCGTTTCATAAAGGGTAATTCCAGACCAATTATTAACGTAAGCCTCTGATATGATTTCGTCTCTATGCATACGTTCCGAAATAAGTTGACAACTTAGTAAAAGTAGAAAGGAAATTGGGATGAGGAATTTGGGTTTCATGGAATTCATTTTACTTTTATTAGTTTTCTATTTTGGTATTTGTATTTTATTTCTTCCGTATCCATGAATTTCCCATCTTTATTGTAAATATTTTTTTCTACATAAATTTCATTATCTTGGAAATAATAGAACCGCTCATGTTTAGGCAGAATGGAATTAATGCTTACAAAGTTTCCTTTCTGAAATAGAAAAATATTATTATCACTTGTATCACCTCGCATAGGAGCGCGAACGATGAGTTCTAAAATCCCATCTTTATCTATGTCGATTAAATCTATATTCGGATAAAGACTATTAGTCACAGTTTCGTATTTTCCATTTTTCTTTGCTAATAGAATTGCCTTATGGTAAGTTAAAGAAGAATTCAAATTCTGAGGAGGTATAATTGCGAGAAAATAGGAATCCGCTTTGGAGCTTTTAGGATTTAGCGGTATTAATTTAAAGTCCGTATAATCCAAGTAAAAATAATTTTCCGCGAATGCTCTCTTCATTGCATACATCGCCTGTCTATCACCAGAAAATCTGGAATGAGAAGCGGTATAATCTGAGTATTCGCTATCAGTAAAAAACTTACAATCTTTCTCCGAAATATACGCTTCAAAATTTTTTGCATTATATTTTCCGATAAACCGAGAGAATTTTCTTTTCTTATTTGCTTTCTTCGCGCTTATTAGTTTTTGCTTTGCCTTTTTTGTATAAACGGTCGTATTCACTTGAAAATATCGAACTTTATCTTTCTCAAAGGAATAACCGGAAGTCACAAAACTCTTTGCCTGGAAGATTTTCTTTACTTTACTCTCTACTTGTTTATTCAATTTTTCATCTGAATAAAAATTTTGACTTTTTGAAGTTAATTCACAAACACCTTTTATGCTTAGTGCCTTCTTAGCTTTGTCCTGCTCAATTGATTCTATTGTAGAAATTTCCCCAATTCCGTTCAGGATAAACCCCGTTATCTGCTTAGAGTTCGTAACTTTATACCAAGCGCTCAATTGATTGTATCCAAACTCTACTTCTGTCGCACTCAAAAAATCACTACCAAGTCTGGACAATCCAGATGTATTCACAATATCGAACTGTTCTAATTTCCCAATCACTTTTGCATCTTTAAAAGGTTTTTCATAGACCACTAAATCTTTTTCTTGCACCAGCGCATACTCAGTATTATCTTTTTGTTCAAATAGTAAAAACTCATCACTTTCTAAAATAAAAAATTCTTTTTTTTGAAATTTTACCTTTCGCCACGACTTTCCTTTTATTTCTTCACCAGAGCTACCATACAGTTCAAACTCTTCCTGGTAGCGCATAATGCTAGTTTTGCTTTTAAAATCACCAGCTTTAGTATAAAGTTGAATTCCATTTGGATTATTCACAAACGCAAACGACTCAATTTCTAGTTCATTGAAATTGGGCTCTGATTCTTCAACGGAAATTTCTCCGAGAAATAATAATGAAAGTAATATGATTGCGATTTTTTGAAGCATGGAATCCTCCTAAAACAAATCTTTACTTTAAATAAGAACCGAAATACTTAAACTCTCCGTCTACTATTGCGTATTTTGCTTCCGCACCACCTCGTCCGGGGACAGAAAATAGTATTTCTAAGGAGCGCTCATTCCGATTTTCTACAATTTGATAATCATAGAATTCTCTTATCTCATCAATAAATGCACATTTATTTCCTCTCTTAGTAAGAAAAACACCTTTAGAAAATCGGTTTTCCCATTCATTCGCCGGATTTTCTTTACGAGGTGAGATAAAATAATATGTAATTCCATTTTTAGTAGTGAGGTATTTTTTCTCTACATTAAAAAAATTAAACTCAGAAAAACGATATCTCTCGGTTAAAGGTTTTAAAAAGCAAGCTTCTTTTTTATACGATTTATTCGAACTAATGTAATCTGCAAATTTATCATCTTGTATGAATACTCCGGATTTTTCTGAGACTAATACTGTTTCTTCGCTGCCTATTGCATAATATTTCTCTCCCTGTTTCTTTATAGAATAGAAAGCTTTACGAAATTCTTTCCCTGCTCCGAGAACCTTTGATGGCTTGTATAAAATTGGTTCCAATGTTTTTGAATCTAACGAACTTAATGATTTTGCGGTTATTTTAAAGTATCCGTCTTCATGAATAAGGTTATTTAGGATTGCTTCCTTAGCATCACCTTGCTTTTCATAGTGAAAAATTTTTGCATTTGTATAACCAAATTTTCCGTCAAAATTTATGAATCTCCATTCTTGTTCTTCACAGTATTTACATTGAATTGGCTTTTCCAGTAATTGAAATTGACTCAGACTTCCAAGCTCTCTTGAATCGATAAACGGTGATTCATATAATTTCGTATTAAAAGATTCAACAACTCCATAAAAGGGAGTTGTATTTAACAGTTCCATATCAAAATTTAGACTTAAAGTAGAATTTTTTATCAGGTAGCCTGTAACACCCTTATATTGAATGTTAAAAATTAGTTTACTTCCTGCATGATTCGCAGGTTGCTTACCCATATATTCGAGAATTGCTGAATACTCCCCATCATAATCCTCCGCTTCTAAATACTTTTCCTTATAAGGTATCACGCCAATCTTCGAATTCAAATCCTTCGGATTTTTATAAATCACAATTCCATTTGGATCATTTGCAAAGGCTAATAGGTATTTAACTTCTTTTTTCTTTTCAGAATTATTTTTTGAAATGCTCATGCATCGTAAAATAGAAACCGAAAGTAAAATGAGCAATAATTGAAACAGTTTTTTTCTTCTTTGCATTGTATTTTACCAATTAGTCCAATTCTATCATTAAAAACCAACTTGTCAAGCCAATCAAGTTTTCCATTGACAAAATTCTTCCTTACTTTACACTGTATTTGTAAGGAGAAATTCATGGAATCGAAAATTACATCCAAATACCAAACTACAATTCCAAAATTAGTGAGAGATAAACTCAAGATAAATATATCCGATGTATTGGAATGGAAAATGGAAGGTTCTAAAATCTATGTAGAAACTGCAACGAATCCATTCTTGAAATACAAAGCTTCTATTCTTCCAGTTGATGGTTCAACGAAAACAGATATATTGAAAGCCAGAAAAGCAAGAGCAAATAAATACGCTTAAATGGAATCATTTTTAGTCGATACAAATTTTTTAATTTCTTACGTCGTAGACCGAAATCCTAGACAAAGCAAATTAGCGGAAAATATTTTTAAAAGAGCAACTTCTCTTGAAATTGAATTAGTTGTCAGTAACTTCGCAATCAGTGAATTTATTTTTGTTTTACAATCAGTTTACTCTAAGCCTGATATAAAAATCTCAGAAATGATAAATGCACTTCTTCTTACTCCAGGAGTTTCTATCATTGATGGATTTCAAATTGAACGAGTTCTAAAACTCTGGCCTGCGCATATTCCCGATTACGGAGACGCGGTATTAGCCTCCATTGCTAAAAAAGAAAATTTTCCGTTCATCACTTTTGACAAACCTTTGTCGAAGAAATTACAAAAACTAAAAATCCCGTTTAAATTATTACAATAAAATACATCCCTGTGTTTCATTGTGTAAATATTCTCCCTATCAAAAAGATAATTACTCAACAGCCAAACTATACCCCCCAAAACTCCGTTATCGTTTTTTTTATCGGTGTTCATCGGTGGTAATCAGTTTCTTCTCGACAGCCAAACCAAAAGAGTAAAACTAGACTTGAGTGAAATCAGAAATATATAATGATCGGTATATAAACTAAATGCACGCAAAATTTAAACCTCCTCTACTCCTTCGTTCAGCAACAGTACAAACAATTTTAGCAAGTTTAAAATTTGAAAAGTTAAAACAAAATGCGATGTGTGAACAAGCTAAGCTACATTTAATACAGGCAGGAAAAAAGGTGCGGCTAATCGGATATTTATCCAAGCAGATGAATAAAAATCCAAAAGGACTAGTTTTACTTTTACATGGATGGGAAGGGCATATTAATTCTGCGTATATTTTAAAAACTGGTGCTTACCTTTATAATAATGGATTTGATATTTTTAGAATCAATTTGCGCGACCACGGTGGGACTCATCATCTCAATGAGGGGATATTCAATGGTAGCCTACTAGAAGAAACATTTACAGCGGCAAAGGAAGTTGCAAAACTCGCTGATAAAAATAATCCTTTCTTCATTACCGGATTTTCTCTCGGTGGAAATTTTGCTCTTCGAATTGCGAAAAATAATAATAAAAAACAAATCCCGAATTTAAAACATGCTGTTGCCATTAGCCCCGCAATACACCCCAAGTCGAGTACCGAGATGATGGATGAAAATCCATTTTTAAGAAAATACTTTTTGAAAGAGTGGATGCGATCTCTAAATGAAAAAGAAAGGTTGTTTCCATTTTTGTACAACTTTGACAAATACAAAAATGCGGACACAGTTATGAATCTTACGGAAAGTATTATTCCCGATTACAGTCCGTATAAAAGTGCCGACGAATACTTTCAAACTTACACTCTTATAAAGGATTATTTTAAAGATTTAAAAACTCCTACTACCATCATTACCGCCAAAGACGACCCAGTGGTTCATCCGGAAGATTTTTATGGGTTAACGCCAAATCCCAATCTACAAGTATTAATAGAAAACTATGGCGGACACAATGGATTTTTTAATTCCTTTAAACTGGATTGTTACTATTTGCCCATTTTACAGAAGATTTTTTCGAAATAATTTATTGACAAATTTTATAGATAGTATTTAATTTACTGCCTATGGCTGACATACAGATTACAAATCCAAATAAAATCCAAGAAATTATCTACGAATCCAGTAGACTTCGGTATCTGCTTTCTGATAGATACAAATTACCAATCTCCAATATCCAAGCCGTTCGTTTGGACAGCGACAATTTTAAAATCGACCTTTATACGAAAGATACCTTTTTTCGATTTAAAGCAAAAGGTTTAGAAAATGTCCTAGCAACGAATCCAGACACAAGGTCAATGGATTTACAATTTGACCCTGCTCTCGCACAAGCTGTTTACCGTATCATAGAAGAATTCATTAATACACCGGCGGAAGGTTAAGGGATAAATACTTCGCTCATGTGAAAATACTTTTCCAAATTGGTGAGCTTTAATACAGATCTTGTTTTTTCAGATGGTTCTAGGATTTTCAAAGCTCCATTTATTTTCGTTAGCTTAGTTTGCACTGCGATTAATCCGCCTAATCCGGAGGAATCGATATTGTCTAACTGCTTCATGTATACATAAATTTTAGTTATACCAACATTTATAAGATTGGCAAGAACCGCTTTCAAAGGATTTGCAGAATATATATTTAAAACGCCTTTTAAATCTAAAACAATTCCATCTTCAGGTAAGTCTTCTGGAACACCGATCGTTCTTACACTAATCGTAATTTGTTTATCTGAATAATTATAATCTTCTCCAGTAAAATCAATTTCATCTTTATTCATTGTAATCCCTCCATAAATAATCGCATAATACTAATTTACCACTTTGCATAATGATCTTCCGCATACCCATACATTCCGTTTATCTTTAACGTTTTTGTCCCAGCAACCTGAATTCTACCAAAATATTTCCCGTAGAGTTGATTAAAATTGGAAGCCACAATAAATGCATTGATATTTTCTTTATAATTGCCTTCTGGAACAAAAGTTAAATCCACTTCTCCATTGGAAGAAGTAATCTTCCATTCTTTTTTTAGATTCTGTTTGTCATATTGAAATGCTACAAGTGGCATTTGATAACGTTTTCCGTTTATCCAAATAGAATTTTCCGAAAAACTAGTTTCGTTTACTCCGCACGACAGGTTAACACCGATTATGCTCTTATCGAGTCTGCCTGTAAAACATCCCCAATTCCAAAAAGTCTCTCTTCGCATAAAGCCCACACTATAGTCGTTATGTCCGAAAACCCCAAGTGTATCTAGATCAAACTTACCGAGTTCGGATTCAATTTTTCCAATCACGGGGCTTCCGGCAGTTTTGCGCACAAACACCCAACCATTTACTCCAGCCTGTGTACAAATCCGAAGTGGTTCAATTCCTTCTTCAATAAATTCTGCCTCTACTCTTTCGCCTGACGATAGTTCTAAAAATAATTTCCTTCGCCCATTTAGAGGTGCCATTTCGATTTTGTTTTTTCCTTGCGTAAAAGAAACTACTCCCGTTTCAGGAAAATTAGAAAACTTAGAACCGATTGAAAAGGGAGCTTTAAAACTTTTGTAAAAGAATTTTCCAGTTGGTGGAAGATAGATATAAAAAAATGCATTCGTTAGAAATTTTAGATCCGCAATCGCAACTCCAAAAATAATTTGATCCGAAACTCCACCAACATATTCAAACTGGTTATAAGCTAAGTGTTTGCTAATGGAATTTTTCTTTTTTCCAAATGGAGTTAGAAAATTATAATCTTTAAAATTCACTTCATTCACAGGTCGATCAAATATTCCGTAGGTCGGAATCCCGCTCGGACCGATCAATTGGTTGATTACTGGTTCAGAATTCTTTTTTGCTTTCACGTAACCAAAATGAAATTTCAAAACCAATAAGCAAGGAGAAATTAAGAAGAGTTGCTTAATTAATACAAAATGGCTAGAAATCTAGAAGTAGTATTGGATCATGTGCTCACGATGAATAAAAAACAAATTCGTTATGCACTCGCAAGAGAACTCGCTAGATACTTTGTGTTACATCTTCGAGAAGAATTAAAAAAGCCGAGCACTGTCTCTGACTATACCACTATCGAAGGAGTTTCGTTTCGAAAAATCACAGAGGACATGATCGGACGTATGTATAAAGAATTTCCTGATATGAATCCGAAACCTCCTTATTTTAATATATTTAAACTTTGGTGGTCAAGAACACAAACAGATCTTCGTCCTGATAAAACGGAACATATCCCCTACGAAGAAAGCACATTCAAATCCCAGAACCAAATTTTTGTATTTAAAATCTTAGACATTAAAACAAACGACTCACTTCTTCGAAAAAAATACGAAGAAAATCTATCCGAAGGAATTAAAGCATTTAGAGCAAAAGGTAGAAATGTAGGTTTTGAAATGATCTTTAGTGCGGAAAACAAGATGTATCCGTTCATGGAATTGGCGGTAAGAAGGGCAAAATTACCAAATAGAATTTGTAGAGAAATCCTATTTGAGCAAAATTCATTTATTCAGAAAGCTGCTTATCATATTTTTGACAAAGAACTCAGAGAATCATTCAAAAGAACAGATGAAATTTTAAAATCTGTTCTACCGGTCCATATCGTAGAGGAATTAAAACTAAAAGGAAAAGTAGAACCTAAGCTTGTAACGTTAGCCGCAATCCTGTTCTGTGACTTAGTAGGTTTCACAAATATCGCATCCACTCTTTCCCCGCAGGATTTACTCGGAGAGTTAGATGAGTGTTATTCTCATTTTGATAGAATTGTAAAAATGCACGGACTTGAAAAAATTAAAACGATAGGCGATACTTACATGGCTGCGTCTGGAATGATTGAAAGTGAAAGACTCCATTCGATTGACGCAGTACTCAGTGCTTTAAAGATTCAGGAATTTTTACGCAAATACCAAAAGAGTCAAGAGCGAAAGGGACTCCCTAGTTGGAAAGTTCGAATTGGCATTCACTCCGGTCCGGTCGTTTGTGGAATTCTAGGAGAACAAAGATTTAACTACGATATCTGGGGCGACTCTGTAAATATAGCCCAGCGAATGGAAGCAAATGGAGAAGCGGATAAAGTCAATATATCGCAAAATGTATTCAACGAGACCAAAGGCTTTTTTGAATTCCAAAGCCGCGGCAAAGTTTTAGTTAAAGGAAAAGGAGAAATGGAAATGTATTTCGTGACTGGAATCAAAAAAGAACTTTCCATCGATGGTCAAAAACGAACTCCTAATAAACTTTTTTGGAAAAACTACGAGGCATTGCAAAAGAGAGCGTAATATGAAATTCATTTTAGTCTTAGTTTTATCTATCCATTCTATTTTTGCTGTCGATTTAAAAGAAGGAGATATTTTATTTCAGGAAACAGGCGGGGAACAGGGAAAGGCAATTAAACTTGCGACTAAGTCTCGTTACACTCATGTTGGAATTGTTTTGGAATACAACGGCAAATTAATGATTCTAGAAGCAGTTGGTCCTGTAAAGAAAACAAATTTGAAAGACTTCATAAAAA
>JAGOHK010000073.1 GCA_017996175.1 Leptospiraceae bacterium
TCCATTCTAAACTGTCTTCCATACCTTGTAAAAATTTTCCAAACTCAGAATTATCGGTGTAGCTAACAGGCAGTTTACTTCCTTCAATCAAAAAGGGAAGAGTAAAAATCGTTTTAAAGAATCGACGATGCTTGTATTTAACAACGAGTATCTTCTCATCTTTTTCTAAAAAGAAAAACTTTAACTTAATTGGAAGTTTAGTTTTTTCTTTTCCCATGATGGGAAGTTCAGATTGTTTTCCTTTTTCAAAAGCAAGACAGCCTTTTTGAATAGGACAAAGCATACAAAGCGGTGCTTGCAGACAAACCATTGCCCCGAGTTCCATCATCGCTTGGTTGTGGTCGCCTGGATTTTTTACGTTCAAAAAAGTATCGGCTAATTCTTGTAAGGCTTTATGAGAGGAAGGAAGGGAAATATTTTCCTTGAATAAAAAATATCTTGCTAAAACTCGTTTCACATTTCCATCCAATACCGCATACTCTTTGTTATACGCTATCGACAAAACTGCGCGGGCTGTATAGGGTCCGACTCCTGGAACAGACAAAGCATCCTCTAAAGTATTTGGAAATTTTGCCTGGAAATTCTCTTGCAAATACACCGCACCCTTTCGTAAATTAATCGCACGAGAATAATAGCCAAGACCTTTCCAGTATTGGATTACTTCTTCCTCTGTTGATTCCGCTAGACTTGTAATATCTGGAAAACGTAAAATAAATTTTTCATAAGAAGGAAGCATAGCGGCAACTCTTGTTTGCTGTAACATCACTTCACTAATCCAAATTTTATATGGATCTTTGTTTTCTCGGAAAGGAAGTTTACGTTGGTTTTTGTAAAACCAGTTGAGTAGTTTATCTTGGTTAGTCATAGATTATTTTTTGTTGTCATTCCCGAGTTTCCACCCTTTCGCTTTGCTCTCAGTACCGCCAAGCGATGTCGGAAATCTTAATTTCTACAGATACCCGACTGAAAATTTCGGGGCTGACAAAAGTGTGCATCTTCATAGAGCTTTAAAATTCCTCTTCCACATACTAAACGTAATCCGATCCATCGCACTGTCTTTCACAAATTTCTGAAACTCTTCTTCTGTCATTTCCAAAAAATCCTGTTTGGTAAAAGTCCTAAACTCTTCGCGGAGTTTAAATTCTTCGTTGATCGAAAAGACTTCTCGTTTTTTTGCTTTCACACGATTCCAAGGACAAACTTCTTGGCAAATATCACACCCATAAACCCATTTGCCATTAGCCACAGAATCCGAAAATGTTTCAGACCTATCTTCAATTGTATGATGCGAAATACATTTACCAGCGTCGATTTTATAAGGTTCAAAGAGTGCTCCCGTAGGACATGCATCTAAACAAGCTCTACAAGTTCCACATCTATCCGTTACAGGTTTATCGGCTAATAGCTGTAAGTCAGTCAAAATAACAGATAGAAAGAAATAAGATCCAAGGTTTTCATTGATGATATTTGTATTTTTCCCCTGCCAGCCAATCCCGGCCTCACGAGCAAAAACTTTTTCGGCAACTGGAAGCGAATCTACTCCTTGGCGAAATTTATTCTCAGGAAAATTCTCTCGTAAGTATTTGAGAAGCGGCTCTGACCTTTTCTTTAGAACTAGATGGTAGTCTTTACCTGTCGCATATCGAGAAATTTTAAATTCTTTGTCAGCGAATACTTCTTCGTAGTCTCTGTCTTGGTAAAGCGCACCGAGGACGATCACAGAGCGCGGGGTAAATCCTAAGTTGTTTAGAGTCAATCGTAAGTCTTGGTTACGTGCGTACCAATCCATCTTTCCGGCTAATCCTTGTTCTACCCACGAAAGAATATTTTTTTTATCTAGCTCTGGCACAACTGCGTCAGCTACGCCAAATAGGGAGAAGCCGCAGTCGAGTGCTTTGGATTGGATTTGGGATAGGGGTATGTTCATGTTTTTTTTACCACCGAGGCACGGAGACACAGAGGTTATGGGTTTATAAATGATTATACGGTAAATCCATTTTATTGTCTAGTGGAACTTTTTCATAAACATTTAAAATAGCTTTAAATCTACTTTCCAAATCATCAATTTCTTCCAATAATTCTATTGCTTGATTTGGATCAGCTTTCTTTTTTACACTCTGAATATCTTTATAAATAGAATAAAAAGTATCTCCTTGAAGAACAATACTCGGAAACTTTCTGGTGGATAACTGAACGATAAATAAATTACTAGATTCATAAAGTGGCTTTATTTCGGTATGGCTCATGCAATCGAACCTACCTAATTAGAATAAAGAAGCAAGCTTTTTTATCACAGACAACTTTGTAGAAGATGCATTGACTCTTTTAAAATTTTCTCTGTCGTTACGGTAGATAATAACACAAATAGCCATTGACAAACTTTGCAATTAGTTAAATATAAAACAAGGGGAGATAGAATTTATGTTATCCATATCATTTGAGCTGCCTGAGTCTGCATTTTCTAGTTTTAAGAAAACACCTCTTGAATTAGGAATTGAAATGAAAAAAGCTGCTGTTGTCAAGTTTTATGAAACAGGTGATTTATCCCAGAATAAAGCAGCCGAAATTTTAGGAGTTTCTAGAAAAGAATTTTTGAAAATTCTATCTAGCTTTAAGGTAACAGTTTTAGATTACGATGCGCTCTCTCTCAAAAAAGAAATAAATAATTTTTCATGAGCAAAGCGGTCATAAATTCATCGCCTTTAATTTTGTTGTTCGAAACAGAATTAGAATTTATTTCAAAAGAAGTGGTTGCGCTACTACTTAAAGAAGCTGGAGAAATTTAATCCCCGCTCTCCGATTTCACTTCTTCCCATTTGTCTTTAGCCGCTTCTTTGTAGAGTTTGCCTTTGACAAATTTATAACGAGCAAAGATTTTTTTCACTTCCTGAACTTTTCCTTCTTCTCTTTTCTCTTCTATAGAATAACAATTTAAAATATTTCCAACAAACTCAGAATTGCATCGATCTGTTAAATTTGCAATAAACTTTATTTCTCCATTTTTAAAAGTATACAACTGGTCTTCAGTAACTCCACCTCCCCTTGTAGTATATCCACCGATAAATTCAGGATATCCGTCACCATCCATATCACCCACAATTTGAGAAAATACTTGAGCCTCAAGAGCCATTATATTTTCAATTCCTACAAATACTTCTTTAAACTGATTACCCTTTCTTTCGATTATCAAATAATAAAAATTTCCATCTATTCCATATTGAAAATTGATTAGATAAAATTCAGAATTGGATTTTTTAGAAAAATACTTCCAAAGTTTTAGAGTATCATAATTAACCGCTCCAGAAAATTTCCACTCAAAAATCTTGAAAAGGTAGGAATCTTTTTTATATTTCGAATTTTGAAAACTATGTTTTGTAAACTCTCTATTCGAAAAATACTTTCCCTGTTTTTCCGAAATCCAAAAGTAAATTTCTGATTCTTTTAGTTCTTTTCCATCTAGAGCACTCATAAAACGTTTATGTTTTAGATTCAATCTTTCTATTTGATAATAACGAACACCCTCTATTTCTAAAGAACGTATTACCTGCGCATACATTCCTTGTTTGGGTAAATGATCTTTATCCTCAAGATGATTTGAATTTAATTTTTCTAAATCTTCGAGTTTTTCATAGAATTTCGGTTTTTCCGTAGTAACCTGAAATATTCCAGTTTCATCCCTCATTTTATTTTTTAAAGAAAGTTTGATTTTATCCAGAGAGTCTATATTTAATATATCCTTATTCAAAATAAACCCGGATTTATTATTCGGAAGTCTAATTTCTGTCCAACTGAATTCGTTGAATCGATATTGATCTAAAGTAGCTGTAAAAAAATTATCCGTGAAAATAGAAACTACTTCTAATTTACTATATTCTGGAAGTTTTTGTATTACTTTCGAATCCTTAAACGGCAAAGAGTAAATAGTCGCATTCGAAACTTGCGTGTAAGTATACAAGTCAGAATTAGGCGGCTCTAATTTGATAAACTTATTCGAATTATCCTCTTCAACATAATATATTTTTTGTTTATAAAGAAATTTTTCGAAATACTTTTCTTCCTCTTCGTTATTCTTTGTAGGTATAGAAAATTTTTCAATCCCAAGAGAAACAAGTCCTGTCTTGTAAGGAGCTGTAATTCTATTTCGAATGTCTTTTGGATCGGAAAAAAGAAAAATTCCATTTGGATCTGTGACATAGAATATCGTGTCTTTAAAAGTCTCCTTCGGCTTATGGGATGTAGCCGTCAGAAGTAGTATTAAAAAGGTAAAGAAAAATTTTTTCATAAATGACTTATCGACTATACAGTGCAAGCCTCAAAGCAACTCGTCTTTTCAAACAAACTTTTCCACCGACACCCCAAAAATCTTAGAAAGTTTTTTTGCCATATTGAGGCTAATAGGTCGAATCCCCTTTTCCATATTCTTTTTTTAATACAGAAAGTATTTTACGTGGAACATTATTTCCTTTGACCATTATTTCAATATGGCGCGTTTTCACGACTGCCTGCATAATAGGCATAGAGTAACCAAATTATGATTACTTGTCAATGATTTTTACGCTTTTCTTTAAACAAGGTCTTGAACTTGACTTAGGTAGTTTCCCTAATTACGTAAATCACCTATTGCATTTGAATTGTTTTTTGATAAAGTTAAACCATGAGAAAGTTAAGACTAATATTATTAATCCACTATTTACATTTTTGTGCAATAAATCGAACCAAAGAAGAAGCTGCTGCAAAAGGAGGAGAGTAAATGATTCGAACTATTTTTGTTTATCTAGTTTTATTCCTAAGCCTAATCCAATGCCGGCACTACTTTGTAAGAGATGCGGCTAAATACAATTTAACCCAAGAAGAAGAAAATATTTTGAAGAATAAAAAGATTGGAGTAATTGGATTTCATCCTTTTTATATTCATGGAATGCAGTATTGTTGTGATACTTCCAATCCGCAATCTCTAAGTAAAAACCTTCTTAGAGTATTACAATTTGTTTCTGAAAAAAAAGAGGATGAAGAAATCTCCATAGATCCAAATTATTTTGTTACAGTTCAGGAAAGATATAGAATAGAACTAAGATTATCCGAACAAGATACCGCAAGTGAATACCTTAAATTTACAAATAGATTAGAAAGTAAAAATATTTTAAAGCCAGATAAAACAATCTCAGAAAATAATTTACGAATATTCTTAAAAACATACCTAGATAGAGTCCAGCATCTTGGGTATAAAGAAGTTATGGACATCATTGACTTCTCTGATAAAAATAAAATCTACTTAAAGAAAAATGATTTTGATTTTTGGTTTATAGGATTTCACTCACCGACTACTTCGGATTCACCCATCAAACCACTCCTCTCTATAGTTCCATTTATATTTACTCTTGGAATTTTTCCACTTTTAGGAACAGAGGAGATTCGTTCCGATATATGGATCTTCGATAAAAAATTAAATCTCATTAAGAAAATGGAATTTAAAAACAGTTATGATTATTTCGCAGCGATATGGGCATTCTGGCAGGATGAAAGCAACAGTGGAATAATTAGAAACGGAAACAACCCAACTTACATCTACGAACCAGACCTAAAAGAACTTTCGAAAGAGTTAGCGAAGATTGTGAGAGGGAAAAATTAAAAAATACCAGTGTGCGCCTATATAAAAAATTAAACTTTTTCGATTTTACAAAGCACAAATTTCCTCGGAAATTTATTTCCAAGAAAAGAAGCATTTATCTCCATTATATTTATTCTACGTAATTCTCTTGACGATAATTAAGAATATAAAATTGCTAATCGTGGGAAGCAAAATTAGGACAATCTATGATAGATATTAAACTCAATATTATCTCTTTAGTCGGGATGTATGTGCTTTGCATTGTTGCATGGCTCTCATCGGAAAATAGAAAATTAGTCCCATGGGACGTAATTAAATGGGGAATCGGGACTCAATTTGTAATGGGATTTCTGATTTTCGTTTTTCCGATCACTAGGCTTGGGGTGGAGCACTTTGGAAATGCAATTAATTTCCTACTCGAAGCCTCTGAGGCAGGCGCAAGATTTCTATTTAGCGGTTTAATTGTCCCTCCCGTTGACAAAATAATGGTCAAACCCACTGATTTAATCAATCCCGCCACCGGAACTGTAGACTACTCCTACATCATAAACCCAAAGACTGGCTTCTTTGAGAGAAGTAGATTAGACCTTGGATTCATTTTTGCATTTCGTTCCCTTCCTCAGGTTATTTTCTTTTCTGCTATCATCACTTTACTTTATAGATTAAACGCTATCCAACCTGTCGTAAATTTCTTTGCAAAAATTTTCCAAAAAACAATGGGAACCAGTGGAGCTGAATCTCTTTCTGGTGCCGCTAATATTTTTGTGGGTATAGAATCGGTTGTCGCTGTCAAACCTTTCTTACTCAACATGACGAGAAGTGAACTCTGTGCGATTCTAGCTAGTTGCTTTGGTTCTATTTCTTCTACCGTTCTCGGTATGTATGCCGGTTTTCTTCGCCCTACTTTTCCTACGATCACGGGGCATTTAATGGCGGCGTCCTTTCTCACGATTCCAGCCTGTTTTGTTATCTCTAAAATCATGATTCCAGAAGAGGGAATTCCCGAAACCATGGGTGGTGTACCCGAAGAAAAGGAAGACCCAAACATCCAAAAACCTAGTTATATGGATGCTCTTATTTTAGGAGCACTCGATGGCGTGAAGATGGCTGTAGGAATCGCGGCAGTAATCATTGCCATCCTTGGCTGTGTAGCTTTAGTCAATATGCTATTTGCAAACCTTGCTGCCTTACAAAACAGCGACAATTCTGCCCTACAATTCATCGGCGGAGTTTTTAAAGTTGTTTCTTTAGACAATATCTTTGGGCTTTTATTTCTTCCTCTTACTTTTTTCACCGGAGTCTCTCTAGACATGAATGAACTTTGGCAAGCCTCTGTTCTAATCGGACAGAGATTACTACAGACTTCAATCCCACCCTACGTAAAATTAGGCGAGCTTTCCCGCGCGGGTGAAATTTCTGATCGTGCGATGTTAATCGTAAGTTATGTTCTCTGCGGATTTGCTCATATTCCTTCCATTGGAATTTTTGTCGGCGGTCTTTCAAACCTAGTTCCTTCTAGAAGTGGGGAAATCAGCTCTATTGCATGGAAAGCTATGTGGGCGGCGACTCTTGCTACACTTATGACTGGTTGCGTTGCTGGAATCTTTGATTTTGGAAGCCCTGATGTAATTGGGATGAAACCAAAATAAAAAAAGCTTGCTAAACTGGAAAAGGAATTGTTTTCATACACAAAACCTTTTCCAGTATGAAAAAAACTCTTCTTTACGTTCTATTAATATTTTCCTTTTTCTATTGCAAGAAGGAAAATGAAAACTCTCTTCCAAAACCCAAACAGTACCTATACACAGATTCACTTACGGGAACTATTTTGTATGAAACGCCCGAAACAGGTAGTAGAATTTTAGAAACAATTCCACACGCAAACAAAGTTGAGTTAGTTCCGGAAAATCCATCCTACACAATTGAGCGAGATAAGACTACAAAGTGGAGAAAAATCCAATCTGGCTCTTATATTGGTTGGGTAATGGATTCCTTTTTAAGTGATAAAGTCGAGCGACATTATTTTAGTGTTGTGACTACTGCCGGTTTACCTCTCAGGGAAAAACCTGATCCAAAATCCAAAGTAATTGCCACAATTCCCCTTGGGTATATAGGCGAATTCAATAATCGCTCCAAAGAAAATGTAGTCATTCTAAATCAGCCGGGCTTCTGGATGGAAACTTCCTACAATGGAAAGAGAGGATGGATTTTTTCTGGATTTGCGGCGATTTCTAAAAACCTACAAACCCTAGAAGAAAGAATTGGAGAATTAGGAGAAGAAGGTTGGTTTTATCGGCTCTACAATAATTTAGAAAATTCTAAGTTAGACGAAATAGAATTTGATCCTAATTCAGTCGAAGCCAATGCTAAGATAACAAAATTTGAAAACTATCCCTACACAATCTACCAAATCCAAAGGCAAGTTGCAGAAGATGATTGTAATGGAAAAGAAAGTCAGGTTATTTTCAAAAACAATCACACAGGAAAATTCTTTGGGAAAAGAGAAATTTTTTCAGAAATTGTGGTAGAACAAAATTATCCGCTCACTCGCTCAGTTTATACAACATCCGTTCCACAAAAATGTGGTTGTTTGATAGAAGACTCAACCCTATATTTTTTACTGAACGACCGTGTCCTTGCTTCTACATTTAAAAATACGAATACAAAAGCCTATTGCGAATACGGACCGGTATCCAACGTGGAAATAGAACGAGAAAATAGATACGACATAAAAAACAATACTGTCCTTATGTATTTAAAACTTCCAGAGTGCGAGCCGGATGAAAAAACTCTACTCTATGGGGGAAAGATTACACAGATCAAAAAATTCAAAACAGATATGTTTATCTCTCTAAAACTTACAAACGAAGAAGTATATGTAGAAAAATTTTACCAAAAAGGAATTCCAGAAGATTTTTCGAAACTCTGGGAATTAGCCTCAGTAGACCCAACTCCACCGAAAGACTAACAATGAGTATCCCTAATTTAGAGATAAAAATCGGAATTGATATTGGTGGAGTCATCATCGCCCAAGATACAGATGACCCAGATTTATTTTTTACAGATTCATTTTTGAGAGCAGAGCCATTTGAAAATTGCTTTAAGACAATCACAAGACTAGTAAAAAACTTTGGTAGTGAAAATATTTTTATCATCTCCAAGTGCGGCGAAAAAGTTCAAAAGAAATCTAGAGAATGGTTAGAATATAAAGATTTTTTTAGGTTTACAGGATTTAACCCAGATCACTTAAACTTTTGTTTGGAGCGTCATGAAAAAGCAGGTATAGCGCAAACTTTGCATTTGACTCATTTTATAGATGATCGGTACAGTGTTTTGAAATATATGGTAGATTTGCCACTGATAGAACGGTTAATTTTATTTTGCCCCAATGACACAGAAAAGGAAGCGAGTAGAAGTAATTCGAATGATAAGATTTTAGAAGTAGATAGTTGGGAAGAAGTGGGGAGAGTATTATTACTGTAACTTTATTGTAAAGCTAACAGAATTATATCTGAGGACTGATAAGGGCTTCATTTTTTTTCGATAAAACAGATCCTAAAATGAGTAATTTTGTTTACTCTTGAATAGTAAAAAAGTCGATTTTAAATAAAGATATTAGAAGATTGTGCTAAAGGGACATATTTTGGGAAAAGAGAAAGATTATCAATCGGAGGAATTTGTAAAAGCAATCACTAAACTTGGTATTCCTAAAACTAAAGAATTTTATTCTCCTCTTATTTTCACCAAAGATAAAGACAATTTTACTTCTGATATACATTTCTCCGAGCGGTTTTATTTGGAAAAGGCTTCCCGATTAGAAGCAACAGCAGTTTACTTTAGAAGGTTTGAGAATCGACCTTCTACTCCTCAAGTTTATATTTACGATTTTACAAATCATCTCGAATACGAAGAAAGCAAAAAAAAAGAACTACATCGAAATATTTGGAGCAGTTGCGAAGTTCCAATTTATATAATCATTACAAAACAAAAAATTGAAATTTTCAATGCAACGAAGTCTTTTGGAAAATCCGAAATACAACCTTTTGAGACTATCGAAATTTTAAAAGACTACCAATCAAAGAAATTTAGTTTTAAAAGTATAGACAACGGTTCCTTCTGGGACGAGGAAAATAAAAGTGAATCGTTCTCTTCTAACCAAACTGCATACGAAAAATTAGTAGAAGAATTAAAAAGAGCAACAAGTAAGTTCATCGAAAACTCAAAACTTCCAAAAGAATTAGCCAATCGACTTTTACTATTTGGAATCTTGATTAAATACATGGAAGAAAGAACGGGAAAGGATGGAATAAAAATTCTCCCCGAATCTTTATTTAAAAAATATGCAGGAGCAAAAAATTTTGTAGACGTTATCCGCAGTGGGAATGAAAACTTCCTAGCTTTTTTAAATGAACTAAGTAAACATTTTAACGGTAAGGTATTTGAATTAGAAGAAGCAGAAGAAAAGAGAATTGCAAAGATTAAAGATTTAAAACCACTTGCTGAGTTTTTAGATGGTAAGTTGGATAATAACCAGTATGTGCTTTGGAGTTTGTATTCGTTCAATCATTTACCAGTGGAGCTAATCAGTAGTATCTACGAAGAATTTCTTCCAAAGAAAAAAGGTGTAAAGTATACTCCTCATTATCTGGTAAAATTACTCATTGATGAATCTATGCCAGTAGAAAAGCCGCAGGATGACTTTTATTTATTAGATCCAGCTTGTGGCTCTGGAATCTTTTTAGTCTGCGGCTTCAAACGATTAGTCGAATGGAAAGTAATCCAAAAATACAACAAAACCAAGAAATGGGAAATCCCTGAATTAGAAGAACTAAAAGAAATCCTAAAGACAAGTGTCTACGGCGTTGATAAAGAAGACGAAGCGGTCAAACTTGCTATTTTTAGTTTAAGCATTGCACTCTGTGATTACTTGGAACCGAGCATAATCTGGAGTAAACTCAAATTTCCAAATCTAGGAAAAGAAAATATTATCTGCGATGATTTCTTTCATTGGATTGGAGTGAATCAGAGAAAGTTTTCTTTAGTGATTGGGAATCCGCCGTTTGATGAAAAGTTTGATAGTGAGTATGCTGGTACAATTGAATTAAAAAGATTAGAAGAGAAGAGACCTAAAATTCCTCAAAATCAAATTGCCTTACTATTTTTAGAAGAAGCACCAAAAGCACTAAAGGAAAAGGGATTACTTTGCTTAATTCTTCCCGCAGGATCATTGTTATATAACAATACACTTCCTTTTAGAAAGTATATATTTGAGAAATATGAAGTCCCGCAAATATTAGATTTTACTCATATAAGTAGAGTCTTATTCGCTAGTGGGAGTGGCATCGATGGCGGAGATATTCCAACTGCAGCCTTATTTTTAAAGAATCAAACTCCATCAGAAAAACCTATTCTTCACATTACGGTTCGTAGAATGAAAGCAACTAAAGAAAGGATTTTGTTTGAAATCGATACCTACGATTTTCACTATGTAGAAAAAGAAGTTGCCAAACATTCAGCTTTTATATGGAAAACAAATTTATTGGGTGGTGGTAGATTATTTCATATTATTGATAGATTAAATAGATTGCGAACGCTAAAGGAATATTTAATAGCAAAAGGTGAAAAGTGGGCTTATGGACAAGGCTATATAATTGGGAGTAAGAACAAAGATAAAATAGCTAAGTTTATTACAGGCAAACGAACATTACCCATTAGTGCCTTTACTCAGAAAGGTATTAACGAGGATTTAATAGATATAGAAAACGAAAAGTTTTTTAAAGATGTTTCACAAGAAAGAATTTTTTTAGCCCCTCACATTTTAATAAAAAAGAATATAGGAGAAGGAAGTCTTTTATTACAATACATTGATTTTGATATAACCTTTAAAAATGAAATAATAGGCATTCACGCACCTCTAAATGAAAAAAAAGAATTACAAAATTTATATGATTCATTGGTAAATTCGACTGATCTGAGTAGATTCCTTATAACTTGTAAAAATAATCGTTCCATGATAGGGCGAGCAACATCTCTTTTAAAACAAGACATCGACAATCTCCCATATCCAGAAAATCCTGATGACCTAAAACTCGCACCTTGGGAAGAAATATTTAAAGAAGATGTTTTGAATTACTATTTGAAATTCAAAAGTGAAGGGGAAAATTCTGCCATCATGAAGATTGCTTCCCGCAAGCAATTCAATGAATACAGTAAGGTATTTGCGGATACTCTCAATTCTGTGTATGAAAAGAAGGATAAAAAATACAGACCCTTACATCATTTAGAAACGCCAACCTTTGTTTGCCGCTCGTTCTATTATGGAACTGAGAAACAACACAAAGAACAAGAGAAAGTTGAGCTACGAGAAGAAAGCCTGCAACAAATCGTTTTCGAAAGAACAAGCAGAAGTCTAAACCTTGTTCGGATTCTAAAAATCTATGATGACAATACAATTTATTTCATCAAACCAAAACAAATTCGCTATTGGCTAAAGTCCATTGCCATTCGAGATGCAGATGAAACATTTGCCGATTTAGTCAACCAAGGTTATTAAAATGCAAGCGGATAACCAAAGATATACGCAAAATCCGAATCCATCCAATGTAGATAAGGAAACTGCACAGTCAAAGGTAATAGAATTTTTGATAAATAAATTACCGGATTTTCATTACTCAAATACCTCTGATGCCGAAGAAGATATATCCCAAGAACTAATCATTTACCTACAGCGTATAGCAATATCGGAAAATGTTTTATTCTTTTTCAAGGCTGAATACAAAGAAGGAAAACGCAAAGTAGATTTTGGAATTTTATGGGCACAGTCCTTTTCAGACTCAAAAGCGTTTTTTGTAATTGAAGCAAAACGACTTCCTGCCCGCGATAAAGAAAGTGAAAAAGAATATGTGTTTGGAAATTACGGTGGAATGGAAAGATTCAAACGAAACTTACACGGTGTTGGTTTGTCTCAGAGTGCAATTATTGGCTATGTTCAAAAAAAGGATTTTTCTCTTTGGCATACAGAAATTAACTCTTGGATCACAGAAGCAATTGTGTCAAATGGCTTATGGACATTAGCCGATAAATTAAGTGGTTCTTATACTAAACAATTGGCGATTTTTACATCGAAAAATCTTAGAATTGATGAGACGGTCATTCAACTTACCCATTTATGGATTAAACTCTAATCAACTCACAAAATTCCACTCTTCTAGTCCTCCGCCTTCTTCCTATTAACCGCTTGAGTGCTCCAGTAGAAAGTCTTGGTTTTTAACAGTTCAAGTTGAACTGGTTTACTGATATAATCATCCATACCGGAAGATAAACACTCCTCTCTATCCTTGCTAGTTGCGTTAGCCGTCATAGCAATTATAAATGGAGGATTCTTTAGATTTAAAGATCTAATTTGTTGGGTAGCACTAAGTCCATCCAATAGAGGCATTTGAATATCCATAAAAACTATATCGTATTCAGTTTCTTTAATAGCGGTTAATGCCTCTAACCCGTTTTTTACTATTTCTATTTCAAACCCAATACTCAAAAGCATTTCTTGCATTACTAATTGATTAATTGAGCTGTCATCTGCTACTAAAATTTTAACATCCTCTCGTTTGATCAAATCGGAAAAATTTTCCTTAGGGTTTTCCGCTTTGGTATTTTTTACTAAATCTTCTTCTCTCGAAGCTAAAGTTTTAATTGTAAAAATAATTTTTGTTCCCTTATTCGTTTTCGGATCAATCCAAATAGTTCCTTCCATCAAGTTTACTAGACGTGTGCAAATTGCAAGTCCAAGTCCAGTGCCTCCAAACTTTCGAGTTATTGACGAATCAAATTGTGTAAATGGTTGAAACAATCTCTCTCTCTGATCCGGCGGAATTCCGATGCCTGTGTCTCGCACTGAAAATTCTAAAGTAAGTAACTCATTTTTATTATCCGCACATCGTACATATACAATTACTTCTCCAATATCCGTAAATTTAATCGCATTGTTAATCAGGTTAACAAGTATTTGTCGCAATCGAATTTTATCGCCAATTATATAACGAGGAACATTTACATCTAATCCATAATATAGGTCTATTTTTTTTGTATTTGCTTGCTGGGTAAAAAGTTCGACTGACTCTTGTAGACAGGTTTCAATTTCGAAAACTTGTTTTTCAAATTCAATTTTCTCTGATTCAATTTTGGAATAATCCAGAATATCATTGATAATTGTAAGAAGTGAGTTTCCACTTTCTTTAATGACATGAAGCAATTCTCTTTGTTTAGCGTCTAACGTTGTTTTTTCAAGAAGTTCGGTCATACCAATCATTCCATTCATAGGAGTTCTAATTTCATGACTCATCATTGCGAAGAAAACGGATTTTGCTTTCGTGGATTCTTCTGCTATACTCTTTTCTTGCTGTAGTACATTAATTCTATTTGCAAGACCAAAGGAAAGTAGAATAGTCTCAAGCATTGATCCAAATTGCATTGCATTATTTGTAATAAAATTTGATTCTATCCAACCGAAAGTCCTAAATGTATACATGAGTCCGCCAATAAAAAGAGCTGCAGAACTAAACAAAAAATAAATAGCTGGTTTGTAACCTAAATGATAGGATCGAGTAGACACAATAAATAAAGTTATAATAGTAAACATGGCGGTTATCGAAATTAACCTCCCCGAAATTCTATAAAACTCTTCACTAAAATATAGATGACTTGTACTGATAATCGATATTATCCCCAGAAGAATAAATATTGTTTTGACGCGCGGAAATATTTCTTTACAATTTAAAAAATGATATGCATAGAGTAACGCAAAAACGATGCAATAACTAATTGCCACCTGGTTGATTCGTAATGCAATGGCTGGCGAATCCCTCCATAAATACTCATAACCAAGACCGTTCTGGGAATAAAAATACAACCCTGAAAATACTAAAAATAGGGAATAATAGATATAAGTCACATCTCTGATTGATAAGAATAAAAATAGATTGTAAAGAATCATTGCAATCATAATTCCATAGTAAAGGGAAAGAAAGAAATACTCATCATGTTCATTCTCATAGAAAAATTTTTCTGTATAAATACGAATCGGAAAATTCATTATTCCTTTATTCTCAAAACGAAATAAAATTGTCTTCTTTGAACTATTTGAAATTTCTAAAGGAAATAAAAATTTTCTATTTGATATTTTTCTTTGCTCGAACGGATACTTTATTCCTGCATATTCTTTAGTTATCTCTCCAGTATCGCTTAATATGAATAAGCCAATATCTGTGATGATTGGAAACCCTACTTCTAAAATCCACTTGGGGTAAATGGAATGATTTTCTAGTTCTATTTTTACCCAATAGGGATAAGACTTAAATCCATAATTGGGAGTTACTGTATTACTTTTAAAAAATAGATCGTCTTTCTTTCCAGACAAAATTTCTTCCGGCGTAAATTCATTTTTTTTATCAATTAGAATATACAAATCAAAACCCAAAAGATAATCTTGTTTTGCCTCATTCAATTTTACAGGCTCAGAGAAAATAGAAATATTTAAAAAAAATAAACAAGTAAAAATACACTTTAATAGATTATTTATAATCTGTGTTTTTACTGTAGACATTTCTATTTTACTATTTCGCATATTATTTTAAAATAATCTAATTATTTCTTAGGTTTACTTTCTCTTTTTTGCCATGAAATTAACTAAGGAAGCATTCTTATCGTAGCTCCATTTTTTATAATCCGAACCAATCTTCACTAACTCTAAACCGTTTTTTTCCAAAGCTAAAATAATTTCATCGTTCGAATAATATTTTTGTTTATGAACCTCTCTGAACTCTTTAAAACCATCTTCCCCATTAATTCCAAAGTAGAGACTAGATATAATTTCCTTTTTTCTTTCGTTATAAGAATTTTCCCAAATAAAAAAAGTATCTCCGATTGTTTCTCTAAAAATCTTATCATGAAAATTCTGGGTTAAGTTCTGTTCACTACTCACGTCAAAAAAATAAAATCCGTCATCAGTTAATGCATCTCGAATAGATGTAAAATGTTTATTCAAGTCCTCTTTTTCTGTAAGATAATTTATTGTGTCGTGGTTACAGGTAATTAGCTCAAACTTGTATTCAAACTGAAAATTTCGAATATCTCCTACTTGATAACTTGCGTTCGGATAATTTTTTTTAGCTCCTTCTATCATCTCAGATGAAATATCCATTCCGACTTTTTGAGTCATAGCTGGATAATACATAAATAAGGAACCTGTTCCACAACCTAAGTCTAAAGCAGTTTTAGGAATTGAATTCGGAAAACCTGACTTTAATACAAATAATGCCCATTTTTTAAAATCTATATGACCCATTACATGATCATAAATCAAAGCAAACTTAGAATAAGGTTGAATCACTTTCATAGAGATTTTTAAAGATTACCACCGACTTGTGCTGAGTTTGTCGAAACGTGCACCTCGATTAACACCGATTGCTTTTAAAAAAAACTTTCCCCTAAATGCCGAAATTCATCGGTATCGGTTGTATACAGTGTAATAGGAGTTAATGTCACGTAACCTTTATAGAAAGATTCAAAGTCAGAACCGGAAGAATTTACATAACCAAGCTCGGTTAGAGCAAGGAAATAATGGTAAACATTCTCCTTAATATGTGCAATTTCATATTTATCTGAATAAGTTCTCTGTCCAAGTTTAGCAAGTTTAATATCAGAAAGTTCTTTAGAAAATTCTAGCGGAAAATTTATATTATACACAATTCCTTTTTTCAGATTAGAAATTTTTGTATCGACTAAATTCTTGATGAACTCTGCCTCAGCTAGATATTCATATTCATCTACTCGATTTCCTGAACTTACGGCAAACGAATAACGCTTGTGAACCGCTCCATGTCTTGCAGCACCAACTGTTCCTGAATAATGGACGTCATGCCCCATATTGACACCACGGTTGATTCCTGATATAACCATATCTATTTCTGGAAATATATTTCCAAATAAGCCAATATTCACACAATCAGTCGGGAACCCGTCCACTGTATAAGTAGTCTCGTCCAATTTTTCTACATGCATTCGATGAAAAATAGTCAAAGCCTGTGAAGTTGCTGATTTTTCTTTGGAAGGGCATATTAGAAAAACGTTATGATCCTTCGATAGTATTTTTTTTAAAGCATGAATTCCAAGACTTGTAATTCCATCATCATTTGTAATCAGTATATTCACTATTAACCTCTAGTTCAAACAATCGCAGTCAAATTCATAAACAAATAAATTAAAATCATAAATGGAATATACAAAATATAAAAAATAGAAGTTGTTATATTTCTAAATGTTCTAAATAATCCCATACCGTAAAGTTCATTTGCATACCCAGAAAAAATCCATATATAAATAGCGGTAGTAATTACAACCACAAGAATGAATGCAGAGAAAGAAGGAATTCCAGCAAAGCTCAGGGTAATAGCGATTGGACCCGAAAAAATATAAACAATATTCAAACATCGAGCTGATGCAATTAAGGTAGGAAAATCTCCCGACTTCATTAAGTTCTTTGCTTTAAAATCAAGAAAATAGGACGTGTAAGAAGAAACTAAAGACAAAAAGAAATAATTACCTATTGCCAAAAATAAGATTAATGCGATGTAACCGCTACTATAAGGAGGATTTACTAAAACAGCGGATACAGAAAGAGAAATAGCTCCAAGTAAAATGGAAAAAAACTCAATAAACTTAGTCGTATTATTCATTGGGCTATAAATTCTAAGAAATTCTTCTCTGTCCAAAAATAAATCAGTAATTGTCTGTATGAATGTATTCATAGAAAATATGTCCTTTTAAAACTCCTGGATACTAAATGCTCCAGGCATAATTAACAGAATAGGCGACTTCAAACTTTTAATATTAAATGAATTGGAAGAACCAAGTCCAGAGAGGATACTAAGTTTTGCCCCTAGAACATTAAAGAAACGATCAAAAGGAGAATCTTCATCTTCTAATAATTGTAAGTTAGTAACTCCACATAATTCGGTTAATTTAGCAAATGCCTCTCTTCTTCCCCCAATCTCATCGACTAATTTGTTTTTAACCGCAGCTTCACCGGAATAGATTTTTCCTTCTGCCAGTTTTTCAATCGTGGATACTTTTTTCTTACGACCGCGAGCTACATCTGAAATAAAGCGATTGTAAGTATCAGAGAGTAATCCTTCTATGATTGCATCTTCTTCTTCGGTGGAATCTTTGAACATAGAAAGTATATCTTTATATTTTCCTGCTTTGTAGACACGCATTTCAACGGAATACTTTTTTAATAATCCAGAAATATTAGGGCTAACAGTAATTACCCCGATTGAACCTGTGATTGTGCCAGCCTCCGTATAAATATAATCAGCCGCACTTGCTATATAGTATCCGCCAGATGCAGCGAGATCTTTCATAGAGACTACTACTTTTTTGTTTTTCTTTTCTCGTAAATACATTAGCTGTTCAAAAATTTCTTGTGAAGCGCCTACCGTTCCACCGGGAGAATTAATTTCAATTAAAACTCCTTTAATTTCATTGTTATCTTCTATTTCTCTAAGTTTAGCAAGAACTGTGTCAGCGCCAGTAGATTGGTAAGTGGATTTTCCAGAATGAATCTCTCCCTCTACTTTTAAAAGAATCGCTGATTCTAAGGAAGTTTTAAAGACATTCACATTTCCTGTCTTGGAAATTTTTCCTTTAGCCTGAATTGAAATATGTATCATCCCCAAAATAGTTGATACGATTGTGAAAATTAAGATAAACAATAGAATACTTCGATTTGTGTTCATAACCCCATTCCTACTAGTCACTGTAATTTCTAGCCAATCCGAGCAAATTAAATATTTTTATTTACGTTAACATTTTATTTATTATTTTAGCAATACATAAAGAGTATTATGTATCTATGAAAAAAGTTTTTATCTCTGGTATCACCGGTCAAGACGGTGCGTGGTTGGCAAAACTGTTAATCGAAAAAGGTTACAAAGTATACGGTGGAGTACGCGATAAAAATAAAATCCTAGATTGGCGATTAACTCAACTTGGAATTTTAGAATCCATAGAATTTAGAAACTTTAACCTTACTGATTCAGAGGTAATTGCAACTTGCATTAAAGAAATTCAACCAGATGAATTTTACAACCTCGCCGCACAAAGTAGTGTTGCTGAAAGTTATGAGACCCCTATTGAAACAAGTTTAGTCGATGGAATGAGCGTATTATACATATTAGATGCAATTAAAAAATCCAGTCCTCACACAAAATTCTTTCAAGCAAGCAGCTCAGAAATTTTTGGAAATGCAAAAGTAAGTCCTCAAACAGAGGATACTAACATTCAACCAGCAAGTCCTTATGCAGTTGCAAAATCTTATGCACACTGGATGAATATAAGTTACCGAAATTCTTTTTCTTTATTTTGCGTAAATGGAATTCTTTACGGACACGAATCTGAGCTTAGAAGTGAGAATTTCTTCACAAGAAAAGTAAGTTTACATATTGCAAATTGGTTTTTGGGAAATAAAAAAGTATTAGAAGTTGGTAATTTGGAGGCAGAAAAAGATTGGGGTCATGCGAAAGAATATGTGGAGGGAATGTATTTATCACTTCAAACCCAAACTCCGGAGGATTATATTTTTGCCACCGGTAATAAAATTAAAATCAAAAATTTCATTGAACACTCCTTTGGACTAATAGATATTAACCTCGCTTGGGAAGGTAAAGACATGAACGTAAAAGCTTATGATAGCAAGACAGGAGAACTAATTCTAAAAGCCAACCCCAATTTTTATAGACCAATTGAAATTAATACTGCTTGTGGAAATGCAAACAAGGCAAAGAATATTCTCAACTGGAGTCCCAAGATAGACTATAAAGAATTATCTAAAATAATGGTTCACAGCGATATAAATAAATTACGCCATGTCTAGATTTACGAGCAAAAGAACTTATAGTATCGTAGTCTTATCTGTATTATTTTTTCTATCTATTTCCTTTTATTCAAATAAAGATTTTTATAAACAATATATTATTGATAAAATTTATTCTACAATCGAATTTAAAATCGAATTCGAAGAATCAAGCCTAACTTTTTTTCCATTGCCCGGGATAAAGTTAAACAGAGTCACGATTAGCAACGGAGAAGGAGAAAATAAATTAAAAGCAGAGATTAATACAATAGAATTTCTATTTTCATGGCAAATTTTAATTGGCACAATTGAATTAACGAATATTAATATTAAGGGAGGAAAAATAGAGTTATTCGCAATAAATTTAACTAACTCAGAGCCAAATATAAATAAACCTCAGATGTATGACACAAAAAAGATTCAAAAAATTTTTACATTTTTAAATTTAGACCAAATTACATTGGAATCCATTGAGTTAAAATATCAGAAGGAAAACCTAGTTACAGAGGAATTATTTTTTAACTTTCTAGCAGTTAATAGTGACCATAAAAGCCTAGTATCACTAGACTTTAATTTGAATTATAAGGGTGGGAACTTTAAATCAGAAACAAAATTTGAATACATAAAAGATAATTATTCATTCGAATCTATAGACATCAAGTCCAAATGTATTTTTAAAAACTTTGCCCTAAAGCCCTTCAAGGAATACTATGGTCTGATCAATGGAGCAAACTTTAGCAATACCTTTGTGAACGGAGATTTTTTTTTACTCAAAGAAAGATTTAAAAATGAATACAATGTAAAAACAAATATTGATATAAATAATCTTTTCTTCGTGGGGGATCCCATATACCCTATTATATCTGCATCCTCCGAATTGGTATATTTTACAGAAACAAAACAAATTCAATTTATTACACTGAATGTTTTATATGAAAACGGTGCAGTAGCTAGCGCAAACGGTTCATTAACCTTTGCAAAAGATATTTTATTAAACCTAAATATTAAAGGGGAATATGCTGATATATACAAAGTAATCTACCTATTAGTAAGATTCTCTGATTTCAATAATAAAAGCGATTTAAACTTCTACTCACATTTGAATATACTAGCACAGAGGGCAGTATTCGATCCCTACGAATTCAAAAGGGTAAATATAGAAATTGATATTAATAATACTACAATACTTTTCAAAATTCATAATGCAGACATTCTGGATGGGCATATTAGCGGAAAAGGGAAAGTAACCGCAAGTCAACATTCTCTATACGATGTAGATATTTTTTTAAAAGACATTAAGTCAGAAGATTTAATTCGGAAATATACGCAAAACCTTTATGTAAAAGGTCAACTTAGTTCTAATTTTAATTTTACTTCTTCAGGCAACACACTAGAATTTTTTTTACAAAATTTACAGTGTAACGGCAAACTAGAAATTAAACGAGGAGAATTATTAGGATATGCAAATATCTTAAAGCCAATCTTCAGCTTGGGGAAAATAGTAAATATCCTCGGTCCGAGAGGAAAAAACACGGAATTTCAATCCCTCTCTTTGGATTATAATATTCATTCAAAAAATATTACTATAACCAATTTGAAAATGTTAGGGGTTGGGATTGATGCGCATGGAGCTGGAACAATCAATTTTGAAAGAAAAATAGACTTTCGAATCTATGCCGGTTTAGGTGGGCTTGCCGGCAAAGCGCTGTATATCCCAATTCTTTACAAAGGGACAATGCCGGATAACGTTTCCTATATCGACCCGGTATGGATTGGATCCGTCTATGTGGGTGCAACTTTATTTGCAGGTCCTGCCGGCGCGACTGTAGGTGGTGTCGCTGGGTCTGCTGTCTCTGAATATGTACAAAAAGCGTGGGAAGGAATAAAAGGTATATTTTCTAGTGAGTCGAAAAAAGATTAAATCAATCCACAGGTATTCATTTTGTATCCTACTTGCAGATAATTGGCAGTAGCCTTGTGCCTTGCTTTAAACTGAGATTTTAATTTTTCGGCAACAAAGTATTTACTAATAGGATTTAGGAAAAATTCGAATTCAATATGATCGTTTAACTCGGAGTAATCACCAATAGAAAAAAAACGATGCTCATGTTTAAAAGATTGAAATGGTCCTGATTTTTGAATATCAACAAATAATTCATTTTTTTTATACTCTATATGTTCTGCAATCCATGTTTTTTTGATCCCAGGCAGAATCGTTACATTTAAAATTGCATGCGTTCCAACTTCTGATATAGAAGTAGGAGCTTGAATGACTTTGACTGATTTATCCAGTCCAACTAAAGTTTCAAATCCTATGCTGTCTTCGTGGAACTGGAAGAGTGTTTCGACTGAGCAATGGAAAACAGATTTACATTCAAAAGTAGCGTACATAGTACCAATGATTTTTATTTGCAAAAATAAATCCTTCCTTTTTTACTGAAAGTATGAAATTAATCCTATCTCTAATTCTCTCACTTTTATCCTGCAAGAATCTTTCGATTCCAATGATTGCAGATAACTCTCCGAAAACGCACCACACAGAAAATGGATTTCAAAACTTAGATACTTCCGTTAAAAGCAAAGGTTTTGGTGCAGTAATTTCTTGGAAATTTGGAAACCTTTTTAAAAATCTGCCTTCCACTAATGCAAAGGATTATAAAATTGAAACAATTTCAAACGATGGAAAAACTGTGAGGGAAAATAAAACCCATACAAGTTTTACATGGATTGGTCACGCGAGCGTATTAATACAATTAGACGGTAAAAATATTTTAACAGATCCAATCTGGTCAGAGAGATGCTCACCCATTAGTTTTCTCGGTCCTAAACGTTATACAAATCCAGGTATAAAATTAGAAGACTTGCCTCCAATAAACATAATCATCATTAGCCACAACCATTACGATCATTTAGACTTACCTACACTGAGAGAATTAGATAAACGTTTTAAACCAACAATTTATGTAGGTTTAGGAAATAAAGAATTTTTACAGGGAGAAGGACTTTCCAATGTAGTAGAGCTCGATTGGTGGGATATTCGAATGGAAAAAGATTTAAAAATTACTTTTACCCCGACTCAACATTTTTCTGGAAGAGGATTATTTGACCGAGCAGAGACTCTCTGGGGAAGTTATGTAATCGAAGGAAAATCGGAATCAGTTTACTTCGCAGGGGATACTGGCTATTTTGCGGGATTCAAGGAAATTGCAAAACGTTTTCCTAAAATAGATGTAGCTATTTTACCGATTGGAGCTTACGAACCGCGCGATTTTATGAAACCAATCCATTTGAATCCAGAGGATACAATCCAAACATTCCAAGACCTTGGCGCAAAATACTTATTACCCATGCACTATCTCACGTTTGTATTAACCGATGAAGCCCTAGATGAACCACTTAAGCTTACTAGGTCTCTATTTGAATCCAAACAAATAAAATTAGATTCACTCTTAGATTTAAAAATTGGAGAAACTAAAATATTCTAATTGTTTTGTAGTTGCAAATCTTTTCTACCTATATAAAATGCTCACATTCATTTAAAGGAGATTTCAATGAAAAAAATTAGTTTAGTTCTTAGTTTAGTTATAGCAATTACATTTGCAGCTTCTAGCATTTCTGCAAAATGCTATGGTTTTAAAGATGCGGACATCAAAGTTTGCGTAAATGGGGATGGCTTTAAAGAAAGAAAAAAAGCTGGTGACATTTGTAAAAGTGTTTCAGGAAAAGATTGTGGCGGAATCACAGGAAACATGGGATCTTGCACTGGACCTAAATGTTATGATGAATCAGGCAAACAAGATAAGAACATCAAAGTAGATTAATTTATTCGTTAATCCCGTAGAGACGTAGAGCGCTACGTCTCTACAAGATTAACGGGTAACAATCAGTAAACGCTAGTCAACCATCCCGCATACTCGTCCTTATTCGCAGTTACAATTTCAAAGAACAAGTCTTGTAGTTTTTTTGTAATAGGTCCCATTTTTCCATTTCCAATTACACGTTTGTCAATTTCTTTTACCCATGCAACTTGTACACCCGTACCAGAGAAAAATACTTCATCACAAATATACAATTCACTACGAGTAACGTCTCTTTCAATTACTTCAATGCCTTCTTTACGAGCCAGTTCAATGACTGACTTACGAGTGATTCCCTCTAAGATAGAAGACGTAAGAGAAGGAGTAATTAATTTTCCATCGCGGATAATGAATATATTCTCCGCAGATCCTTCTGACACAAATCCTCTTCCGTCTAAGAAGATTGCTTCGTCACAACCATTTTGCACTGCCTCTGATTTTGCTAGAGCAGAATTTACATAACCACCCGAAGCTTTTGACATAGTGGGAATCATTGTATCATCAATTCTTCTCCAGCTAGACACTAGAGTCTTGAGACCTTTCTTAGTATCCAAGTAATCATTTAGCGGCAAAATGTAAATAGCCAGATCTGCTTTCACATCGTGAAATCGTGGAGATAATTGTAATGCCGATGTATAAATGTATGGACGTAAGTAAATATTCTCTTTGTATCCACATTCTTTTACTAATTTCAAAATAATTTTTTCGAATTCATTTGGATCAATTGTATATTGGAGTTGTACTAATTTTGCTGAATTGAGTAAACGTTTGATATGATCTTTTAAGCGAAAGATGTATACATTGTCTTTTTTAGGATTGTAATAGCCTCGGATTCCTCCGAACACTGCTGTCCCGTACTGCAACGCATGAGTCTGAATACTCACCATCGCTTTTTCTGCCGGCACAATTTTTCCTTCAAAATACGATAAATTCTTATACTTCCCCATCTTTTCCTCGCTTCTATTATACCCATTGCCAAAAGTAATTTCCTTTTTTGTAAAAAATAGATATTCCCAAACTCCAAAAATAAGGCTCTTTTAAAAACGAATGGGTAATTTCTTTTGGCGTTTGGTATAAGAATCAGAATTTCAGAAAAGGGTATTTTAACAAGTAATTATTGCTTGGGCTTTAACTTACCATTTTGGGAAAATTCAATTATTAGAGTCGAGTTTTTTTATTTTTCAGTTTTACTTTGCATCAAACTTATTTCCTAAAAGCTAAACCTACTCCGCTCTCATCGATTCGAACTATTCCGGCTTTTGTGGTTCGCGGTATTAAACTAATCTCTTCTTTAAATTCCAATACAACTTCATCTCCGAGATTTTTATCACAGTCTTTCCAATCTAAATATATACCATTCAAGCTAACATCTTTAGTTCTAAATTCTTTATCATCTAAAATCACATCCAATTCAATTGGATTTCTTTTTTCACCGCGCCATCCTCTTGGGTAAAGTTTAAAATAAGGAGCCGAAATATTTTTTCGGAGGATAAATACGATTAGCCCAAAGGCTACATTTTTCGAAGTAATAAAATTCGTATAGTACGGTTTCAAAGGATCACCACCTCCAATCCATACTCCATTGGAGTCTAGACGTTCGGGGATATAATCTGTTTCCCGTTTAAAACATTCAGTAATCTCATCATTCAAACCTCTCGATTGTC
>JAGOHK010000074.1 GCA_017996175.1 Leptospiraceae bacterium
CAAAAAAAAATTACAAAAAACTATGATATCCCCGGATATTGGGATGCATATTCTTCTCAAAAATACATTGTGGATAAAGAATCCTTTCCAAACGGGTACGGAGTAGTTCATTCTACTACACCTTTTTATAATAAACCTCCCTCTCCCAAAACAAATATGCCTCTTGAAGCACTCATTCCTACTAACGACAAAGGAGCATTTTTGGTTAGTATCCTTGATATTAACAAGTTCCGGTTTAGCCCTGGTATCCGCTACGACGTTAACTCAGTTTATGGACAGTCAATCAATCCGAGGATAACAGCGATTTACAAATACTCCTCCCAAACAGCATTTAAATTACTCTATGGAGAGGCATTTAGTGAGCCTGCACCGATCCAGCTTTATGGTGGCTGGAACGGAAGAAATTCTAATGCGAATATGAAACCAGAGAAGGAAAGGACCAATGAATTTATTATTCTACATCAGAGACAATATTTCACAATAGAATGGTCTAGCTACTATTCCCGCTACGAAAATGTAGTAAAAGAGGAAGCTGAGAATGCAGGCAGAAGAAGAATCTACGGGACAGAATATAAAATTCAATCGAATATCCCTAATATTTTTCAAGACTCAAGACCAATCGGACTTTATTTATATTATACTTATACTGAGTCTTTAAGTGGTGTATATTATGACCATAATCTGAAGGAGTGGAAAAATGGAAAAACCGATTTAGGGGATTACGAGTATTTGGCTCCAGATATTGCAAAATCCCTTCCACGAACAAGTGGCTACTCTACATTAGGCGATATAGCATCTCATAAGGTAAACATGGGATTTAATTTGCCTTTCAAAAAAATATTCAATTTTAATTTGAGAGGATCCTACATAGGTAAACGACAATTCTACCAAAGAAACCCGCTTCGCTACCAAGGTAAAACTTTAGATCCCTACTTTTTATTCAATTGTGCATTTACTTTTAATTTCTGGGAACATGGTTTTTTAACTTTTAAAATTTTAAATCTTTTAAATCATACTTTTTACAATCCCGGTCTTGAAAGTGCAAGTGCAGGAGATAATTACTACGAAAGATCCAGTGGATTTAATAATTCTATCATCGCACAACCGGGGAGGTCTTTTCTTTTGAGTATGACATTTACTTTTTAAGATTTTTATTTGAAATTAAGAATATGTTATGAGATGTTTACCTTTATGCAAATAAAACAATTTTTCCCATTGATTTATTCTTTTCTATCTATTGGAATATTATTTTCTAATCCAATTTTTGCGGATAATATCTTAATCGGAAAATTCACTCCTCACGCTAGTGAAAAAAATTCAGAAATCGAAAATCAAATTTATCAATCCCTAAAAAAAGAACTTTCTCAAAAGGGATATACTGTATTATTCACAAAAGAAAATCAGGAGAACATATTTCAAAACACAAAGTCAAGTGAAAACAAATTCTATTTAGAAGGGCAATATACTAAAACCAAATCAGAACCACTTTCTATCTATATTCAAGTTTATAATCCCTCTACCGGGAAAATAATCGACGCAATGTCCGAGTCTTTAAATCTAAAATCGATTGAAGGAGTAGAATTAGATCCGAAAGAAATCAATCGTTCCAATGAAGAGATTATTGAATTAATTTCTAAACAAGTCGCAATCGACTTAGAACTAAACCCCGAGAAAAAAGAATCTAGAGAAAATATACAAGATCATCTTATATCAAAACCAATTTACAAAAAAGGAATATTTTCGATTAGCCAATCCGATACGAAAGAAGAAGCAAGACAGGCATTTAAACTCATTGAGGAACAAACTGTTATAAGCTCCACAAAAACCAAAACTAGCTTAAACAGAGCGCCTAACGTTATTTCGTTAATTTCAGACAAAGAGATAAAAGATTACGGTAGAGTATCCTTAAATGATATTTTATACCAATTACCCGGATTTTCCCCATCGCAAAGTAATGAAAGACGACTGGTTAGTTTTAGAGGTGTTTATGAAGGATGGAATAATAATCATTTACTTATGTTAGTGGATGGAGTTCAACACAATGATTTATTTTACGGGTCTGCCCTCACCTGGGAAATTACTCCCCTCAATATGATTAAATCTCTAGAAGTAATTCGAGGTCCGGGCTCTGCACTGTATGGATCCAATGCGACTAATGGCGTTATATCTCTCAATACTTATTCAGGATCAGACCTAAACGGAGCTTTAAATCTAAGAGTGAGAATGGGAGATTATGGCACAAAAATTTATGATTTAGTTACTGGCAATAAAGGGAAAATGTTCTCCCATGTAGTAAGTTTTAATTCTTATGAAACTAATGGTAATAATTACGTGAACTATGACAGCTCGGAACGAAAAGATGCTTTTGGATTTTTAGTAAAATTTCCCCATCAAGATGAGCGAAATAGCTATTACCTGTTCGCAAAATTAGAAGGAGAAGAAAACCTAAAAGGACTTTCCTTCCAATACCATCGCCAAAAATGGAACTACCAGACTTTTGATGGATGGTTACAAAATGTTCCAGATATGCGCGATAAACAAATGGAATATAGGGATATATTTATTACTAAGTACACTAAAAATATCACCAACAAACTAAGTCATGAATACGTTATGCGCTATAGTTATAACGGATGGGATTATAATTATAGAGCATTACCGAATAGTGATGATTATCCGTCAGGTGTAACTGAAAATCTGAAAACTAAAATTGACAATTTGTTTTTGCGCGCACAACTAACATATTCATTTTCAAATGGGGGTGCTCTTGTAGCAGGAGTAGAAGGAAATAGACTGTTTTATAAAAAAGATTCAACTCATAATAGTAATATTAATATGAATCTTCTAGGAGACCAAAGTCCAAATCCTGACGGAGTGTTTTTGCCTTTAAACCCATTTATGGAATGGATTGTAGATCGTCCTATTTTGAAAATTGCTCCTTTTGCTCAGTTGACTAGTGGTAAACTATTCGGAAATAAAGTGGAGTTTACAGCAGGTATCCGCTACGATGAAACATCTATGCATTTTCGTGGAATTGACCAACCTTACAAAAATTGGATTGGCACACCTGAAATAACAATGACAGATCCGAACACTGATACTTCTACTACTTATACAATTCCAAGTCAATATCTAGGTGCTCCTTTTGTCACAAATGAAAAAAAAGTGTATCGAAGAACTACTCCTAGAGGTGGAATTGTATATTTTTTTTCCAACAAACTTACTTTCAAATTCATGATAGGTAGAGCATTTAGAGAGCCGGCACCAGGAGAACTTTTTGGAGTAAACACTTATGTGGGCGGCTCTAATAATCCACGTAGTATAAACCCGGAGCTAATTAAAACATCTGACCTAGTAGTCGATTGGATTATTAATTCTAACTTTACACTTCGAACAAATCTTTTTCAAACTCGTTTCGAAAATGCGATAGGTTATCTTACTCAGAATAATACAATCGCAAACACTTACACCATAGGCACAAGAGGAATTGAATCGGAGTTTTTGGTTTCCTTTAAATATATTTCTGCATTTGTAAACTATTCAAGATTCTATAGATTTTCCCATGAGAACCTAGACAGCGCTACTTCGAAACATCCTAAAGAAGTAACACAAGCTCCGAGCCAGACTGGCAACATTGGATTATCCGCATTCATAGGAAAATGGACATCGTCAATCAGTTTACAGAGTCAAAGTGCGGTAAGAAGGAGTAAAAGTGATTTGGGAAATGTAGATCCACTAACTGGACATTTGACGTACAATGAAAATAATGATCCAAACAGTTACACAAGGTATAGACCTACTGCTGCCCCAACTTGGACGAACATTAATTTTAGAGTCTCCTATAATATCACCTCGAATATGCACCTTGGAATCTACATAACAAACCTTTCGAACTCCTACCAAACCTTAATTGTAAAAGACAGTTCACCTACCGATTACATCCGCGAAGGAAGAAGAGTGATGATAGATTTTCAAGCCAGCTTCTAAGTTTAATAGGCGTTCTTATTTACTAAACCAGTAAAGGGGGTAAGAAGAATTATCTTCATATCAAAGAATATAGACCAATTCTCGATATAATAAATATCAGCTTCAATTCTTTTTTCGATAGAGGTATCTCCCCGTAAGCCGTTTACCTGCGCCCAACCTGTGATTCCTGCCTTTACCGCATGACGTCTCATGTACTGGTGGTGTTCATTTTTAAATTTCTCTACAAAAAATGGTCTCTCCGGTCTGGGTCCAACAACTGACATACTCCCCATTAGAACATTAAAAAACTGTGGAATTTCATCGATAGAAAGTTTACGAAGAACGGAGCCAACAGGCGTTACCCGCGGATCATCCTTTTTAGTCCAGATAGTATCTGAGTCTGCTTTTGCCTGTGTATACATAGTTCTAAATTTTAGCATATTAAAACTTTTATTATCCAGACCTACTCTTTCCTGACGAATAAAAATATCGCCTTCTGATGTAAGTTTTACTAGAAGTGCAATGATTATATAAATTGGGGAGAACACTAAAATAAACGTTAGGGAAAATAAAAAATCAAAAGAACGTTTGATAAATCGATTGTAACCCATACGAATCGGAATATCTCGAATGGAAATAATAGGAACACCATCCATTCCCTCTACTCTGCCCTTAGCCGCAATGAACTCTATAAATTCAGGAATAATTTTTAATTCAATATTTTCATGGTCACAATAGTCTATAATTTCTCTGAGATTTTCTCCATCAGCAAATTCTTTTGCATAAATCAGAATGTCTGGCTTTTGTTCGGAAAGAATTTTCTCTATATCCTTTAGGTTTCCAAGTATAGTAAAATCAGCCCTTACCTGTGTTCTAGAAATACTTTTAATATAACCTGCAATTTTATAACCATAAATCTTATGCTTCTGGATAACCTCTGTAATCCTCTCTGCCGTTTTTCCAGTTCCGATGATTATTACCTTTCTAAGATTATAACCTTTCTCTCTGAGTTTCATCAAAAAAAGTCGAAAAAAGTAATGAACCAATGCAGTAAGGAAAATACTAATTAATACATAGTATCCAACAAAAAGTCTCGAAAAACTTTCCCCTCTAATTTCTCCTCTAAAGAAAAACAATAAAGAAAGTATAAAAAGTAAATTTAAAACTACACCAGACGCAATGACCGCCAACTCGTCATAAAACGCTAATCCTCTTCTTGGATGATAAAGGTCTATAGAAATAAAAGCAAGAACTTGTGTAACCGAAAGAACAAGAGAAAGTATAATATAATTTGTCCAATTAAAATAAAAATTAGAATCAAGAACATAACGTAGAGTAAACGCAAGCCAAAATCCAATCAGGGAAATCGACAAGTCGAGTCCAATAAACATCAATTTAAATGTTTGATTTCTTTCTTTAAGCATTAAGGTCCCTCCGCAGATACACCCGAATAACCACCAATTCCTTTGTCCAGAGGACGTTTCCTGAATCTGTAAAGTCTTGCCCTTGTTTGAGAAGAAGAGGATTCTTCCGAGCCAAGATTGATATTAATTAAGTTAACAGAGAAAAACACAGATTGGTCATAAAAAGTAACTAGACTATCAAGAGCTGTTCCACCTGCAATTGCTCTCAAATCCATTGAATAACCTAAACGATATTCAAAATTGTGAATATTGTATTTTCCAACGAATATAAAGCGGTTAACGTTAAACGCTGTTGATTGCCTTGCAGATGCACCATTCATTCCTAGTCCATTTGCTAAATCTCTTTGAAGTGTGGTTTGCTGGAAGGATGTATTCGGACTAGTGTATTGTTGGTAAGAATTATCTATAGTAGTTGAGTCAGTCCCATTTCTAAAAATTGCATTCGGTCCCATTTCATTTGTAAATCTCCAGGGTTGTGTAACACGAGAATCCAATTCCAATTCTAATCCAAAGTTTTGAGTTACCTGCAAATCAGATTGAATATAAAATCGATAGGAATCTAAAAAGGGACTTCGAGTAGTATAGTATTTACCCGCTTCGCCTGTCTGACCTGCGTAAATTCCGAATTGCTCCAACTGGCTATTTTGAAATACATGAAACCAAGAACCGCCAATTTCAAAATTTTTAAAATTACGAATGAATGGAAGAGAGAAACCACCCATTTTATAAGAGAGAGTAAAATTATTGTAGAGTGGACTTTTTTGTGCAGTATGATAAACATAATCATTATTGAAAAATATTCCGGAATAAAAACTTCTTCGTTTTTCCAGAAGTGTTTCTCTTTTTTTTCCAAAACCTTCAAAGAAATCAAAAAATATAGCCGCTCTTGCAACTGTAAAATACCATCTCTGTTGGTTCGTAGGTTGCGGGTTATACTCACGTGAAAACTCTCGCAAATCCCGTATCGTTCTGACAGAAAATTCTATATTTTCAAATGCGTTACTCTCTAAAGCAAATTCCAATTCCTTTACACGATCTCTACCTCGCATCAAAGTTTGTTCGGGTAATTCCGATCTGCTTCCATCAGTCCACCGAAATGTAGAAGACAAAAGAATCGCAGGAACTCCAAAACTCAAACGATGATTTTGTCTGGTATAGATATAGGAATTTCTACGAAACTCTCTTTCTCTAGATAAATTATTTTGTTGAACTCCACCCGGAATATCCAAAGAGTATTTTTGAAATCCATAATAACCGGATGGGGAAAATGTTAAATAGCCTCCAAAATTCAAATTGGTTTTTAAGCCAGTCTCTACAACCGTTTCGATTTCAGTTCTGGCTACTCCTGATTTTGCGTCACCATAGGGATAAGAACCAGCAGGCAAATTAGGAATCGTAGCCGCAGGAACAGTCAGTGTATTACGTGATGGGATTGCATAAAATCGCTTAATCACATTATTTATATTTATATCCCAATAGACCGGAGAATAAAAATAAGGAATTGTCCCCACTTGAGAAGAGTTACGAATGCTAGTACGCGGCAACTCTTCATATAACGGAAAAAATCCTGAATCTCTAGTGGATTGAAAAACTTGGTAGAAATAGTTTCTCCTAGCAGAAATATTTACTGTCAAGTCTCCATGTGTTTGCGAATAATCTAGAGACCAGACTGTATTTTGTCTAATGTAAGGATTACGTTGTTGTCTTCTAGTATACAAAGATTGCAAAGTATTTGCTGGTTGATATCTGTATCCGAATTCAAAGTCGTAGGAAGGATTGCTATAATTTTCAAATCGAACTTGTAAATTACGAGTTCCATCTCCGGCAATATTATTATTTCTAGCATTTGCCTGAAGATTAATTTTGCTCCAATCTTGTTGTTGTAATCCAATATTTCGAATCGGGTAAGTCCAATTGGAATTATTCGCATTTATTACATCGTAGGCAGTTGCAAGACATGGTCTTCGTTTACTTGTAAACGGCAAACCACTCTTATCCTGATCATACTCAGTAGAGTGAGCGCATACATCCCCTTTGTCCCACTGGTTTGTCGCCACTACATTACTTGGATTTCCAATCGGATCTCTTGCGACACCATATCTACCGTCATAGGTATCTATAAAACGATTGAATTTATAATTGGCATATCCCGTTTCTAAATTGTAATTTAGCCAAGGACTGACTTTCCAAAAATCGAACGCAATTGCCTGACCGGTGATTTGAAATATATCTACTTTTACTTTTCTACCGATTGGCATAAAAAGACTAGTAGCCGCAGTCGGATCAGACCATTGGTACACACCCTGGATAAAAGTTCCTTGTGATCTATTTTTTCCAAATTGCATAGTCCAACCACTACCTAGGTTTGAACCATAGTACATTGGAATCCAAAAAAGATTTGTTCCGCCAACTTGAAACCAAAGATTTGTTGCAACAATACTATTATCATTGTACACGATAATTTTTTTTGCTTTGAACGTATAATGAGGAACTTCCGCTCCGCAAGCAGTAAAATGTCCCATGTCCAAAACATACTTATTCTCATCTATTTTTTTGATTTTTTTTCCAACAAAAAAAGAAGGATAAAGTGTCGCCTTCGTGTCATATACCACACCTCGTTCCATTTTAATATCGTAGATAAATTTTTCACCTCTGACAGTGAGTGCGTTGTCTACATATTCAATCCCTCCTTCCGCATAGATTTCATTTTTTTTGGAATCTACGGAAATGGAATCTGCCATTAAATGTCCCTTCCCAATTTTTAATTTTACTTTTCCACGTAAAATTAATACTCCTGATTTAGTTTTATCTACGGATAATAACTCTCCCTCACTTGCATTTTCAATTACAAAGGAATCTTGTTTTTGATTCCCTGCTTCCTTTTGAAATGGAAATTCCTCTTTCACTTTTTCATCTTTTGGAACAACATTATCCCTTAGCCGCTGTCTCTTTGCGTAAATGGAACCTTCCGTATTTAAACCCATCGCTCTGAGATAGTCATCAACTTCCCTGTCGGATAATACATCTAAAACTTTTCGAATTAGTTTCTTTTGTGTTTCGGATACTTTGAATTCTTTGTTTGTATCTGCTTCTGTTCGTTTACTTTCATTTGACTCAGGTGTAATCTGGCGAATTAATTCTGAAGCTTCCTGCGCATACATATAAGTAAACGCTGAAGAGAACGAAAGAATACAAATAACTAGTTTAAATATTCTGCGTGGGAAATAAATTTTACACGAACTAGAAGTTACTTTTAATACGAAGTTATTATGCATTATTAAAATAAAATTAGGTAAATTTATTTTCTCTACAACGGACCTAGAGTAAGAATAAAGCTAGGCATTATAATACGGAAAAACGGCTCTGTTATAACTTGTCGAATCCATGCCTCTCGTGAGGGTGTGACAATTAACTTATATAATTCAAAAATCATACTTTAGGTTTTTTGAATCATTTCACAGTTGCCATCGAAGACTACACCATCGGCTATTTGCAATTTGGCGGTTTTTATATTTCCTACTACTTTACCACTTGCCTGCATCTCTAAGCGATCTGTTGCAACTACGTTTCCAGTAACATGACCGGCTACTACTACAGTATGCGCTTTGATATTTGCACGAATCACTGCACCTTCACTAATCAAAAGGAAACCATCTGAAATAATTTCCCCTTCAAACTCACCAGAAATTTGCAGTGGCTTTTTAAAAGTAAGAATTCCATTGAAATAAGTATCTCTACCTAAAATAGTAGAAATAGTTCCGTGTTCGGTAACTAAAAAAGAATTATTTTTTTTCATCATAAAATGTACTTCTATTGATTATTTTGTTTTCATTATATAAACTCCATCCCAGTCGGCAGGTGGTGGAGTTTCGAGGAATTCTTTGCATCGTTTTATATACATGAGAGTCGGACCATCATCAGGTATAATTTCCAAACCCTTTTTGAAAGTATCGAGTGCATCTTTGAATTTTCTATCTTTATAAAGTTCCAGTCCTTTATTGTAGTGCACAAGCACTTCTTTCATCTGTGGTGTAATCATCTTCGTTCCTTTTTATTTGCAGTACAATATGACTACTGCAGTTGAATAAGTATCTGTATGGCTAATCGAAACCGAAATCTCAGTATAACCCTTTTGTAAGAATAATTCTTTTGCCTTTCCATGTAATGCAAGATTTTTTTTTCCGAAAAAATTTCCACTTAATTCTATTTCTTTCATTTCTAAAACTTTTCCATTTTCTAATTCTATCGCTTTTATGAATGCTTCCTTACACGCAAATCTTGCACTGAGATGAGGAATCGGATCTTTCTTTGAAAGGCAGTAGCTTACTTCTTCTTCTGAAAAAACTCTACCTAAAAACCTTTCCCCAAACTTTTCATAACTTTCCCGAATCCTACTATTTTCCACAATATCATTTCCAACAGACAGAATCATTTCCTATCCTCCGGAAGTTCTTCTGGAAATAAAATTTCTTCGTTCGGTTCTTTTTTGTCTTTTTCTTTTTCTCCTAGTTCGGGTTTAATTCGATACTGGATATTAATTTTCTCGGGCATAACCCCTAAAATTTCAATGTTCTTAAGCTCAGGGGATTTTACAACACGAACTTTAACAGTAGCAGGTAAGGAATTTGGGATTATTTTTTTAGTTTTATGATCGAAGGTATAATTACAAGGAACGCTAGCCTGAATTCCTTGTATAATCTGAATGCTGTTCACTTTCGTAGAGGAAGAAAATTTTATCGAGACTTCTTCTAAAGACAAATCCGCTTCCAATGCTGGGTCTAAGTATTCACATTTGACAGGGAGCTGAACGATAATCTGATCCCCTATATTGGACAAGTCTCTTATTACATTGACTCTCAGTTGAAACTCTTTAATATTCCCAATCAGTCCTAGCCCCTTTTGAAATTCAGGAAGTCTGACCGTTCGAGTGAATGATTCCGTTTTATCTTTTAAAGAAATAGAAGGGAGAGTAAATTTTGACATTTTCTCAATCACAGACTTAGGACCTGAAACTGTGATGGTAGAGGGTTTGATAAAATAAGAAGATCTAATGTACCCTTGGGGAAGATCTTCATCAAAGGCTATATCTACGGGCATAGTTTTAGAGGAAAGGACATCGACCCCAATATTTAATTTCGGTCCGACCATAGTAACTTTTATTCCACTAGATGGGACACCCCATACTTTTTTAACCTCATACTGATTTTCTCCAACAACTAGTTCATTCGGATCGATTACCACTTTCATAAACTGGGAGTGATAATTTACTAAGTCTCTAAATCCCTCTACCTTGATAGGGTAAGTTTTTTCATTATTTTTAGAGTAATATAAATTTCCACTTAACCGTGGGTATTCGATGGGAACGTTTATATTTTTTACAAGAACCTTTGAGTTTTGGAGATTCACATAAAAAATTACAGCAAGTAATACTGACCCAATTTTTGCCTGCCAAAAATCAAAAACACTCAAGACACTGCTCCTTTGTCTTTCTTAGAGTTATTGTCGGCGAGTAATATTTGCAATTGGTTTTTTAACTCAAACGATTTTATAGGATGGTGCATTTCTCCATCTTTACAAATAGAAATTTCACCCGTTTCCTCAGAGGTAACAAGCACGACCGCATCCGTCTCTTCCGCAAGACCAAGCGCCGAACGATGCCTAGCCCCGAGGGTAGAATTTCCTAAACTATTACTCATAGGCAAATAAGAAGAAGCCGAAGCAATCCTATTTTGCTCAATGATAACCGCACCATCGTGTAAGGCTGAATTTTTTTTAAAAATAGTAAGAAGTAAACTAGAAGAAATAACTGCATCTATCTGAACCGACTGCTCAATAATGTCTTTTAAACTAATGTCTTTTGCGATCACTATAATAGAGCCTGTTTTTTCTTGTGCCATAATTTTGGCTGCTTCCACAATTTCGTCTAACTCGTAGTTGGGTTTTAATAAAAATAGTTTCACAATTCGAATTTTGGAAAGCTCACCCAAGTTCCGTCTAAGTTCTGGCTGCAGTAAAACAATTACTACAAAAACGATAGCAGGCTTTATATTTACTATAAGCCAATCCAAAAGTTCCAGTTGGAAGTAACTCGCAAGTAACCCCATTATATAAAATATCCCTACTCCGATTAATAGTTGTAATCCACGCGTTTTTCGAAGCATGATATAGATTTTATAAAATATATAACTGACTATCAATATATCAACAGTTACCGCAACCGGAGAAAGGTTGTTATAATCTATATAAAGTAAGGAACGTAAATAATCCAAATCTTAAATTCCTAAAACATCGTACATGTGAAAAAGTCCCATTTTTTGCTCATATATAAACTCGGCTGCTTTCACTGCTCCAACGGCAAACGTGCGTCTGTCTCTCGCTTTATGGGAAATTTCAATTCGTTCATCGGGAGAAAAAAAGTAAGCAGTATGATCTCCAATGACCTCGCCTGCCCTCATGCTGTGAATAGCGATTTCTTTCTCATCCCTTTCACTGTATTCGTTTCCATGCCTTCCGTAGATTACATTCGCTTCAGAACGATTCAGACTAGAAAGTAAAACTTCTTTTAATTTCATTGCAGTTCCAGACGGAGAATCTTTTTTATGTCTATGGTGAATATCCAGCACTTCAATATCATACTCATCTCCGAGTACGCGGGCAGCCATTTCGGCTAACTTAAAAAGTAAATTTACTCCAACTGACATATTAGGAGATTGTAATATAGGAATTTGAACGGAAGATTCTTTTACTTTTTGTAAAAAAGATTCTTCGAGACCAGTAACTCCAATTACTAGTGGTTTATTGTATTTTACCGCAAGTTCTAAAATAGACTTGGAGTTTTCAGCGGAGCCAAAGTCGATAATTACGTCGGATGCGGAAATTGCATTCTCTGCATTATCGGTAAATGAAATTCCGTTTTCGCCAATATTTGCATTTAATCCAGTGTCTTTACCTATTAGAGGTGAATTAAGCTTTTCTACTGCTGCGGACAATACAGATTTTGTGCTAGTTGATAAAACCTGGGTAATAGAAACACCCATCCGACCGGCTGAACCAATGAGAGCTATTTTTAGTTTTCCTTTTTTACTCATAACCTAAACCTCGCAAGTGAAAGATTTGTTTTTTTAGTTCATCTGCCTGGGCATTATTACTGAGTGGTGTCATGGGCAAACGAAGAGTATTCTCACAGTAACCTAACCAGTGCATAACAGCCTTAACAGGAATCGGATTAGTCTCACAAAATACAAGACCAAATACATTTAGTAAGTCATAATGGATTTTTCGTGCAGATTCTAAGTCACCTTCAAAAAAAGAATTTACCATAGAAACAAGGCTTTTAGGAAAAAAATTCGATACAACGGATACTACCCCTTTACCGCCGATGGCAAGGAGAGGAAGTGTAAGGTTGTCATCTCCCGACAGGACATTCATTTTACCGTTAACCGCTTGGATAGTTTTTGCCATAAGCCCAACATCTCCCGTTGCCTCTTTGATAGATGTGATGTTTGAAATTTCAGAAAGTCGTTTAATTGTATCTGTTGCGAGACTAACAGCCGTTCGCCCCGGAACATTGTAAAGCATTACTGGTTTAGAACAAGCCTCGGCGATTTTTTTAAAATGCAAATACAACCCTTCTTGGGTTGGTTTATTGTAATACGGATTAACCGACAATACTCCGTCAACTCCCACCTTACAAGCCTCTTCGGTCAAGTAAACTGCTTCCATTGTGGAATTAGAGCCTGTGCCCGCGATAACTAAAATTCGTCCGTCTACATACTCTACCGTTTCCTTAATCAGTTCTAAATGCTCATCATAGTCTAAAGTCGGAGACTCACCTGTTGTACCGCAGGGCACAACTCCCGCCACCCCCGACTGAATTTGCATATCTAGGATACGAAAATAAGCGGGATAATCAATTTTATCAGCTTTAAAAGGCGTGATAATCGCCGTAAATACACCTTGAAACATAAAAATAGGGTTTTAAGAGGGAAGGTTTTTGGCAATTAAAAACTTTTTAAATCCCCTCACTATTTAGTATTTGTTTAGCTATACGGGAGAGGAGTGTAACTTTACCCCATGGCTTTTTTACCACGGATGAACACTGATAGAAGATATGATAAAAAATGATATGGATTCAGACCAAATCTGGTTTATTAAAGCCCAAAACAATAAAGTTACGTCCTAAAGATCGCAACAGAACATGTTTCAGGGCTCATTTGTGGAAAACTTATCTGTTACAATTAGGCATTCTTTGCAATCGTTTGCATCTTTGGAATTTTGAAATCATGCATACGTTTACTTTTGAATTTAGAAATTTCGTCACCGGTAATTTTGCTCATAATTAATTTTCCCATGGAAACATCAAGAGCGTGACCAGCTTTGGAGGCGAGAATATGACCAATGATTGGTCTACCCACGATAGAAAGGTCTCCAATTAAATCTAAAACTTTATGCCTGATACATTCGTTCTCGAAACGAAGGCTTTCGTTTAGGTAACCTTCGTCAGAAAGGACTATAGCGTTGTCTAGGGAGCCACCCATTGCTAAACCTTTAGCTTGAAGTGCTTCTACGTCGCGTAAAAAACCAAAGGTTCTAGCTGGAAGAATTTCATTCGAAAGAACTTTTTCATCTAAGTCTATCGTTAGGGTTTGTCCTCTGAGTAGGGGGTGATTGAAGTGAATGTTATACGTTACTTTAAGTTTATCAGATGGAAGAATAACAATGTATTTGTCGCCATCGACCACCCAAACCGGGTTTGTGATTACGATTGGCTCAATTGTTTCTTCAAACTCTACTACACCGATCGAATCAATTGCCTCTAGGAAAGGTCTAGATGAGCCGTCCATAATAGGAATTTCACTGGAGTCAATCTCCATTATCAAATCAGTAATACCTCTTGTGAATAAAGCAGCCATCAAATGCTCAACTGTTTGCACGATTCTAAAACCGTCACCCAGAGTCACAGCATTGCTAGTATCTACTACATGGTTTAAACTTACTGGTATAATTGATTTTTTGTTTTTAATATTACAGATAAAAATAAGTCCCGTATGGGCTTCTGCAGGAATTAGCCTTAGAGTTACTTTATTACCAGAATGTAACCCAATTCCGCTTATTGTAGTTTGGCTTTTTAATGTTTTTCTAAAAATTTTGCCGTCCATATCCCTTGTTCCTTGTTACTAGGATGTTATGCAATCCCTGTGCCAATAAAGAGGACGCTAATTTAGCAGATTTAAGCCATTTTTAGGGAAAATTGTCTCTAAAAACAATAGAATTGTTCCTAAGTTGTAGCAAATTAGCAACAATGTCGCATCAAAACAACAAAAAGGAAAACAAACGTCTCTAGAGATATGTTAAAAGCTCGCTTATGTCCCTAAGTTTTACTGAATATACATCAATTTCTCCAGGGTCTGCATGTCCATATTCGCAAAAAGCAAAAGGACTTCCTGCCTGAAGGGCTGCATCGAGGTCTGACTTTCTATCCCCAATCATTAATGCATTTTCCCCTGATTCATTGTATTTTTTCAGATAGGCTTCTAAAATATCCCCTTTCGATTGAACGACTTGATAGTCGATTACAACCAATTCCTTAAAATATTGCTCCAGTTGGTATGCTCTTAGAATAGATTGAATATAAGGTGCTCTCCCATTGGAGGCTATACATAGAATATAATTTCTGTTATACAGATCTTCAATAGTTTTTACTACACCATCATACAATTTACCTTTTTTGGCTTCAATCTTTTCACAGAGAAGTATAAGTACATTATCCGATATAGAATCTCTTTCCGATTCTTCTAACTCAGGCAAAAGATTTTGAAATATTTGTTTTACAGGAAGTCCAACCTGCTCTATAATTTTTTCCTTCGTTGGAACTGTGACATTTTTACCGGATTTTATAATAAATTTTTGAATGGATTCTATGTAAGTATCCAGAATAATACTTTCGGATGAAAACAAAGTTCCATCTACATCGAAGGCAAGAATCTTGATTTGATTTTTTAAGAGTGTTTGCAAAAAAGTTTTCTCCTTACTCACTTAGAGAGAAAATGCGTTAGTTCTACAGCAATCTTATTGATCGCAAACTCCATATAACCTGGATCTTCTATTTTTCGTTTGTATAAATCATATTTATTTTGCAAATTTCTAGATATACCTCTCTTACGAAGTATAATTGGGTCTGGTCCGAAATCGGAAGGATCTAACAACGTTCCGGTAGAATGTATCATTTTATTCATAGTTACTTCCCTGTAACAAATTTAGTTTTCATCCATGAAAACTTTACTCAAAACAAATCTCTGTGAAATTGAATCCTGTCTTTTTTTATATCCAAGAGACAAAACGAAACAAAGAAATTTTTACTGTAATTAGGATTAGAGTAAAAGAAATACTCAGCTAACTTTCGCATAATCCCTATTTTCTTCTTCGTAAAAACTTCGAGAGGAGTAATTAAATTAGTCTCCCAATATTTTACTTCAATGAAAAAAATAAAATCATGTTTTTTCGATATTATGTCAATCTCTCCCAGACGGTTTCGGAAGTTTCTGCAAACTACCTCATGACCTTCTGATTCTAAATATTGACAAGCTAAATCCTCACCTTCTTTTCCACGTTCAGTAGTAATCATGACAATCTCAAATCATTTAGACTTAAGTTTATCTACTAATTTATCGGTTGAATAAGATTTTTTTTCGAATGAATATTTTTTGAAATTATTTTTTAAGATATAAAGCCACGAACAGGAGAATGTTTCTTTATTTCTTCAAAAATCTGTTTGGTATCGAATTCAGAGGGGGCAACAAACTTAAAAATATAGGATTCGGAAAATGAATCGGAACGTAAAATTTTCCCTCTTAATATAAGCGGGGTGGCGCCTGGAGAGAGAGAGAGAATCATCTCCCATATATCTATCTTTCTTAAAAGTGCTGAATTAAAAAATGGGTCAGTTACGGTAATTAGAGCCGCGCGATCTGATAATTTTATTAAGGAGCCTTTAATATTTGCGGAAGGCTGCTGTTCCATTCCTGAGGAGTTTAATTCGTCTAAACCGTCCTCTGTTTCAAACTGAATTGGCTCGGAACTATTGTGCAGAGATAAGTTAGAGTCTAAATTTAATCCCCAAGGAGCAAGTTCCACATCTCGTGTCAGATCCGCAACTAAATGTTCTTCTCCTTTTGTTTGAATATCCCCTTCCTGCGAAAAAAGAATTCCATTATTACTAATTTTCTTAATAACACCTGGAATTAAACAACCACCGAGTATTTCACGATAAAAATAAAGATTGATACTCACACCCTCATGTTCTTTTCGAAGGGCGGAATCATCCAAAGAAAGAAGTACATCCGTTTCGTTCTTACTCATTACCTTTGCTAAAAAATATAAACCATCGATTTCAATCGCGCAGGCTTCTCCTACATGTACATCTAAAATGGATTTAATTTCTAAATTGCTATCAGGTGTAGGGAATAATTTATCTAAGATTCTTACATAAGATTCTACTGATTCAGAGTGGTATTTTTTTAGGTATGCATAAAGATGCGATTGAAATGATTTTTTATGATTGAGCAGATTTGCTTTTTCACTTACGGATAAATCTAGAGTATTAAAAAAATGTTCCACCACTGTTATTTCTTTTGCAGTTAACTTCTTATTATAGGCATAACTGAGTATATGAGTCCAACTAGAACTTGTTGTTTTTTTTCTCAGAAAAATAAGTCGCGCTACTTGGATTACAAGAATAAATAAGAATATAAAAATGAGTACTTGTAATACTGTGGAAGCATTCGTCTCAGGCCAAATATACCAAATTTCAGAATCCGCAAGTAAAAAGAATATCATACTTTATTCATCGGAAGGAATTGCCTTAGTTATATAAATTTTATCCTCTTCCGATAGATTGACAAATGTATTATCCTTTAGTTTCATTCCATTCGCATTTCTTACTACCATGAGTGAAGGACGCAGTGGTTTATTGGGATTAGAATCGATCACAACTGCCCTTGAGGCGTCTGATAATTCCACCCAAGATCCAATCGGATACATAGCAATCTTATTCAGAAATAAGCGAATAAAACCCAAATCATATTTATTCGTATTTAAACTAATCATATTTTTCATTGCCTCATAAGGTAGAAGAGACTTTCTCCAAGGGCGATCTAAAATATGGGCAGCAAAATTATCCGCTATAGTAAACACACGCGCAAACTCATCAATTTCTTTTTTTTGAATTCGCTGCGGATATCCTGTCCCATCAAAATTTTCATGATGCTGAAGTGCAACTAACCCAAGAGTATTTTTTAGTTTTAGTACTTTGGTCAAAATTTGGTATCCAAATAACGGATGTTTCTTAATAACTTTAAACTCCTCTTCATTTAAAGTAGAGTTCTTTTCTGATATAACGGAAGGAATTTTTGCCATTCCAATATCAGCGAGTAATCCAGATATTGCAAGTTCAATCATTTTAGGTCTAGAGTATTCTAATAAATATCCAATTAATAGAGCGAATAACGTAGAGTATACCACTTGGTTGTATAAATAATATCCATTTGGTTTATGGCTTACTAAACAATAACAAAGATGATTATTGGATTTAACATGATCGACAAGCTTCTCGGCTACGTCTCTAACAGGGTTTATGTCAAAAGCCTTATCCTCGGAAATTTTTCGAAACAAAGCTTGCATAACTACAAAACTATCTTTAAATACTGTTTCAAAGTTTGGGATATGTTTTTGTATTTGGAGATAGGTATTTTTTAATTGTAGTATCTTAAAATCATGATCACTAGTGGGGAACGCATTTGTATCTAAGATAAGATTACTTGACGCAACCTCTTCAACTAAATCTCCAGATGTCAATACTTCTTTGAATCCAAATTTATTCAGACGAATGATATCTGCCTCTGTTACAGCAGTATTGGCATTTATAAAGATACTTTCTTTATCTAAATATAATGGTTTAGTATACTTACTACCAACCTTTAGCTCAGATGTATTAATCACCTTCATTTATAAAAATAATTCTCCCTTTAGAACATTATCTGAAATGCATTTCTATTTCAATTCATTTTCTAGTTTATATAAAAAGCTGAACACTGTTGCAACAGCTTTGTACAAAGATTCTGGAATTTCTTGTCCAACCGGAACCCTTATTAAAGTAGACGTCAAAAACTCGTCCTTTATGATAGGAACATTGTTTGCATTTGCAATCTCTTTGATTTTATCTCCTAAAAAACCAACACCACTAGCGACTACAATAGGAGCATTATCTTTTTCTGGAATAAACTTTAACGCAATTGCATTCATTACGCAACCCAATTCCCTTTTCCATTAACGCTTGAATAATGAAATACGATATTATTAGGAAAGACTGAATTAGATGAAAGCATTTTTTTTAATTCGGATAAGTTTTCATTTGCATACAAATAACTTGAAAGAGTGTCAAAGACTGTATGCAAAACTAGATCAGAAAGGTCGTCACTTTTCCAATGAAAATAAGAATCTGCTGATCCAAGAACTTTAGAAGCAAAATGCAAGTAGAATCCAAAAGAATCCTGGCTTCGACCAAAAAATCCACTTGCCTCTCCTTCTGAAAAACTCCATTCAAAATCCTGAGTTTCACGTTGCCATTCTAACCCAGGGAAAAAAACATCTAATAGATGAATTACTTTTTGAATTGATACCTCAGCTTGCGCTTGTTCAAAGGTTTTATGTATCAGTTTCATGGGTGAAAAATAATTTTTACTCCAAACATTTTCTTGTATAAATGCCTCAGAAATAGAACTGCTTCTATTCATTATTTCTAGGTGAATACGATTACCCATTCGTTTTACATTCAACTCCAAATTTTCGTTAGCCAGAAGCTTTGCTTCTGATTGTAGTTTGACTTGTTTGCCTGCAATCTCGAGCAAATACAGATTATTTCCTTTCAGTATTTCTAATACTTTTGCATTCAAAGATGATTTGGATTGAACTAGCTCTTCTAAAGAAATGGAAGAATTGCCAATCAGAGTTTTTAAGGTTGGGATAGAAAAAGCATTAGCAGTTACTTTACTGAATTCCATGTGCCCCATCCTTTAGATGAAATGATCTTCTATGAATTGGTAAATACCCTAATTCTTTAATCTTAGATATATGCGAGGCAGTACCGTATCCTTTGTGAGCACCAAAACCATAGTCGGGGTACCTTTTCGAAATAGAATCCATAAATCGATCGCGTCTTACTTTAGCAATGATCGAAGCTGCTGCAATGGAGGCAACCTTTGAATCCCCTTTTATAATCGACTTATAAGAAAACGAAAAACAAGTTTCTAATTGGTGTTTTTTGAAATTATAATTTCCATCGACAAGTAAGTACGGATTGGATAATTTTGACTTAAGAATTAGTTTTCGCACAGCATCGAAGATAGAATAGGACATTCCATATTTGTCAATAAATTTATTACTTATAAATTGGTGAACTATCTTCTCGGCATGAGTTAAAATCTCTTCATAGAGAGTTTCTCTTTTTTTTTCAGTGAGTTTCTTGGAATCATTTAATCCAAACAATACTTCGCCTGAAAGGACTTTATGAAGACTAGCCTTGGAAAATGAAACTAAAGCAAGAGACAGAGGTCCTGCTAAAGGTCCTCTGCCAGCTTCGTCAATCCCACATACCTGAAGATTATCTGGAAATTCTAACTCTTCAGGCTGAAATCTAAAATCGGATTTTACAGGTGGGAAAAGTTCTATGCTGCTGCTGTTACTTGTGCTTCAGTTACACTTTCTTTTTGAGATTGAGCTAAGTCTTTCTCTTTTTTGCGCTCTGCTTGAACAATAGCTTGCCCACCACGTAATTCTTTGATACGTGCATTCTTACCAGATTTTTCACGTAGGAAGTAAAGTTTTGCTCTTCTTACATGACCTTTACGAACGAGTTCAATTTTAGAAATCTTAGGAGAATAAAGTGGGAAAATTCTTTCAACACCTACATCGTAAGAAACTCTTCTTACATTGAAAGATTTATCATTCATTTTATTTACAATGGAAATCACAACACCTTCGTAAATCTGTGTTCTTTCTTTTCCGGACTCAACAATTTTATAATGTACTTTTACAGTGTCCCCAACAGAAAAATTGATTTTTCTTCTGTCCATGTCTGATTCAAATAATTTTGCGATTTCGTGGTTCATATTCAGTTCCTTTCGTTAACGATTCGTTTTTTTTCTATTCTTTTCTTTCCATTTACTAATTTCAGAATGATTTCCACTGATTAAAACATCAGGAACCAACCATTCATTATAGTTCTGGGGTTTAGTATATTGCGGGTATTCTAACTGCCCTTCCCTATTATGAGATTCATCCACTAGACTACCGTAGGAGTCTCCCATAAACCCGGGCAAAAGCCTTATCACTGAATCGGAAACACAAAGTGAAGGCAAATCTCCCGATGAAAGAACATAATTTCCAAGGCTTAGTTCTACGTCAACTAAATGTTCTGTTACCCTGTGATCAATTCCTTCATAATAACCAGATAAAAAAGTGAGGTTAGTTTTTCTTTCAGCAAACTGGGTTGCCATACTTTGCGAATGAGGAACCCCACTTGGACTCATAAGGCAAACAGTCCCTTTTGTCTCTCCAAGCGAAAGCAGCGCTTTGTGGATGGGTTCTATCTTGAGTAACATACCAGGTCCACCACCATATACAGTGTCATCTACACGCCCAAATTTATCATTTGAAAAATCCCGGAGATTAACTACGTTGATTTGAAAAACGCCTTTCTCAATTGCCTTTCGAGGAAGACCCTCAGCAAAGTAAGAATGAATTTTATTTGGGAAAAGAGTAATAAAATTAATCTGCAAGAATCCAATCCTCCCAATTCAAAATTTCGATTCGATTATTCTCCAAATCTACTTTTCCGACAAATTTGTTGATATAAGGAACTAAAACTTCCGTCATTCCATCGGAAAAAAGTAAGATCGGATGAACTGGATTTTCCAGAACTTCTTGTAATTTATAATCCGAGTAGACTTGGTTTGCTTTGTAGGGATTTAATCCAATTAATTGATGGGTAAAGTATTCATCTGGCTCAAGCAGCGTCTGAGTGTCTTTTTTCGGGTAATAGAGAATCTTACCGATCAAACCTTCCGAGTCCTCTATAGAATTAAATCCTTCCAAGGATAAAATACAGAGATTTTTCTCTTTCCGTAATTTAAGAATTTTATGGGGGTTTAGTTTATCTTTGATGGGTAAATAAACTAGAGAGTTTGGTTTTAGAGAAAAGAGAATATCACCACTACTAGCAACTTTCAAAAAGCCTTTTAGCCCGAAAGTAGAGGTGATTTTTCCTATGGAAATAAAATCATCAGTCAATGATTTCTAAACTGTAATTTTTTCCTTCTTTGGCACTCGATGCGGCAATTAAAGTTCGAAGAGATTTGGCAATTCGACCATTCCGACCAATTACTTTCCCGATATCCTCAGGAGCAACAATTAGCTCTAAAATAGTTTCATCCTCAGCTTCCACTTCTCTAACATTGACCGCATCAGGCTTATCAACTAAAAAGGAAACGATATATCTAAGTAATGCTTCTGAATGCATAATTATTTAGCTTTAAATTTGCTCCAAACACCTGATTTTTTAAATAAATCTCTTACTGTGTTTGTAGGCTGTGCACCTTTTTTTAACCAACTAATTGTTTTTTCGTCGTTAATTACTACTTGGTTTGTTTTGTTAATTGGGTGGTATTGACCTACTACATCAATAAATCTTCCATCTCTTGGAAATCTGCTATCCGCAGCCACAATTCTATAATGAGGTTCGTTTTTTGTTCCAGTTCTTTGTAATCTAAGTTTTACCAATTTTATTTCCTTTCTATCATTCCGTGACACTAACCCAATTGGTTAGTTGGATATGAAAATCCTTCATAAAGTAACAAAAAAAAATACTAGCTATTTGTCAACTTTTTAAGAGCCAGTGCACTCTCATTTGGCTTTCCTGCTTTAAATACAGCCGACCCAGCCACACAAATATTTACACCTATATCGGAGAGTTTCCCAATATTATCCGAATTCACACCGCCATCTACTTCCAATTGAATTGGATAAGAACCGATTAACTCTTTTGCACGGTTGATTTTTTCTAAGCCACTTTTTACAAAACTTTGTCCATAGAATCCAGGCTCTACAGTCATAATCAAAATTAAATCAATGTACGGAAGGCAGTCTTCAATCATATCTACTGGTGTAGCAGGATTTAAAGCAATTCCTACTTTGATCCCATGTTTACGAATTTCCTCCGCCAGGCGAATTGGAAAATTCGTTGCTTCTCGATGAAATGTGATAAATTCAGGTTTTAGTTTGTAATACTTAGGAACATGAAACTCAGGGTTATTGACCATTAAATGCACATCCAAAGGAATGCTTGTGAGCTTACCAACTTCTTCTGTGAGAGCTTCTCCAAAACTAATCTGTGGCACAAAATTCCCATCCATTACATCCATATGAATATAATCGATTGCCTTGGGTTTAAATTTGGGTACGACTGTGGCAAGAGAGCTTAAAGGTGTAGCTAAAATTGAAGCTGAAATTTTCATTATAAATCACTCCTAAATTTGATAGATTTTTCTTTGTCCCCGTCCATTCCAATTATATGAACCCTCACATCCCCTTCTCTATAAAAAACGAATTTTAACTCTTCTTCTTTTTGGAATGTTATATCTTCAAATAGATTCTGAATAGAAGAATCGTCGTCTATTTTCTGAATTTGCAACTTGTAAGACTTAGAACTATCTACTTTATAAGATATTTTCTCATACCCACTTTGCACCTTATTTTCAGGCTCAAAGTAAAAAATTTTGAAATGATAAGAACCATCTGGATTCATTGTATAAGATTCAACTAGACCATTTTCTCGTTTATCTTTCGTAGAAAGAATGTCAGATACTTTGAATTTTACTTTCTTTACATTCAGAATTTTCGAAACCAAGGGAAAGGGAAGACCTTTGTAGTCATCTACCCTAGAAGATTTGTCCTTAACATCTGGTTCTGTAACCAAGAGGAAAATTTTTTCCCGGGTTGTAATGACTTTATCTGCCTCTGGAATTTGACCAATTACCGTCTCGGGGGATTGCCCTTCCGAAATTGGAATATATGTTACACCACCTAAGGTCAGGCTTACGTAATGTTCTCCAGAAAGCACTTTTTCTAAAGCTGCCTTTGCATTGTTTAACGTCTGCCCTTTGAGATCAGGCATTTTGACTCGATCTACACCAGTGTTTACTGTGAGATAAAGCTTTGAGCCTGCTTCTACATTTTTTCCCGCCGAGATAGATTGATAAAGAATTTCTCCGTCATTTTTTTCTGGGTAACGTTTATTCTCAATTCGGACTTTTAATCGAAGGCGCATAAGCTCATTATGAACCTCCGTGTATTGCTGCCCAACTAAATCTGGCATAGCGACACTGGCAGCACTCTTGGTTCTAAGTAAAACTACAAGAAATGCTGCGATAAAAAATACGATAAGCCCAGTCGTGATGAATAAAATATAACCAAGTGCTGGAACTACTTTTAACTTATTAAAAAATTCTTTCAAAGGAAAACTTCTCCCGTTTGAGGCTTTGCGCCATTGATAAAATCCAAAGAGGACATTACCTTTTTATTTTCTGGCTGAAGGGATTCAAGAATTAAAATTTTAGAATCTCCACACTCCACACCAATCGTTTTTTTATTTAAAAGATGCAAAGTTCCCGACTTATTCCAAACCGAATCCAAAGTTTCGGAATAGATTTTAACCGAATAGATATTGAGTCTCTTCCCTCTAAAACTAGTATAACAAATATACCCAGGGTTAAAGGCACGGATTTTATTGAATAAAATTTCCGCGGACTGCGAAAAATCCAACTTCCTGTCTTCCGGTTTAATTTTTTTGCAGTGAGTAGCCTTGAAGTGGTCTTGCGGAATTGCCGGATACTTGGCAGTAGTCTCAATATGCAATACCCGCAAAACATCCGTGATCCCTTTGTTTGTAATCTTCTCAAGTAAAGTTCCAAATGTATCTTCCTCTGAAATAGGAACTTTAACCTGACTAATTATATCTCCTGCATCTAACTCTTCTGTAATGTATTGTAAAGTCGCACCAGTTTCTTTTTTTCCATCTAAAATAGCAGATTGAACAGGAGAGGCTCCCCTATATTCAGGAAGCAGGCTTCCATGTAGGTTAATCGTACCTAACCGCGGATGATTAAAAATTCCAGCAGGAATAATGTATCCATAGGCAAATACGATGTAAATCTCCGCACCAAAGGAATTGATTTTTTCAATCGCTTCCTCGTTTCGAATATTAGGGAATTGTAATACAGGGATACTTTTTTCGATTGCTACTTTTTTTACAGGAGATGAAGTCAAACCCTTATCACGACCTACCGGCTTATCCATATTAGTCACTACAAATAAAACCTCATGACCTTCTGTTATCAGAGCATTCAATAACTTAGCTGAATGCTCAGGTGTACCGAAATAACCAATTTTCATATTAAGTAACCTTTACATATCATAAATATCTTTTCGATGACCAACTGCATGAATTAAAAGGATCAAATCTTTGTATAAAATTTGATAGATAACTCGAAAATCACCTAC
>JAGOHK010000075.1:0-14471 GCA_017996175.1 Leptospiraceae bacterium
ATGGTTGGTTACATAAAAAGGCAATATACCAGAATTAAACCCAACCGAATCTTTGAACGAAAAAAATCTAATCTAAGACTAAAATATCACTGGAATCAGAGGAGATCTTCTTAATTGTACAGCATTGTGCGGCGCGTGGTGGAACTAAAACAAGGTATTACTGGGGCAACGGGCTTAGTACTGGATTTCTTGGATTGGGATCGTCTGGTCAGGATTATCTTTGGTATAAAGAAAATAGTGGATCAAAGACTCATGCAGTTGGACAAAAGAGACCTAACGCATTTGGTTTGTACGACATGCTAGGAAATGTATGGGAATGGACGGAGGGTTGGCATGGCAACAATTCGGAGTCGGAAGGAATTGATCCTGACGCACATTCTTCCGGTTTGCCTGGGTTTTTACGCGGTGGAATGAAGCAGGCGAGCCACACGGATTAATAAACTACGCAAATAAAAAGGGTTGATTTGTATTTGGATTACAAATATACTATAAGAGTCAGGATTAGTTCTACGTATTTAGAATTTCTTGAAAGGAAAAAAGATGAATTACAATGAAATATTTTTTTACATCGGCTATATGATTGCTATCTTCGGTGGTGCTTATATTTCTATAAGTGCATTTCTTCGTCTTATCAATACACGTTTTGATAGAATAGAAAAGAAAAATGAAAGATAATGCAAATAAAACTTTTTACAAAATCAATTGATTAGCAATGAGAACGGGGCGTACTGGTGCTTTTGCGTTAAATACATCGAGAGTATTCCTTTTTCTCAATTCTATTTTAATAACTGAGGTTACGCAAAAAAGAAATTTACGAAAATGAAACCTAATTTAAGAATATTAGATAAAGCTAATGAATTAATGAATAAGCAGGTTTGGGCGGCAGCCCAAGTCGCCGACAGGCTCCCTATCTCTCACCTCAACGCGCTTGCGCGTAAGGTGAGTTAATAATAAAAAACGATTGTTAATTTAAAGGATAATAAATCTCTTTAATTCAAAGGAATCAAAAATGGCAGAAATAAAATTAAAAGGTAATACAATTCATACAGTAGGAAATCTTCCGAAAGTAGGGGAGCCTGCTCCGACATTTACTCTTACGAAAACAGATTTAAGTGATGTGACTAACAAAGATTTTGCGGGAAAAAAAGTTGTCCTCAATATTTTTCCAAGCGTAGACACTGCGGTTTGCGCGGCTTCAGTGAGAAAGTTCAATGCGGAAGCAAGTAAGTTTGCAAACACAGTAGTTCTTTGTGTATCTACAGATATGCCTTTTGCACTAGGTAGATTTTGTGGAGCTGAGGGGCTAAAAGATGTTATCCCCGTATCCGAACTTCGCAAAAGAGAATTTGGCGAAAATTACGGAGTTCGTATCTCTGACGGTCCACTTGCAGGAGTTTTCTCTCGTGCGGTTGTAATTTTAGACGAAAGCGGCAAAGTAGTATATACCGAACAAGTCCCAGAAATCACACAAGAACCAGACTACGCAAAAGCACTAGAAAAACTTTCTTAACTAACCTGAGTTTGGCATAATTGATTTTGTATTTAAACCAAAAGTTACCCAAGCTGTCATTCCCGAATTCTTTTATCGGGAATCTCTAGTCCTAAGAGGAATTTTATATTTCTTGAGACCCCCGATAGAAAATTTCGGGGGTGACAATCAGTAACCTCTCTTATTTTGAATTGATGCATATTCATAGAAATCGTATAATCCTAAAGCCTCTGTGGCAAATCTTATCTTTTTATCCAAAGGTTCAGTTCTCCGGAGCCGGCTTTTTTTCTGGCTTCGCAGAAATAGTCGTTTGGCATGTCACCTCCAAAACCATGGTAGGTGACAACTTTTGTGCCTACTTTGCATTTTCGTAATTTTGCGGTGACGGTTGCGGTATATCGAACAAAGTGCTCAGTGGCAAGCGGAATCGAATGGTCGATATGATTGTAACTTGCTATATTTTCAAAGAAGGGATTATAGAGATAAAACGCATCAAATTTCGACCAATCTAATTTTGTCATATCTCCAAGGAGAAATTCAACATTTTCTACATTTAGCTTTTCCTTTTTTCGGTTTGCAATTTCATAGAGGTTAGTGCGAATTTCTATTCCAAAGTAATTTCCTAAACTGGATAATCCTGCGACTAAACAAAATTTGCCGCAACCAGAACCAATGTCTAAAACTCTTGTTCTTTTAGAAGGTGCTATCATTTTAATTGCTTCTAGAGTCACTTTGATTGGAGACCAATGAGTTTTAGAAAGTTCTTGCATTTCTTCTGGAAAAACCGTCGAATCAAAAACAGAATCAGGAACTTCTATTTGATTGGAAAGGTCGGAAATAATTGTTTGGATTTTAGTTAACCTTATCCTCTCCATTTTAGATTTCAGCGAATTTTTCATTTTTAAAACTAAAATTACAAAAAGCTTGCCAATGGAAACAAAATTTTGTCACAGATAAGATTGACATGAATTGTTAGTGCTACTTTTCCATGGACTGAAATTTAGATATTATATTAGCTTAAATTTGACATAAGGATTTTGAATTTGTCATTCCCAAAATTTTCTATTCGGAATCTATAGTTCTAATCAGGATTTTAAAATACTTTGAGACCCCCGATAGAAAAATTCGGGGGTGACAGAGAATAATTTCTCGTTACACCGAATTTACGTTCACTTAATAAAATTGGAGTAAAAACTTATGGAAATTTTAATTACAAAGTCACCAAATTCAAAGGATGTAGAATTTCTTTGGAGTAAACTTCGCGAGCACGGTCTAACAAAACTTTCGAATCCAGATTTGGAAGAAAAGTTTATTTTTGGAATTTTTGCCAAAGAGAACGCTGAAATCAAAGGTGGGCTTTTGGGACAAGTCTATTACAAAGGGATGCATGTAGATCTTCTTTGGGTCGATGAAGCTTTACGAAAAACGAGAGTAGGGAGTTCTCTTTTAAAAAAAGCGGAGGAGCTGGCTCGCGAATCAGGTTGCACACTTATTTATCTAGATACATTTAGTTTTCAAGCTCCAAAGTTTTATGAAAAAATAGGATTTGAAGTATTTGGAAAAATCGAAAATTTTCCTGAGACCTATACTCGTTATTTTCTTGTAAAAAGGTTGAGTTAAATATTTTTTCTCCTTGCACAAATTCACTGTTAGCCGAAAGTTTAAAAGATGGAAAATCTAAAGCTAGAAAAAACAAATACGACTCCTCGAATAGATTTTGATGCAAAGCTGCATACTCTTTCTATCACTGGCGAAATTTATCCTGAAAATGTAGATAAGTTTTTTTTTCCTCTATTGGATTGGTTAAGAATGTATCTGTCCAATCTTCATTCTAAATGTATTGTTGCTATTCATATAAAGTACTTTAATACCGCAAGTTCTGGCAAACTAAGTCAAATCTTGGAGATGTTAGAAAAAACATACCGAAAAGGAAAAGATATTTCCATTCATTGGTACTATGATATAGGTGATGACGATATGGCTGAGGTTGCCGAAGAGTTTAGAGAAGATGTAACTATTCCCTTTCAAATTATAGAGAAGAGATTATAGGTGTTAGCCGATGCTAATATTTTTTATATTCTTCTTTCGGATTCTGTCTTTTGCTGTTTTTGTAACTGGATTTTGCGGATTACTGAATTACTTATTTGGTTGGCATTTATCTATAGAAGGGACAGAGGCACCCGCCGAATTTGGCGCATCTGTTATGCTGATTTGTTTTGCGATTACTCTTTTGATGTGGGGAGAACTTGCGGGTAACAATCATTATGTCGTTAAGTTTACCAAAAAATGGTATAGTCTCACTTTATATATGGTATTTTCTATTCTAATTTCTGCTCTTCCGCCTTATTTATTTTTCAAAGCAGAGGAAAATTACAGTAATTTGTATGAAGCGTTAGCTGAGAATGATCTTACCGAATTTCAAAATAAGGAAAATCTAAAAAAACTTTCTCAAAAAGATTTAGTTAGAATTTTCTCCGAGTCTATTCGTCGTAATTCACATGAAATTGCTCAAATAATTTCAGAATATTTGCAAGATGTAAACGGTGATCCCAAATCGCCAAATGTATTTTTAGCGGCTTATCTCTGTAATCCAAAAGTATTTGAAATCCTAATTCAAAAAAAAGCGAATTTTTCGGTCAAGGAAGATTATATGGGCATTACAGTTCTTCATTCGATTGTAACAGGTAACGGGAATATGCTAGATAAAAGCAAAGTAATTCGAATGTTAGTAGAACAAAAGCTTATAGACATAGACGGGATTGATAATTTTCAGGCGACTCCTCTTATGAACGCAGTAGAGCGAGGAGAACACGAATTAGTCGAAACTCTTCTATCCCTAAAAGCGGACTTAAAAAAAGTAGACCATGTGGGTAATCCTGTTTTGACGCGGATTTGTGAAAAGTCTTCCTTGTATCCTGACATTACAGAAGAAGCCCGAATTCGGACAGTTCAAGTATTATTAAAAAATGGTGCCGACAAAAACGCAAAGGATTATTTAGGAAGAGATTGCCGCGAGATGGCAGAACGGGATGGGTTTAGGAATTTGGCGGAAATTTTTTAGTGTTAGGATAAAAAATAGAGGTATTTTTAATTTTTAGGAGGAAAAATGAAACTACCTGTTGGATATTTTCAATTTCATAAAAATTCTTTTTTCAATTATCAGTTAAATCGTTGGTATTCTCTGGGTTATACTGTTAAAGAAGAAATAGAACAAATTGGGTTAAAAATTGAAACTTTTTCTGATTATGTAAAAGAATTTTCCTTGGCTAGCCAAAAAGCAATTCAGGAAAATCGTTTAAAAAATGCGGCTTTTTATTTGCGAGCTAGCGAATTTTTGATCGAGCCGGATAACAAGGATAAACTTACAGTGTATGAAAAGTTCCTTGAGTTGTTTGACTCTGCTTTTAAAGAAGAGAATTTTCAAAGACATAAAGTTCCTTACAAGAACAGTTTTTTGTCTGCTATTTATTTGCCAGCCCAAACTAGTTCTAAGAAAGGAACTTTGATAGGATGTGGGGGATTTGATTCTTTTATAGAAGAGTTTTATTGTATTTGGAAATATTTTGCTGTGTGCGGTTACGATGTGATAGCCTTTGAAGGACCTGGACAGGGTGGAAGTTTACGTAAATACAATTTACCTTTTGAACATGATTGGGAAAAACCAACTTCTGCCGTTCTTGACTATTTTAAGATAGAAAAAGCTACTGCACTTGGAATTTCTATGGGAGGATACTGGATATTACGTGCTTGTGCATTTGAAAAAAGAATCACGAAGATTATTGCCATGCCACCCGTTTATGATTGGTTAGAAATGACTCATTCGTTTAACAAAAAATTGCTCCAGTGGATGTTGCCACATAAAAAGCTTATGAATTTTTTTATTCGATTAAAAATGAATATTGGAACACTAAGGCATACAATTCACCAAGCTTTATTTATTCAAAAGAAAAAAGATCCAATGGACGCAGTAGATTGGATGCTTGGAATGAACAAAGAGCATTTGAGTAGCCATTTGATTGACCAAGATGTTTTGCTCCTAGGAGGAGAATCAGATGCGTTTCAACCGCCGATTCTTCTAAAAAAACAAAAGGAAGCTTTGGTGAATGCAAAATCTGTCACAGAAAGAATTTTTACAAAAAAAGAAAATGCGGCAGAGCATTGTCAAATAGGAAATATTGGACTGGCATTAAAAACAATCGCCGACTGGCTAGGATAGTTTAGGAAATTGAGTAGGAGTTTTAAATAATGATGAAAAAAATTATCTTACTTATTCTACTTGGATTTTCCTTTTGCAAAACGTTAAATGATGCACAGGAAAATGATGATAGAAAGAAATGCAAAAACTCCCTTCTTTATAATGTATTTTTGAGTCAAGAATTGACTAGTGGGACTTCAGGACAGATTCAAAATTTACCTATTTTATTTAGCTATAGTGAATGTATAGAAACTGCAAAGCTAAAGAGAGGGAAAATAGAAATTCCATTATGACGAATTATTTTGAGAAAGATAAGACAGAGTTAATTTTTATCTCATTCTAAACCCATACTATTCCAAAATAAACATTTACAAAAAAACTAAAAAGGAGAAGCTTTAAATTATGAAACAATTAATTTTACCTATACTTTTACTTTTTTATATATCTACTAACGCATTTGCAGACAAAAAAGAAGAACCAAAACCAAAGACTAAAATGGTATGTTGTGAGTCTTTTGGCTACGGAACAAAAATGAAAAAATGTTGCGAATCCTATCAAATGATGCCTCCTGAAAACTGCCAATTGGAGGATGGGACTGCCGGTGGTGGAATGCAGATTGTGGACAATTCCTTTTGTAAGAAAAAAGAAGACAAATGAAATCCGTTTTTTTCTTCTTGAAACATAAACTCAGTGTACGACAAAGAATACTATGGAATATTTAGATACAATTCAGGATTTGAAGTTAGAAGAAATAAAAAAAATCCTAATCAAAAATTCTGATCCTGTTAAAATTATTTTATTTGGTTCAAGGTCAACGGGTAACTATCACAATAATAGCGATTATGATATTTGTGTAATCAAAGAATCCAACATCGATCTGAATACATTAGAAAAAAAATTATACATTGATTTGCACGATACAAAAGAAGCGGTAGAATTAATAGTAACCTCTCCAGAAAATTTTGATTTGGCAAAAAATAAACAATATTCCGTTTTTCGAGTTATCTACAACCAAGGGAAAGTTATTTATGAGCGACATAGATAATCCTGAAATATGGTTGACTTTATCCGAGTATGCGACTAAGACTCGTTATCCTGGAGAGTATGAACCTTTAACTGAGAGTGATTATATACCAAATGACAAAAGTATTTACCCACAAGGACTTTACTGGAGTAGCATTTGGTATAGACCGAACGTGCTTTTTTGAGAAAGAAATAGGTAATTATTTTTGGTGTTCGGTATAAGGAAGCATTGTTGATTGCTAAGAAAGTTTATCACTGGGCAGAGGAAACGATTGGGCTTTTGTAGTGTCTCTTTAGGTAAAATACAAATATGAAAAAAATATTCTTAATAATATTATTTTTTGTTAACTGTAATCAGCCCATTTCTAATACAAAGTTCAATTATACAACTTATGATATAATTGCTCCGCCAAATATAAAGTTGGAAAATTTAGAGAATCTAAGTCTTTTCTATCCAACAGGAAGTCACTTTAAATTAAAAATACGAAATAGATTAATGGCTATAGAAAATGCCAAAAGTTACCATGTCTCTATTGTTTTATCAAAATTAGAAATCGAATTCGAGAGAGAAAGGAATAGTGGTCTTAAATTTTTTGAAATTCTGAAACCGATTAGCTTTAATTCTGACTATACAATGCAAATTAATGAAAACAAATGTTTTGCGGATATTAATCATTATTCCTATAATTTAGCCAGTAGTTCTCTGAAGATTAGAAAAAATTTTTCGTTGGAATCTTTGGGTTTATTTTTAGTTTTGTTTATGATCTCCATAAATAATAATTTAGCTAGTGAATTTATGTTATCAGTATTAGGAATTGAAATTTATGATACTTACAATTCTGCAAAATCTCTGAAAACCATGATTGGTTTTCTTGAAGATAGATTCATTTTGGAAATAGAGCAACAATATATCAATTGTATTCGCCAACATAAACTAGAAATTCCACTATGAGTTCAGATTATCCTCTAACTCTTCCGTATTTCTATAAATTTCTTCCAATTTAATTTTTGTTTCTATTGAATGAATGGAAAGTTCGCTTTCTGAACCTTCTACTTTTTGGTAGAGCCACTTGTTGTCTGCTTGGCGTAAGAAAGATTCTACTTTGGTTTGGTTTTGGGAAATGAGAATGTATTCTTCTAGACTTTCCAGATTTTGGTAGTGTGAAAACTTTTCCCCTCGATCGTATTTTTCCGTTGAATCAGAGAGAACTTCTAAAATACATTTAGGATTTAAAAGAGTATCTTTGTATTTGTCTCCCATCATTTTCATTTCATTTCCACAAGTAATGACTAAATCAGGGTAGGTGAACAATCCCGTTTTGCTCACTTGCACTCTTAAATCGGCAAAGTAAATTCGACATGGTTTGTTCTGTAGAAAGTTATTTAAAAAACTGGCGACATTGAGTGCAATTCGATTGTGTTTGCGAGTGACTCCTGCCATTGCATACATTTCCCCATTGATTAACTCGCTTTTAAATTCAGCTTTTCTTTCAAGTTCTAAGTATTCCTCTGAGGTGAATGTCTTTTTTTCGGAAGTAAGTTCCATAGCATGTCAGTAGGGCGGAAAATGCCCAAAGTCAAGAGATTTCTCACTATTTTTGAAATAATTATTGTAGAAACTCATACATGCGAAAAGATTCGACTATAACGAATCGAGTTGTTGAAAACGAGAAGCAGAGATGATGTTTCCCCCGCGCTGCCTGCGCGGGGGAAACAAGGTTCTCGATTCTTTTAACAACGACTCAATATTTTACTTAGGAACGGTAACATGGCATTTGATATAGAAATGATAAAAAATTTATACTCCAAAATGGGCGCTCGCATTGAGGCGGCTCGTAAGGTAGTCGGTAGACCTCTCACTCTTTCCGAAAAAATTCTTTACTCCCACCTCTGGGACGGCGATGCAAAGACAGCATTTGAACGCGGCAAATCGTATGTAGACTTTGCACCGGATCGTGTGGCGATGCAAGATGCGACTGCACAAATGGCTTTATTACAATTCATGCAAGCGGGACGCAAGAAGGTTGCAGTTCCTTCCACCGTGCATTGTGACCACTTAATCGAAGCAAAAGTTGGCTCGGATGCTGACTTGTCGATTGCAAACGAAAAAAACCGCGAAGTCTATGACTTTTTAAAATCCGTTTCCAATAAATACGGAATTGGATTCTGGAAACCAGGTGCTGGAATTATCCACCAAGTAGTTTTGGAAAATTATGCATTTCCAGGTGGAATGATGATCGGAACCGATTCACATACAGTAAACGCTGGTGGTCTTGGTATGATTGCTATCGGAGTTGGTGGAGCAGATGCCTGCGACGTGATGAGTGGTCTAGCATGGGAATTAAAATTTCCGAAGCTAATCGGTGTTAAACTCACTGGCAAGTTAAATGGTTGGACTTCACCTAAAGATGTAATTTTAAAAGTTGCCGGAATTCTGACAGTTAAGGGTGGAACCGGTGCGATTGTAGAATACTTTGGTGAAGGTGCAATTTCTATGTCCTGCACAGGAAAAGGAACCATTGCCAACATGGGTGCCGAAATTGGGGCAACTACTTCTACTTTCGGATATGATGACTCCATGTCTCGTTATTTGAAATCTACTGGTCGTGCGGATGTTGCGGCATTGGCTGACGGCGTTAAACAGCACTTAACCGCAGACCCAGAAGTTTATGCTGATCCTGCAAAATACTTTGACCAACTAATCGAGATTAACCTCTCTGAACTTGAGCCTCATTTGAATGGACCGTTTACTCCTGATTTGGCGACTCCTATTTCTAAAATGAAAGAAGCGGCTCTCGCAAATGGCTGGCCTACAAAGATTGAAGTGGGACTTATTGGTTCTTGCACAAACTCTTCTTATGAAGATATTTCTCGTTCTGTATCGCTTGCAAAACAAGCTTCCGAAAAAAGTTTAGTTCCAAAAGCAGAATTTACAATCACTCCAGGCTCCGAGCAAGTGCGTTATACGATAGAGCGTGATGGATTTATTGATGTGTTTAATAAAATCGGCGCAAAAGTATTTGCAAATGCTTGTGGTCCTTGTATTGGTCAGTGGGCGAGAGCAGGGGCAGAGAAAGCAGAGAAAAATACAATCGTGCATTCGTTTAACCGTAACTTCGCAAAACGTGCCGACGGAAATCCAAATACTTATGCGTTTGTTGGCTCTCCTGAACTTGTTACCGCACTTGCGATTGCGGGAGATTTAACTTTTAATCCTTTAACTGATAGTTTGAAAAACGAAAAAGGGGAAATGGTAAAATTCGATGCACCGACAGGCGTTGAGCTTCCACCAAAAGGATTTGATGTAAAAGATGCCGGATATCAAGAACCAGTTGCTGATGGCTCTGGTGTACAAGTTGCCGTTAGCCCTACATCTGACCGTTTGCAATTGCTCGATAGTTTTGCTGTATGGGAAGGAACTGATCTAAAAGGTCTCAAGCTTCTCATTAAGGCTAAAGGCAAATGTACAACTGACCACATTTCTATGGCAGGACCTTGGCTCAAGTATCGTGGGCATTTAGATAATATTTCTAACAACATGTTAATTGGTGCTGTGAATTTCTTTAACGAAAAAACAGACAATGTTAAAAATCAATTAACTGGCAGTTACGATGCAGTTCCTAAAGTCCAAAGAGCTTACAAAGCGGCTAATGTGGGTTCAATCGTAGTAGGGGATGAGAATTATGGCGAAGGATCTTCTCGTGAACACGCGGCAATGGAACCACGTTTTCTTGGAGTGCGTGCGATTTTAGTAAAATCATTTGCTCGTATCCACGAAACCAACTTAAAGAAACAAGGTATGCTTGCTCTTACCTTTGCGAATAAGGACGATTATGCGAAGATTCTAGAAGATGATTCGATTGATATAGTTGGACTAACTTCTTTTAAAGAAGGAGTTCCTCTTACTTTAGTTCTAAACCACAAAGACGGATCGAAAGAAGAAATCAAAGTTAATCACACCTACAACGCAAGTCAGATTGAATGGTTTAAGGCAGGAAGTGCGCTTAATATCATTAAGGCGCAACAGAAGGGGTAACCTCACCCCGATTTTATACGAGTTGGGGTATAATATGGAATAACCCCCTCTCCATTGTCGTTTTTAGTTCAAAGGCAATGGAGAGGGGTAATACAAACAATTAAGCCCAGAAATAAAGAATTGGGTGAGGTGAATGTTTTTCTCTTACAAAAAAATTCTTGTAGTTAGACGTGAATATGAATGATGGAATTATGAAAGAGTCCATTTTAATTACGCAGTGTTTGCAAAACGATTTTACAAAACTTATCGGAAAATTTGAGCCTATTCCGAATTTACTGCATATAGGATATGACGAAGCAAGGAGAATTCTCAGTGAAAAAGTAGAAGACGGTCCTGTGACTACTGTAATGGACTGGGCTTATCATACACCGAAAGAAAATTTAACTATCATCCATATCCGAGATTGGCATAATCCCGATAATCCGCTTGAAAAAGATCATTTAGATCAATTCGGAAAACATTGTATAAAAAATACCGAAGGAGCAGAGTTTGTTTTTGCAAAATCCATTCTACCTAACCGGGAACATCATATTGTAAATGCTTCTGGATTGAATGATTTTGTAGATACAAATTTGGAAGAGCTTTTAGCACCGTATAAAAATGAGCCAGTGAAAGTGGGACTTATGGGAGTTTGGACAGAGGCTAAGATTACTTTTTTAGCCTATGATTTAAAAACACGTTATCCTAATTTTGAAATTGCGGTTTGCTCTGCGTTATGCGCAAGCTCTTCTCGCGCAATGCATTTTATCTCTTTAGATCAATTGAAGTCTGTTTTAGGGATCAAGATTTTTTCATCCGTAGGAGATTTTACAAATTTTCTTACAGGCACATTACCTAAGATTGAACTCAAAGTGCAGGACAAAAAGGCGATTAACCTCAAATTCTCCGACCCAAATTATTCAATTTCAGAAGTCGATACGCAGATACTACTCTATTTATATCGTGATGCAAAGGAAGTTGAGTTTGTATGTTTAGATGGTGGATTTTCAGGGAATGTGGTTTTAAAAGCTCGTGCTATGGATAAATTTGGGCACTACCAAGTTCCGACTGTTATAAAGATAGGCAAACGCGAGTTAATCGGTAAAGAGAGAACATCATTTGAAAAAATCCAAGAAGTATTAGGAAATAATGCTCCAAATATCGTAGACTTTGCAGAATTGGAAGACCGAGGAGCGATTAAGTATCGTTATGCGGCGATGCTTGACAATGGAGTAAAGACATTTCAGAAATACTATGCTGCCGTAAATGACATTGATAAGATTAAACATAAATTAGAAATCGTATTTAAAAAACAACTCGGCAGACTCTACGAAGCATCTTCTAATGAAAAAATAAATCTACTCGAATACTACGAGTATTCGAATAAATATGCAGCGTCTATTCGTAAAAAAGTGGAGTCGATTATTGATGCGCCGGCTAATGGGCATACTCTCAACTTACATGGATTTACTTTTCCGAATGTATGTAATTTTTATGAGAAGGAACTTGCAGGACTTAAAGAAAATATCACTCCTTACCATTATGTTTCTTATCTGCATGGAGACTTAAATGGGGCTAATATCATAGTAGACGCACAGGAGAATGTTTGGCTGATAGATTTTTTTCACACTCATAAAGGTCATATTTTAAAGGATTTAATTAAGTTAGAAAATGATATTCTCTACATCTTCATGACAATTGATTCTCTAGAAGAATTTAAAGAAGCGGTTGTACTCATTGATATTATACTTGATGTGTATAACCTTGCCGAGCCACTGGATATTTCTATAAAGACTAATTTTAATTTTCCTCAGATTCAGAAGGCTTTTGAGATAATAGCAATTATGCGTTCTTATTATTCAGATTTAATTCATACAGATAGAGATCCGTATCAGTTATTTGTTGGACTTATGCGTTATTCGATGCATACTCTATCGTTCGATGAATCTAATGATTGGCAGAAGAAATTAGCTCTCTACGCTGGTTCTATTTGTTCTGCGAAAATTAAAAATACTTTACAAACAGCCAATGATTTACGAATTGATTTTATTAAAAATCCTACTGAAAAAAACGAAGGGAAAATGGGACTCACAATTCTCCCAGGTCGTAAAGATAGAGCGAGAAGTATTTCGGCTGATTTGAAAGTAATTCAGTCTAACGAAATAAAGGGAGTTGTGTCTTTAATCACCGAGCCTGAGTATGAAGAATATGGAGTAACAAGGTTAAAAACAGCATATTCGGATGCGGGGCTAATGACTCGTTACTTCCCAATTCTAGATCAGGGAGCGCCAGATTTTGATTCTATGAATCGGGCTTTGGAATGGATGCACGAAATTTTGTCGAAGAAACAAAACTTACTCATTCACTGTGTAGGTGGGTTAGGTAGATCAGGAACTTTGGCTGCATGTTATTTGATTAAATATTACGAACTTAGCGCAAAAGATGCAATAGCCCATGTTAGGAAATATAGATCAGAGCGTGCGGTGGAATCTATTGAACAAGAAAATTTTATAGCAGAATTTGCGAAAAAAAATATTTAATGAAGAACATTTCGACTACGCTCAATGTTCGAGTTTAATTTTAGAAATTAGAATAGGAATAAATAATGAATGAATTAGTAAAAACAGAAGAAATACAAAAAGCGAAAGAAAAAATCAATGGGCTATTAGAAGAATTAAAAAAAGAAATTACGGGGCAAACACTTATTATTCGAAATATTATGACTTGCCTTGTTGCACAGGGTCATGTTCTGCTAGAAGGTATGCCGGGACTTGCCAAAACTTTACTTGCAAAGTCTATAGCGCAAAGTATTGATTTATCTTTCAAACGGATTCAATTTACTCCTGATTTGCTCCCTGCGGATTTAATTGGAACTGTAATTTTTAATCCCAAAACGGCTAATTTTGAAACTAGGAAAGGTCCTATTTTTACAGGCATATTACTTGCTGATGAAATTAACCGTGCTCCTGCCAAAGTTCAATCTGCCTTACTCCAGTGTATGGAAGAAAGAATGGTGACGATAGGCGATACAACCTTTCAACTAGACGCTCCTTTTATGGTTCTTGCTACAGAAAATCCAATCGACCAAGAAGGTACTTACCAATTGCCCGAGGCTCAGATGGATAGATTTCTCATGAAGGTAAATGTGAGTTATCCGGACGAAGCAGAAGAGGTTGCAATTCTCAGTCAACACGGAAGTGTATCATCCAAAAATAAAGAAATCAAAAAAGCTCTCAGTCGTAAAGAAATTCAAGAGATTTCTTCTCTTTCGGATAAAATTTACATAGATGATAGACTCAAAGACTATATTGTTAAACTAGTTCGAAATACTCGTCCCGAAACTTCAAAACTAGATGAAATTAAACCCTACGTCAAACATGGAGTATCCCCGAGAGCTTCTCTTGCACTTTTACGTTGTGCGCGAGCTAACGCACTTTTAGAAGGTCGGAACTTTGTTGTTCCAGAAGATATTCGCTTTTCGATTTATGAAGTCATGCGCCATCGTATGATTTTGACTTTTGAAGCAGTATCGGAAGATGTAACAGTTGATTCGCTTATTAAAACTATTTTAGAAGTAACAGCACTTCCTTAGTAAAAATGATTTTAAAAGAACTCGAAAAATTAATTCAAGAAATTGAATTAAAATACAAAAAGAAAATTCGAAGTAATCGTGCGGGGTCAATTCTTGTTAACCGCTCTGGAAGAGGAATGGACTTTAAAGAGTCGCGGGTTTATATGTACGGGGATGA
>JAGOHK010000075.1:14571-24354 GCA_017996175.1 Leptospiraceae bacterium
TAATTCAAGAAATTGAATTAAAATACAAAAAGAAAATTCGAAGTAATCGTGCGGGGTCAATTCTTGTTAACCGCTCTGGAAGAGGAATGGACTTTAAAGAGTCGCGGGTTTATATGTACGGGGATGATATTCGTTTTGTAGATTGGAATGTGAGTTCTAGAATGGGTGAGCTTTATGTAAAACTTTTTCATGAAGAAAATGATAGAACGATTAATCTGTTTTTGGATATTTCAAAATCCATGTCGTTTAACGGTGCGAATTCTTACACAAAATTCTTTATTGGATTTCAATTTCTTGCTTTTATTACGCTTCTTTCTTTAAATACCGGAGATAGAATTAATATAATTTTGTATTCCGATAAAGTGGAATTTGTGGCTCTTGGAATTAAATCCAAAGCAGAGGCGTATAGAATTTTACGTAAGGTAAATGAATTTCCAATCGCAAATAAAACGGATCATCTACTTCCCTTGCAATACTTAAAAAATAAAATTCCACGCAATTCTATTTCTTATATCATGAGTGACTTTGCGGGGATAACAGATCTTACCCCTTATAGAACACTTCTTGGGATTCATGAACTTTATGGAATTCGAATTACTGACCCGATTGAGAGTATGGATAGCAAAGTTTTAAAGAATTTTTTTGTACAGAATATTGAAACCAATTCAGGTGGTAGTTATTCTTCTACTTATAATTCGGATTCGGAAATACTAAATGATTTTTATAGATCGAATTTACTTAATTTGAAAACTGATTCGGACTTGGGAAAATCTATCGTACGGTTTTTGAATAGATGAAACTACTATTTAATTTTAAGAATAGTGTTTGTCCGTCACTCCCGAAGTTCCACCCTGGCGAAGGTGTTGGATTTGCGACTAAGCAAATGGGTGGAACTTCGCTCACACGACTGCCAAGCGATGTCGGGGGTCTCAAGAAATACAGATTCCCGACTGAAAATTTCGGGAATGACATACAAAAAATATTGTTTTGTCTATTATATCTTTTCCCTACTTTACTCTTCGCAGAGGTTACAGAGTCTTACTCTAAAAAGCCTGTCCAAGTGGGAGAAGAGTCGATTCTGGAAGTGAAGTTTCAAACTGGAGATGTGGCAGAATGGAATTTGCCTGCAAAGGGATTTTTATTTTCAGAAGCTGATGCTGAAACTCCAATCGGCGAATTAAAAGAAATTTCACAAACCTCTACTGAACTAAAATTCTATTATGTATATTTTACAACCGGAAATTTTAAAGCGAAACTTAGTTGGAAAAATGCTAAAGGCGAAGTAGTGGAGAGTCAAGAAGTATTGGAAGTCAAAACAGTCTTAGCCGGTGAAAAAGAGGCACTGGATATAGCAGAGCCGTTTGCATTTTCGGGTTCTTATTTACTGCGGCTAATCCTTATTGTGCTGGCTGGACTTATATTAGTTACTGGAATTGCTTACATTATTTTTTACTTTAACAATAAAAAAAGGATTTCTCCAAAAGATGCTCTGTTTGAAAAATTAAATACAGGGGAAGATCCTCATTTTTATAAGAACAAATTGCACCAAATGTTAGTCTCTTCAGAAATGTCGCATAAAGAATTTATCTTTCTTCTCTCTGGTTATATTAAAGAAAGGATTGGAACTAAGTTAGATACTTCGGTTTTACATTTAACTCAATCAGAGATACATGAAATTCTGCAAAATCAATACCATGTGGCTAATGTGGAGTTACTCACCATTGATAATTATTTTAATTCAGTTAAATATATGCCGAATGAAGAGAAAATTACCCGTGACAATGCGCTCGGTTTAATTAAATATTGGGATAGGATACTCAGTCGATGAACTATTTCGAACGCCCAGAACTGCTATATACAATTCCTTTTGTAATCCTATATGCATTTTTCTATTACAAATTTCGTTTTCATAAAAATAAAATGAAACTAAATATGGGGAGTCAATCTGAAAAGACTGGTATTTCCATCCTAGAGAAACCTAAACTTTATTTTCCTTTTTTGCGATTTATCACTATTATCCTTTTAATCCTCTCTCTTGCAGGACCCGGATCTGAAACAAGTTTGCTCCCAGATGAAAAAAATGGTGTAGATATAATGATTGCAATTGACGTTTCAGGTTCTATGGTTCGAAGCAATGATTTCCTGCCTAAAAATAGACTTGAAGTATCAAAAGATTTAATCAAAAACTTCATACAGAAGAGAGTCAATGATCGAATGGGACTTGTAGTATTTGCTGGTGCGGCTTATCTACAGTCACCGCTGACAAATGATATAGACTCTTTGGTCGAAGTAGTTTCAGAGGTAAATCAGTCTACAGTGGATGAACAGGGAACGGCTATCGGAGATTCGATTATCCTTTCCACTTACCGATTGAAAAATTCTAAAGCAAAGTCTAAAGTGATGATTGTAATTACGGACGGAGTATCGAACACAGGTAAAATTGATCCAATTACAGCCGCTGATACTGCGGCGGAGTTTAAAATTAAAATTTATACTATCGGAATAGGAAAAGATATGCAAGGAGAATTTGAAACTGATTTTGGTAGCTTACAACAAATAGCCGAAAAAACAGATGGTTTATTCTACCGTGCAACTGATTCAAATGAATTTGCAGAAGTACTTAACTCTATTGATACCTTAGAAAAAGACAATCTAAATGTAAAACCGCGACTTTTTATCGAGCCGTACTATATGTATTTTTTACTTCCCGCCATTTTGCTTTTAGTATTTGATTTACTTATTCGTAGTTTTTATCTAAGGTACTATATATGAAAAATTTGGATGTATCGCATATACTTTTATTAATCATATTATTCTTAGGAGTAGGGTGTTATTTATTTTTTAAAATCAAACAAAGAATGGAAATTGAAACTTTTTTAAAAGTGTATCCAGGAGTGAAGGCTAATATAAGTTTGCCATCAAAGTGGATTTTAAGTTTACGTTATACTTTGTATTTTATTATTACAATCCTTTTAGGAATTGCAGTTCTAAATCCATCCTTCTCGGAAGAAGCAGGTGTGGAAGAAAAATCCGTTTCTGGGGTTGACGTTGTATTTTTAGTAGATGTGAGTCTTTCTATGAACGCGACAGATTCTATGCCAAATCGACTCGCTCGTTTTAAAGAGACCGTATTACGACTATTACCCTCACTGAGCGGGAATCGTCTGGGGATAATTGCATTTGCCGGAGTTCCCTTTTTGTATTGTCCTATGACTACAGACATTGCGGCTTTTTCTGATTATGTGCGAGGATTGGATGTGGACATGATTCCGAATACTGGAACTAATTTAAAAAAAGCTTTCAGTAAAGCAGAAGAAATTTTTAAATCAGGTAGAGTTTTTCGAAATAAAGTTTTAGTGGTCGTGACAGACGGTGAGGATATTAAAGGTAGTACTCCATCTAAAATAGATGCAGATATTTTAATTTGGGGAGTAGGCACTGATACAGGTGGAAATATTTTTTATAAGAATGAGCAATCAGGTGTCTCAGGATTTGTTACAAAAACGGGAAACTTAATTAACAACCAATCAGACACGGATTTAGTTCGAACAAAATTAGATGAAGATTTTTTATTGGAACTTGCCTCTGTACAAAAGGCGGATTACACAAATATATCCGCTAATCCAAAAGGTGCAGATAACTTATTAAAAAAAATTGAGTCTATGAATAAAAATACTTCCTCCAAATTATCAAATCTTTTCAAAAAAGATGGATACCAATACTTTTTATACCCTGCCATTATACTGCTATTGTTGGATTTAAGTGTTCTCGAATATTTTTTTCGAAAAAATTTAATTAGCAATTTTTCAGACCCCCCTCCTTCTAAAAAGATTTGATAAAGTCATTGAGTGTGTTCAGTGGATACTAATGTTTAATCGCTTCTGCTCTTTCCTTCAACGCTTGATTCATCTTATGATAAGCAGGCTCCATTTTTTCTATTAAACCCCAAATGGCATCTGCAAACATTCCTTCCATTCGTTCGTTGTTTCTAAACCGACATTGTGTAGGTGAAATTTCCTCAATAATAAAAAAATGTTCGGCTCCAAATACATTTCGAAACCAATGGAAGGGAGGTCCGCCCCAACTAAATTTTTTCTCAAATTCATATTCAAGAATATTCGCAAAAACGGGAAGGACTACTCCATCAGATTTTGCGACAAAGAATATATTATTGTTTGGAGATGCTTCTCCTATTACTTTTATAAGAAATGGATTCCACTCTGAATAGGCTGGAAAATCAGTTAGGATTTCCCAAATAATTTTTTTAGGGGAATTTATTAAAATTTCGGTATTGATTTCGTTCATTTCTAACTCTCTCTTGAAAAAAATTAACTTTAGTAATTCCATTTCGTGGTTACTACTGATTCTATCAATCGATTAATTTTACCTATCAACCTGTTCAAATTCTGAAATAAAAAGGACTTGCTAAAATAGTATCTAAACATAGAGTTAAAAGACAATGAATTCAATCATAGTCACAGGCGGATCAGGTGGAATCGGGAGATGTATTGTAGAAAGTCTTTTGAAAAACTACAAAGTGTATAATTTAGATAAACAGACTCCTGAGAAAAAAATGGAAGGTGAAACATTTCTCCGAGTAGATTTGACTTCTGCGGATAATATAAATTCTGCGCTTTATTCGATAAAGAAGGAAACTCTTTCTGGTTTTGTTCATTGTGCTGGATTTGGTGGACCTTTTGTGGATATTTCTAAAGTCACAGAAGAACTCTGGGATAAAATTTTTTCAATTAACATCAAAGCAGCTTATTTACTCTCTAAAGAAATTTTACCCGAATTTAAAAAGAGATTGTACGGTAGACTCGTCGTAATCGCATCCTCCCAAAGTGTAGTAGGGGCAAAAAATTCTGTCGCTTATTCCTCCTCCAAACACGCGCTCATTGGATTTGTAAAATCATTGGCTGATGAGTGGGGCGAATATGGAATAACCGCAAATGCGATTAGTCCTGGTTATGTCGAAACTCCCATGGGTGTTCAAGACGTGCAAGTCTCAAATCACAGACAAATCATCTTGGATAAAACTCCGTCTAAAAGAACTGCTGCACCAGAAGAAATTGCAAGAGTCGTAGATTTTTTAATTTCGAAAGAGTCTGGTTATATCAACGGCGCAAATTTTGTAGTAGACGGTGGCATAACAGCTATTTAAAACCATTTCTTTATTTTAAAATAAAGTGCCATTAAAACTCCTATGCTTGTCATTATTCCAATTGTAATATAAAAGCCCATAGCAGAATCCAAAAGTGGGATGTATTTAAAATTCATTCCGTAAAGTCCAGCGATAAGCGACATTGGAAGCATGATTGCGGTCATGATAGTAAGAATTTTCATGATATTATTTGACTTGCGGGTAGAGATTGTTAAATGAACTTCTAAGGCGGATGCGATCATTTCCTTTACCGTTTCTGCAATTTCCAAAATACGGATAGAATGATCACGCACATCTCTAAAAAATGCGTCAGACTCAACAGTGATAAAATCCGTTTTGCGTGTCTCCATTTCTTTCAAAATTTCTATATGTAGATTAATTACTTTTTTGATTTGTTGTAGATTGCCTCGCATCATAAAAATAGAATTGATGTCAAGTTCGGTGTTATTTCCGAAAACTTGTGATTCTAATTCCTCTGCTTGGTCTTCAATGCGATAGACGATAGGTATAATATGATCGGTTTCAACGTCTATGATTTTGTGAATGATAAACTCAATTCCTTTTTCCAGTAGAATCTTATTTTTATTCCAATCTACAATTAAATCGCGAATCGTATTTCTATGGTCGAGAACAATCGTGATTAGGCTGTTCTTTGTCACTATAAAGTTAAAATTCTTTGCCGTAATATGATTACTTTCTAAATGGAGTCCACGAAAAACAACGAATGTATAATTTGGAAATTCTTCTATTTTGACTCTACTATGAAAGTTCATAATATCTTCGATCGTAAGAGAATGGATTTCAAACTTTTCTAATAATCTGGTTAATTCTTCTTCATTCTTAGGTGTTAAATGAATCCATGTTTTCGTGCGGGGAATGGATAATGGCACGATTGTATCTTTAATTTCTTTTTTTTCTTTTGTAGTTAGTATCCAATTACTTAAAAACATTGAGGTGCCTGATTTACTTATTACCTAAAAATGCCTTTCTCAGTTTAAGAATTTTTTCTGATGGAACATTGTCTACAACCAGTCTGTATGTTTTAGACAATTCACATTTTAAAATCCTTTCTATAATTCTATTTTTTCTGGCTAGGAGTAGTGTGACTTCTTCTCCCGTTTCTAAAGAGGATTTAATCGAATCAATGATGTCTCGATTTACCCTTTGCCCATTGATTGCAATCAATTCATCATGTAGGTTAATATCAATTTTCCCTGCATTTTTATGTTGGTAAATTTTTGTGATTAAAAATTTACCATCTCTTTCTTTCGTTTCAAATCCAAAACTTATACTGGAGCTTTTTTCTTCTTTTTTGATGCCAACTTCCTCTAAAAAATCGAAAACAGGAATGCGAACAATATCTGATATATATTTTTCGAACTTATCTAAGAGGTTAATGCCTGTTACTTCCTCTGCCGTGCTAAAGAACTCTTGTTTTGTAAATCCTCTATTTTTTTTAACATAGTATTTATGATAAACAGATTTTAGAATGTCTATGAAAGAAAATTTACAATCCGAATTTTTTAGAATATAAATATTCATACATAAAACTAGAATAGCTCCCTTTACATAATAGGAAATTCCGGTATTATGGGAATTTGCCTGTTGTTTGTAAAATTTTGTCCAAGCGGTAAATGATGAATCTTCTAAACTCATGTTTTCATCGCCTGCTGATTCTTCTAGTCGATTGATATCAATTAGTATTTCCGCAAGGTACTCATCGGTGGAAAAAAAATTACATTGGTGCAAAATGTAATTATCATAAAAACTTGTAATCCCCTCTGCAATCCAAAGTTCTTTCGTGAGATTGGGTTGCAAATAATTGTAAGGAAGAAGTTCAATAGGACGAATTCTTTTTACATTCCAAAGATGAAAGTATTCATGCGCAAGGAGCCCAAGTAATTTTGCATAATCTGATTTTTCGTGCAATTTTGCAGGGTCAAATGCATTTACACTTGATGCAGCATGTTCTAAACCACCGTAAGCATTTTCGGTGAGATTAATGATGAATAAGTAATACTTATTGGGGTTAACTCCGAATAGACTCGTTTCGTAGTCTGTGATTTTTTTTAGGTCGGCTAATAGATTTGCTCGAATTTGTTTAGGAATTTCTCCCTCTAACAAAACTTCATGTTGGCAGTTTCCACTTTCGAAACTTGTGGACTCTCGGTTTGAAAATTGAATAGGGGAGTCATACAGCTCATCGAAGTTAGCCGCAAAAAAAAGATTTTCTCTCCTTTCTAAAGAGGAATATATATATTTAAAATGGGAATTTGTTTCGTAGGAAATTTCTATCCTCTGATCTAGATATCCTTCTGGATAAAGGAAAAGAGAAGGGGGATTTGCAAATCCATATTCGGTATCTAAAAAATTAGTTCGAACTGATGACTCGAAAGAGTATACTTTGTATTTAACTGTGAAAGGTCTTCCTTCGTTTAAGATTAACCAAGAGGATAATCCTGTTTGTTCCCAAGAAATTGGTTTACCAGTTAGAGAGTTGGCAGAGAAGTTATGTAAGTGTCCTGCATAATCTCTAATTAAATAAGAACCAGGAGACCAAGTGGGTAAATGAAATAAAATTCTGTCTTGTTTTAGTTTAACGGTAATCTCTATATGAAAGTAATTGAGATGAGGCTCTACAATAATTATTTTATAGTGGATTAGGTGTTTGTTTATTTTGGCAATAGATTTTTTTTTTGAAGCCAAACTGATTTTCCTGTGAAAGGTGTACGAGATAGGCTAATTGGTTTAGCCGAGGAAGGAAAAATATTTCTGGATTGTATTGGAATCCAGAAATATCTATATAAGTTAAATCGCTTTGACTTGCGCCGCTGCCGGACCCTTTTTGCCGTTCACGATTTCAAACTCAACTCTCTCTCCATCTTTTAACTGTTTAAATCCATCAGTCAGAATTTCTGAATAATGAACAAAAATATCTTCTCCACCATCAATAGATATGAAACCATATCCTTTTACTTTGTTAAACCATTTTACTGTACCTTGTGCCACTGCTGTATCTCCTTATCGGGATTTGTATTTGTTCATTAGCCTAAGCTCAAAAATAAGGCGAGAGAGTTACAGTAAAACTTCTTGGAGGAGAATTGTTACTAAAATACTTTTCTACAAAACTTAAAATTACTTATTGCTACGGACGACCCAAACCCTGTACTCATTTAATACATAGAATATTTTTTGTAAATAAAAAAATTATTATTTGCAATGCAACTTGTCAGGATAAGAGCTATAACCTAACTGATTCTTATCTGGATCTAAAAAATAAATGGTGTAATCCGTCTGTTTGGTAATTACTAAATTGAGTTTTTCAATTTGGATGAATGGATCAATTTTGAAAACGAGGGCTTCTGGTGCTTTCGAATACGGAAATGACTCCAACATTAATATTGATTTAGTTGCTGTTTCGAACCAGACGGAACGGATTCCTCCGTTTTCATTGAATTTATTTTCTAACCAAATAAGACCTTTAATACTTCGGTAAAATTCTGCCATGGTTGCTAAATTGGGTGTTGCAATGGCGATATGGTGAATCATTTTATATTCCTTTATATTATTTTTTTAGGTGTCTATTTTATTAAAACTATATTTCTTACTTTTGGCTAATGACAGTTAAGCTAAATAGAATATTTTCTACCTAGGTACTTTTTGAGCGGGTAGATTTATTTTCATGATATATTTTTAAGAAGTGTTTGAGTGGTATTGGATTTAAAATTAGAAGAAAAGTAAGATGAATGGAAATAAACCCAGAGTTGTGATATACTTCTCTGGGTTATTATTTTAGAAAAAGAAATTTATTATTTTACACGAGTCCAGGTTTGTTTTTTACCTAACCATTTGCTGATTTTTAGGTGCCCGTTCAACTTTAAGCTATTATCGCCGTTCATTTTTAGTTCTCCGACGTACAATTTTCCGGATTCTGGATCGTAAATTTCTCCTTCTGTCCATTCATCATCCTCAGAATTGTATTTGAATCCTTTTAGGAAAGTTAATCCAACGATAGGTTTGGTTCTTAACGCTGCATTAGGATTTTCGGTATCAACTTTTGGTGACCCAGCAGTAGCTTTTCCTTCTTTTACTGGTGTTGCATCAGCAGGATAATTTGGTTCTTTTAGCCAAACAATAGTGCCACAAATTGCATCGCCACATTTAGAAAGTTCTACGTGAGACTTCCCGCCTTCTGTTGCCCATTTACCTAATATCTTATCATTCGCAGAAAGACTTCCTGCAAACATAGCTGTTACAAACACAGCTAGCACTAATAACTTTTTGTTCATTCGAATCTCCTTGATTTTCTGTTCACTTTGACTTGGCATATCATACTGTTTTTAAAAAATTGGCAAGCTAAATTTAAAAAAAATAGAGTAACTTACGCCGCTTTTTTTTGTTTTGCGATTAGGTCGATGATTTTGTCCATGATTTGCATGAGGTCAAAATCTTTTGGAGTAAAAATTTCTTTGACGCCAATTGACTTCAAAGTGTCAAAATCAGACTCAGGAATAATTCCACCGAAGATTACAGGAATATGGTCGAACGCCTTATAGTGAATTAACTCTTCTTTGATTTGTTCTGCAATTTCTTTGTGTGAACCAGAGAGAATAGAAATT
>JAGOHK010000009.1 GCA_017996175.1 Leptospiraceae bacterium
TAACATACGAAGCAACTGAGAACGATGTAAGACAACTTTTTGAAACTTTTGGCGAAGTTACATCTGTAAAAATTATTACAGACAAATACACTGGCCAATCTCGTGGAATTGGATTTATCGAAATGACTAACAAAAAAGAAGCTCTTGCTGCTATTAGCGATCTTAATGACAAAGAACTAAAAGGCCGTGCTTTAAAAGTTAACGAAGCTCAACCTAAAAAAACATACGATGACAACAACGGCGGTGGAAATCGCGGTGGTGGTTACGGTGGCGGCGGTGGTGGTGGAAGAGACCGCGATCGTGGTCGCAGAAACTACTAATTAGCTACTAGCTAATGATTCGGTCACTGAGCGAAGTCGAAGTGCCGTTGATTGATAAAGTCCCTGTTTCAATTTTGAGATAGGGACTTTTTTTGTGTTCAATACAACAAATGTTTAACCGTAGTCCCCTTATTGATGAGTTGTTTCAGTGAATCAATTCCAATCTTGATCTGTAGATCCACATAATCCTTAGTAACCGCTTGGTCGCTCTTTTCTGTTTTGACTCCGTCGGGATCCATGGGTTGATCGGATACTAGTAGTAATGCGCCAGCAGGGATTTCATTGTAAAAGGCGGTAGAAAAAATAGTAGCTGTTTCCATATCAATTGCCATTGCTCGAATTTTTTTTAGGTATTCTTTGAAATCCTCATCCCATTCCCAGACTCGACGGTTGGTTGTGTAAACAGTTCCCGTCCAATAGTCCTGGTTATAATCTCGAATGGTAGTAGATATCGCTTTTTGTAAAGCAAATGCAGGTAGAGACGGAACTTCTGGCGGATAGTAGTCGTTAGACGTTCCCTCTCCTCGGATGGCTGCTATTGGTAAAATAAAATCTCCGATATCGTTTTTCTTTTTGAGTCCACCACATTTTCCTAGAAATAAACAGGCTTGTGGTTTAATTGCGCTTAGACAATCCATAATAGTTGCTGCATTTGGACTACCCATTCCAAAGTTAATAATCGTTATCCCCTCTGCTGTTGCACTTCGCATCGGTTTTTCGATTCCATCTACTTTTACATTATGCCAGTCTGCAAATTTCTGTACATAATTATCAAAATTAGTAAGGAGTATATAACTTCCAAAGGAATTAAGGCTAACGCCCGTATAGCGCGGTAGCCAATTTTCTACAATTTCTTGCTTTGTCTTCATAGTATTCTTAACGGGTCGTTTTTACATACGGTGAAATGAGTCCTTGCACATATCCGGCTAATTCTTTACTATCCATTGATTTTATTTTTTCAACTGGGATAGGCGGCAAAATAGTAATAGTCACATCAGCTGGTGTCATGAAGAATTTATTTTTTTCTAACATGTCTGCTGTGCCGTCGATTGCGATTGGAACGATGGGAACTTCTGCGTCAATGGCAAGCCTGACACTTCCTGCTTTAAATGATTGTACGGGTCCGCCTTTGCTTCTTGTGCCCTCAGGGAAGATAACAAGAGAATGCCCCGCTTTTAGAACTTCGACTCCTTCTCCAATTGCTTGCGTGGACTTTACACGACTCGACCTATCCATGAATACACAGTTCATCACTCGCATCCATCCACCTACGATTGGAATTTTTAGGACTTCGATTTTAGAAATAAATCCAAATGGTTTTGGAATAAATGCGATTAACACTGGTATGTCGAAACTCCCTTGGTGGTTTGCCACAAATACAACTGCACCTTTGGGTAAATTGTCTGCGCCGTTTACCGTTACCCGCCCGCCTACTATATCAACTAACGTCTTTGCCCAGAGGCGAGGAGTTTTAATTCTTGCCCAATCAGTTTCTTCGATCGTATCTAATTGAATTCGCTCTGCCCGCCATCTTTCTAAGAAACTCGCAAACCCACGTATGAAAAAATACAAATAAAATCCAATTGTTCGAAACATTACATCTCCTATCTATTTAACAAAGAGACTGGAAGTATCTCTGCTTTGGGAGAATGATATTAAACTTTACTTTATTTGCAAACATAATATATTCTTCAGTCAAACTTAAGCATTAAAAGAGTATCGTTTTTGAGTGGCGAAAATGAACTTGAGTCACATTTGTGTTGCTATCCTTCCATAATGAGCGAAAAAACCTGCCCCAATTTGTGAAAAAAAATTTAAAAAAGTGGTGATATCCGCGCACAAAAATTTACTTTTCGACCTAGTATTGGTATGATAACCTTCCAAAATAAAAATGAATTTGTAAGAAAAAATATCAACCTAGAAGAAGATAGCGTCTCTACTCTCCTAATTCCAGAATTTCTGATCGATGACTTTCGTCAAAAAACGAAGAAATATAAAGGAAATACCGCAATCTACCTCCATAGTTTGCTTCGACGGTTTAGAATCATTACCCACTCAGGAATGATTCCCGAACCCGAAAAATTGAAGACTACTTATCAGGAACGTGATCTTCACTTGAAAAAAGTTAGCTTTAAACCTAAGAATCTGGACTGGGTAGAATTAGGTGAACTTGCCCTAGTCTTTGGGAAATCTCGGTGTTGGATGTTTGTCTTTTTACTGAGACTAGACCTAGTGAATATGTGGCACTCTCTCGTAGAAGCTGGGTTGAAGAAAATAGTTCCTATGATCCCAAACCTAGAACTGAGGGTATTTCATCGACTAGAGAGATTTTCGTATGACTTTGCACGCGGGTATCACGTAAAAGTCTAGCAAAAGACGAAGATACCCAGAAAAACAAAAGAATCAAACAACAAAGCAAAAAAGCGTAAGGCGGAGCAATACGCGCGTTATCCACAACAACGCAAAAAGGTAAAACAAAAACGAGCAGTAGCGATCAACCGGCATCAATAAATTGCGAAGAACTAAAAGTTTTTTTGAAAAAAAGAAGAAGGAGCAGACTGCAATTTATTGATGAGAGGGCGAGCGCGACGGTTGGGTTACTCGTAGTGCGAGAAAATTTTCTAAAAGCGGAAGGGGTGACTCTGACGAAAAATTTGAGTAAGCCAACCGGACTGCCCAAGATTTACGTTAGGTTACAAAAGCATCTCTGATTCTAAGAATTTGCGAAATTCAACTGGGATGGGTAATTTTGTGTCTTGTCGGTAGTCATAGTAGACTTGGACAGTTTTTGCCTTTGCATAGAGATATTTAGATTGCGGATTCTGGATGTTAGCCGAAAAATCCCAAGATGTATTTCCGATTCTTGAAACATAAGTATGAACTTCGGCTTCTTCGTTGGGTTTGAGAGAGCGGATAATGTCTAACTCAACTCGAACCAGCACGAAGGGAATATCTTCAAGGGTTTGAATCGCAATATATTTTTTACAAAAATCGAGTCTTCCTAGTTCTAAATAGGAACTATAAACCGAATTATTTACACGGCGCATTGGATCCATATCGCTAAAACGAATTTGTATAGGTGTGATAATCATGCAGAATAAATTCGATTTCTTCCGTCTTGTTTTGCTTTATAAAGTAAGTCATCTGATCTTTGGAGCAGTGCGTCCGGTGAGTCAGTACCGGTTAATTGAGTGAAACCGCCAGAGGCAGTCACCTTCCAAGGAACTCCCATGAAGTCGTGATTTTCGATTACAGATTTAATTCTTTGCATTACAAAACCTGCATTTTCTAAATTCGTATTTGGAAATAGTATGATAAATTCTTCTCCACCAAAACGAAATACTAAATCGCTAGATCTAACGGCTATCGTAATAATTTTTGCAATTTCTTTTAATACATCATCTCCGGTTAAATGTCCCAGTGTATCGTTGATTTTTTTGAAATGGTCGATATCTACAATTCCTTGGCTGAATGGTTGTTCTGTTTTTCTGGACAATAAAATATGGTGTACTAGTAAATCCATCATATAACGCCTGTTAAACACTCCAGTCAAAGGATCTTTTACTGAGATACTTTCTAAAATTGTATTTTTTCTGCGAAGTTCTTCTTCTAAGTGAAATGTTTTTCGCCGCGCATACTCTACTGTAAGCGTTGTCAAAAATCCTACAAACGAGTAGAGAAAAATTTGTGTTATGCGTAAAACGTCTGTTTTATTGGGATGAAGAATTACTAAAGAGAGGGTAAATCCTGTTAGTATACAAATATAAATACTTATGTAATGGTAAAAACGAGTTCTTATAATAAGTGGAATAGACATGACTACAAATGCAAATAAAGATAAATCTTCACTTGTATAAAAATTTAAAACATTCAACGACAGCGTCGATACAATGAATATATTAAAATAAACTAAATAGATAAAGTGAAATCTAATATGATTTTTATTTAAAAAATGAATGATAAAAGAAAATAAAATCGTAGTTAGCAGCAAACCGGAATATACCCCAATGTAGAAGGAATATAGATTTGAATTTCTGTCCACAACGGGATAAAATCTATGTTGCAATAAAAAACTGATAGATGCAATAAAAACCACAGCAGCAAACCTGGGAAACCGATTCCAATTTTTTAATTCGTTAAACTCTTTGTATTTATCTTTTTGGATAGAGCCTAGTTGTGATTTTCTTCTTCGTAAAGTATTTAGATAATATTTCATCATAGATATAACTGTAGTAAAGTATCCCAATAAGACTTACACTAGAATAGCTTTTTTTGCAGTCATTACTTTTTTTTGAATTGAAAGACCTTGTTCACCTAGAATTTTTTTAAATTGACGTTCAGAAAGATTTTGAATGATTTCATAACATTTTTTATAAAAATGAATTTCGTCCTTGTAGTAGTCTTTCCAGATTTTTTCTAGAAAACTTGCTGATACAAACTTAACTTTTTTCTCTTGTGGCAAAAGTTCTTCTGGATTTAGAAAACTAATTTGTTCCGAAATTTCGCGTGGAGAAAAATCGAGTTGCAATAAAACTTCTTCCATAAGTGCCATTTCAACATAGGAAATATAATCAGAAAGACTATCCCAAAACTCAAATCCAAGAGTGCCATAAGAACTCAGGCAATGAAAACTTGTGCAGACAGAAGAACGAGACTTCCAAATTCCACAGTTATCTTTTACCCGGTCGTAATAAGGACAAAGCCAATCAGCACGGTTTCCAAAATCAGAATCTTTTCGGTTCGCAAATTGAATTTGGTGAGGAATGGGAGCGATAATTCCAATCGGAAAAACATATTCTCTTTTTTGAATCTTTGCCTTTATCCGCTCTAGCACTTCTGTGGGAGTTGCTTTATTACTTAGAATTTGACCCATCAGATAATTGGTTTGGAATGGTTGGAATGTACAACATTTTAAGTTTGGTTTGTAAGAACGTTTGTCTGGACTTCGGCCTTCGCTTAATGCGCATTTGTCGCAAGTTGCTTTTTTTTCTTCGATTTTAAAATCCAATAGAGATTTGGGAAATAGATTTAGATAAATTTCGGGAATTGTATTTCTAAGCATTTGCAATCGCTCCTGCAGCAATCCAAGAAGTTGTCCAAGCATTTTGGAAATTAAACCCGCCTGTGATTCCATCAATATCTAAAACTTCTCCAGCAAAATATAGACCTGAAATAATTTTGCTTTCCATCGTTGTAAAATCTACTTCTTTTCGTTTTACTCCACCTGCTGTTACAAATTCATCTTTAAAAATAGATTTACCGTTTACTTCGTATATGCTGCTACAGACTTCTTCTGAAAGTCGGTTCATCTCTGCATTGGAAATTTCAGACCAACGTTTTTCTAGATTGATATTTGCATTTCGAAGGAAGGATTCCCAGAGTCTTGTGGCAAGTCCAAGTTGTGGATTTGTGGAAATTTTTTTTGCAGGTGAATCTTGTTTTGCCGCTGTTAAATGAGAAAGGAATTTTTCTTTATTCATCTCTCCAAGCCAATTGACTTTTACGTTTGCTTTGTAATCGCACTGCGCAAAACTATGAGCTTCCCATGCAGAGAGTCTAAGCACTGCGGGTCCACTTAGTCCCCAGTGGGTAATTAGGATTGGTCCCAATTGTGGTTTTCCTTTTGGGAGAAGTCTGATTTCGCCAGAAGGAACGGATAATCCTGGTAAGTCTTTCAAGCGTGGGTCAGGAATATGGAGTGTGAACAGAGAAGGAACTGGTTTTTCGATTGTATGACCGAGTGCTTCAAGCCAGTTCCAAACTTTTCGATTCGAACCTGTGGCTACTAGTAGTTTGTCGAAGTAGAGATTGTTTTCCTCTTTGTCGACTAAGCAAAATTTCTCTCGTTCTTTTGAATTGTCCACGTAAATAGCAGTAATTACCGTGTTCAGTCGAATGTCTACTCCTTCGTTTTTCGCTTCTCTTGTCAAACAGTCAATGATGGTAGAAGAGGAATTTGTCACAGGAAACATTCGTCCATCTGCTTCTGCTTTGAGGTTTACCCCGTGTAACTCAAACCACGCGACTGTATCTTTGGGTTGGAATCTAGCGAAGGCTGCACGAAGTTCTTTTGCTCCTCGCGGATACTTCTCCGAAAGCGCTACTGGGTCAAACAAGTTGTGGGTAACATTGCATCTACCTCCACCAGAAATTTTTACTTTTGTGAGAGGCTCTTCTCCTTTTTCGAGCAAAATGATATTAGCCTTACCTTTTAAAAGTTTTGCGATTTGGATTGCCCCAAAGTAACCGGCTGCTCCGCCTCCGAGGATTGCGATATTCATGGATGATAGGTTGGATTCATTTTTAAAATTTTCATGAGTAATATTACTGTGATTAATGAAAGTCGTTTGAAGAAATTGTATAATTCAATGTCCAATATATTTCTGCTGATTGTCAAGTTGATTTCGCATATATTTTTTCATTTTAGTTCTACTTTGTCATGCACTGAAATTTAGATATAATATTATTATAAAAATGGGACTGGGATTTTTAAGGGCTCTGCCCTTAATAAAAATATATACAAGCTAGATTGGTTTTCGGTACAAAAAATTTTTTTAGACAGGATTAACAAGATTTACAGGATAAAATAACATTTTGTTGGTAGAGTGTAATCTCCTAAAATTCTAGGAATTGTCGAATTTGATAGGATGTAAAAGTTTTAACGGTTACTCTTGGTTATGCGTTTTTTTAAGTAAAATGAATTCTATACAGTAATGTTGGTTGAACAAACTAAAAAACCGCTATCGCCTAGTATTTCTTCTTAATTCAAAATTTAACTATTGAAAAAAAAAAAAATGACAAGATTTCTTTAGAGTTGTATCTTGGCGAAATCACTAAGGGTAAATCTTTAATATAGTCAGTGATTAAGAGGTTAAAAAATGAAAAATAAATCGATAAAAATAATCCTTGTTCTGTTAGTTTTTTTCTTAGGGCTTCCCGCGTGTAAAACTAAGAAAAAAGACAACACACTTACAAGCCTGCTTTTGCTATCGGCATTAACAGGAAGTTCAACTGGACCCAAGTATGAGTTTTCGGAAACGACAACTACTGCAACAACGTTAGTTGGTGCAAATGCTTTGGGTGCAGGTATTCCTGGATATGCTCCTAGTGTAGTGGCATTTGCCAGCGTGGGTACGACTAATCCTAGCGCCATAGTTCAAGTGGAACAAGAGCATAGTGTGGGTGGTGCTGGCATTGATTTTATTCAATACTTTGGCGACAATGGGGATTATTTTTATTCTCGAAATGGTGTAGGTGTACGGATTGGCAATATCTTACACTGGTATGGGCGTGATACGACGACGTATACTGCAAGACTATCCGATTCAAATCCAGTTCTCACTTTCCCAGCGGTGAATTATTCCGCAAATTTTTTCCCCGTAGTTCCATCCAATACCTTGCCGGTGATAATAAGAAAAGTTCGTTCTCTAATCCCTGCTACGGCTGAAGAAAATAGTTTTACACCAGATTCTTCAACTTCCGACCATAGCCAGAGAGGAATGAGCAAAGTTTGGTCTACTGAGAAAAAGATCAACGTGCATCTTATTTTTGTGAGTGGTTCTAATCCGGCTGCGTCCGAAGCTGGGATTGCAACTGCCATAAATAGAATGACTACACTCTATTCACAAAATTCCGTAAGAATAAGACCAGTGATAACCTCTACAACACTGTCTGATTCTGCCTACTTAAACCTCACTAGTCTTGATGGTGATTCCGTTGCAGCTGGCTCTTTAGGCGGATTATTTGCGAATAATGGATCAGTTGAAAAAGCAGATTCTTTGAATATCTTTTTTGTAAAAAGCGAAAATGCTGTAGGTGGGGTTCTCGGAGTAGCAGGAGGTATCCCAGGACTTCCCGGAAAAGTAGGAACTCGCAGCTCGGCTATGGTAGTGATGTTTGACTCGCATTTAGCAACTCCCGGAGCAACTCCCACAGATGCAGAGCTTACTCTAATGGGTGAAACTATGGCACATGAAGGTGGACACTGGTTAGGACTTTTTCATTTGGTTGAATCAAATTATGACACAACTCAAAATACCTACAATAGAGACCCAATTTCTGAGACTCCACGTTGTATTCAAGCTAGCATTACCTTAGCTGGATGTGATGGAACTGCGGAAAATAATTCAGGGGCCAGAAACGTTATGTTTTGGTCTGGAGATATTGGATTTGAGAAGTCCGGATTTACCGGAGAGCAGGGGTGGGTATTAAGAAGACATCCGCTTGTGTATTAAAAGGAATTTAGGAGAAATTTAAAATGAAATATAAAATAAAAAAAATGCAACTCTTAGCAATCGGCGTGATCCTATTTGCAGTCTACTCTTCTTTGCAAGCCCAGTCTATTAACCAAGAAAAGTTGGAAAAAATTCGCATGTATATTGCAGAGGTTAGACACCCAGATTCCGTAGATATGTTAGCTAGAATACGAGCGATTGAACCAACAAATCCGCAAGCCTACCTGATAATGATTGCTGATGACTCCAACCAGCGAGCTGGTGTGAGAATGAAAGCATTCGGTCTACTCAGTAATTTTTCGACAGATGCAAGTGTTTTGGATTTTCTGGAAAATCGAATTCAGAACAATTCCATCAATGAATCGTATCGAGCAATTGCAACTTCGAGTTATGTGCGAGGGTTTTACAAAGGAAATAAAGCAAGAGTAGAATCTACGCTTAAAAAAGTGGAAAATGACAATTCAATTAGTGTAAGACAAAATGCTTCAGAAATACTAAGAAAGATGAAGTCCGGCGAGGAGCATCCCGCAGGCAAGAACGTCAGCAAAAAAGGCGAAGACCATAGAATTAAAAAATAAACGCATTTTCAGCAACATTGCAATAGGGTCGATTCTCAAAAATCGACCCCTAAATTGTAGATGACAAACCAATTTCCCTTGTAAATTATGGAAGTATTATGCGAAACTCTATTGTATTGTACTTTTTAGTTTGTTGTTTGGTTAGTTTTCAAAGCCTTTTTTCTGTAGATTTTGATGACATAAAAGAAAAAGAAGGCAAGGTTTACGGAAGTGAAAAAGATAAACGTTATGTAATTGATGCCTTCTTTGTGGAGTGGGAAAATTACCCGCGATCCAATCCGACTCATAATTCCTTTCATTTTTTCTGGGTAGCGAATACTACTAGTTACCCGAAGTATACCAAAAACTACTTTTTCCCATTTTATTATTTGGAATCGAGTAAAGTCGACCAGAGGTATGAGGCTAATCACTTATTACTCTCTCATTACCAAAAAGAGGCTAATGGCTCTTATTCGTATCGTTTGTATCCTTTTGTTTGGGTAGGAAATCAAAAAGAGGACTCATACTATAACGCAGTTTTTCCGCTTTATTATGCTAGCTCTACAAATTCCGGTGGGCAAAAAGAAAAACGGATTCTATTTCCAGGGTTTTATCAGAGCAGTTTCGAAGATTCAGAAAAAAAAGAAGCGGATACAGTTTCTGTTTCTCCTTTCCATTTCTATACTTATTCTAAATCAAACGCAGGCGAAGTTTCTCAATTCGGGTTTCCAGCCCTTCCTTTGTTTTATTCTTCTTCTGATTCAAATTCCACTCATCGAAACTATCTTTGGGTTTTTGATACCGAGTTTGATACCAAAAAAAATTCTTATTCGCGGGTGTGGCTTGCCCCTTTTGTTTTTTGGAAACAAGGTTCTTACTTAAATATCCTTCCATTTTATTTCTTTGATACCTCTTCCGAAAATAAATCGAATACAGTGTATGGTTTGCTTCCTCCTTTTTATTACAGCTATACACCTGAACAAAATACATTTTATCTATTAAATTTTTATTCCAGCACTAAATCTACAAAAAATGTTTCGGAAAGTTTTACTAGTCTCGTTCCTTTTTATTTTCGTTCTTCGAATAATAAAGGTTATTCGCAAACTATCGTACCTGGATTATTTTATTCGGAGACCGAGGAAGATAAATCAAATCATAAAAATATTCTTTTAGTATACGATCAAACAACGGATAACAAAGGAAATTTAGATAGGATTTTGGCACTTCCTTTTTTCTATTATAAAAAAGATTCTTCTCTTTATATTGCCCCGTTTTATTTTAATTCTGCGAATAATAATGGTTATTCGCAGACTATCGTACCTGGAATTTTTTATTCTGAAACAGAAGAAGATAAATCAAATCATAAAAATATTCTTTTAGCTTATGACCAATCCAATAATAAAGAAGGTAAATTAGATCGTTTATTTATTTCCCCATTTTATTATTATAAAAAAGATTCTTATTTTCATATCGCACCTTTTTATTTTAGTACTTCTTCAAAAGATGATCGATATGGTGGTTGGTTTGGTATTTTTCCCCCTGCGTATTCTAGTTATTCCCCGACTCATAAAACATTTTACTTAGTCAATTTTTATTCTAGTACTGTTACTTCTAAGGATACTATAGAGAATTTTACAACGTTTGCTCCTTTTTATTTTCAATCTTCGAATAACAAAGGTTATTCTCGAACTTTGATTCCTGTTTTATATTATTCTCATACCAAAGAAGATTCTTCTAATTATAAAAATATTTTGGTTTTATACTCTCAAACAAATGATAATAAAGGAAATCTAGATAAACTTTTTATTTCTCCTCTACTTTTTTATCAAAAGGATTATTTTTTACATATAGCTCCCTTTTATTGGAGTTGGGTGGATTCTAAGTCGAATGAAAAGCTAACAGAGGTAAACCGCAGAACTTTAATTTTACCAATTGTCTATAGAGAGAAAAATGCGGATACTTCTAGTTATACGAATATCTTAGGACTTGTCAGCCGACAGTATGATAAAAAAGGAAACTTAGAAGCGAGTATGTACGCTCCTTTTTATTTTTATAAACGGGATGAGTATGATATTATATTTCCGTTTACTTTTAAGTTTGGTCCTGATGAAGAAGCAAAGGATACTGGAACTAGATGGGGATTATTTTATTATAACAATTGGAACAAAGACGAAAAAACTCTTTGGATTGCAAATTGGTTTTCGCATCATGACAAAGTTAACGACACTTACTTTAGAAGTTTAAATCCTATTTATTACAACTGGAAAACGAAAGAATCTTCCGGCGAAGTTTCTCCTATGTATTTGTCTATCCAGTTTGCTAATCAAGATAGGTTTCACTTGAACTTAGCTGGCTATTCGTCTAACGTTGCAAGTGGTGTCATGAAACCGGATGTAAATGTAAATACCGGCGAAAAACAAGGTTATAAATACTTAGACACAGACGTTAGTTGGCTTTGGTATGTATTTAGAATGTCTACTCGAACTAGCACGAAAACTTTTTACGATTTGGAAACAAGTGCAAAAGACTTTCTTGAAAATAAAGAAACTGTAGCCGACTCTAAAGAGGCTAATACTGCTTTATCTCCCAAAATTTCTAAAAAGAAAAATTTCACCCGCGATGATTCTTTAAATTTCTTCAGTGTAAATGTACTTTTTGGTTTGTATGGTTGGGAGGCAGGAGATTCCAAGCGGCATATACGGGCTTTCCCCTTGGCTTGGTTTACTTGGGATACTAAGTCAAACGATCGAGTGTATACAGTTCCTCCTTTATTTGTACACTATGATACAGAAGATGTGAAATACACTGTATTATTTCCTTTTTATGGAACACAAAAAACTCCTGAGGCAGAAAGAACTGCTTACGGCTTAATTGGATATATAAGTGAATCCATCAAAGAAAATCGTGCCGAAGAAAAATCTATCCTTTGGCCCCTTGCCAATTGGCATTCGTCTGATGTAAAATCAGGCTCTCGTATTCTTCCTTTTTATTGGTATCGAAACCGTACCGAGGGTAGAGATAAAATTTCTACTTTGATTTCTCCTTTGTTTTATTATAATAATACTCTCGATAGAAAAGGGACAGAGGATGCTTACGTATTATCCCCACTCTGGTTTCGGTTTTATACACGCCAAACCGATGAAAGTTCGGATTTTCATTTTACTCTTCCTATTTATTTTTATAAACAGAACCAATCTAAGTATGAAAAAAATAATCTATTTGTTTCTCTTCCTTTTATTTATTACGGAACGGCGGATACTCATAATAATTCGGTTTACAATCGTACATTCTGGATGGTTCCTATCTTAGCGCTTTATAATTCTGATAATTTTGGGACAAATTGGAATTCTCTTTTAATTGTAAATAGCATTGAATCAAAGGATAACAGTAATTTTGTGTTCTTTCCTGTTTATTATCATGATATTGATTATGACAAAAATCGCGTAACATCTATTACTCGTTGGATTTTTCCAGCTTTTTACAAGAAAGATTACGCTAAAAATGCTCTAGACAAAGAAACGACTACTCTCTATTCTCCGCTTCTAGTGTATGAGTCTTCGGAAAATACTTCTAAAAAATCAGAAGATACTAGTTGGTTTGCGCCAATTCCTTTACTCTATCATTCTTACAAGTCAGCAAACGATGAATCTTATTGGAATTGGCTATTGTTTAGCTCTTATGAAAAATCCAAGACTGCTCATAATATCAAAATCTACCCAATTTTCTACCAAGATTTTTATGAACAAGATCCTAAGAATTATAATTACACAAATTGGTTTGTTCCATTTTACTATTGGAATGATACTAAGAAAACAACTCTTATTACAAACGAAGAAGAGGGAACAACAAAGACAATCTCTGAATCTGAGTTCTCTTTTTATTCCCCTTTAGGATTTTATACAAATCATAATAATACAAATAAAAAATGGTTTGCTCCTATCCCGCTCATCTATCATTCTTACGAACAAAAAAATGAGAAATCTTATTGGAATATAATGCTATTATCCTCATACCAAGATTCAAATACTTTAAATAACTTACAGATTTTACCCCTGTATTTACATGATAAAATTTATGAGAAGGGAAAGTTACTCTCTGTTACTCGCTGGATTTTTCCTGCTTATTATAAGAAAGATTATGCGAAAAAATCTGGAGACTCAGAAACTACTAGCCTTTATTCTCCACTTTTAGTATATGAGTCCTCGGAAAATGCTTCTAAAAATATAGAGGATACTACTTGGTTTGCGCCAATTCCACTTTTGTATCATTCCTATAAATCTGTAAACGATGAATCATATTGGAATTGGTTTCTATTTAGTTCGTATGAAAAATCAAAAACTGCTCACAATATAAAAGTATATCCAATTTTCTACCAAGACTTTTATGAGCAAGATTCTAGGAATTATAATTATACAAATTGGTTTCTTCCCTTTTATTACTGGAATGATACTAAGAAAACAACTCTTGTGAAAAATGAAGAAGAGGGAACAGAGAAAAAAATATCTGAGTCTGAATTTTCCTTTTATTCTCCTTTCGCATTTTATACAAATCAGAATGGTATAAATAAAAAATGGTTTGTCCCAATCCCATTTGTTTATCACTCGTATCAAAAAAAGAATGAGCGATCTTATTGGAATATAATGGCATTAGCCTCGTATGAAGATTCGAATGATTCTAATAGTTTGCAAGTGTTACCATTTTATTTGCATGATAAAAGTTACGACAAAGGAAAGTTAGCCTCTGTTACTCGTTGGATTTTGCCTGCTTACTATAAGAAGGATTATTCTAAAAAGACTGGAGATGCAGAAACGACCACTCTTTATTCTCCGCTTTTAATATATGAGGCTTCGGAAAATGCCTCTAAAAAATCGGAGGATACTACCTGGTTTGCGCCAATTCCTTTACTCTATCATTCTTACAAATCTGTAAACGACGAATCTTATTGGAATTGGTTATTGTTTAGCTCTTATGAAAAATCTAAGACAGCACATAATCTAAAAATCTATCCAATATTTTACAAAGATTTTTATGAACAAGATCCAAATAACTACAACTACACAAGTTGGTTCGCTCCGTTTTATTATAGCAGTGATACAAAGAAAACAATACTCGTGAAAAATGAAGAAGAGGGCACTACTAAAAAAATCTCTGAATCTGAATTCTCTTTTTATTCTCCTTTGTGGATGTATACAAATCAAAATAATACAGACAAAAAATGGATTCTTCCACTCGCCCTCGCTTATCATTCTGAATCTCCATCAGAAAGTTATTATAGTTGGCTAGGGCTCATGAATAAAGAAAAAACAAAAACTAAGAGTTCATTTAGTTTTTATCCAGTAGCTAGTTATGAGTCCGAAGAAAAAAAAGAAGACTTAGTAAAAACTTCTTTTTGGATGTTGCCACTTTTCTTTTATAAAAAGGAAAACAATAAAAGTTTAAAACAAGTTGATGATACTTTACTGTCGCTCTTGTATACTGAATACGGCAGTGAAACAAAAGCAGAAGGCAAAAAATCCTACGACCGAAGTATTTTATTTCCTATCATTCCTTTTTTATATTATGAGAATATAACGAATGATAGCGAGAATTCTACCGTACTTAGTTTATTTCACCATTCTTACAAAAATAAAAAGCTTACCAAACGAGTTATTTTTCCTTATTGGTATTCATTGGATACGGATAACGACGGTAACCCAGTTGAGTATACATCTTTTTTACCCGTATACTTTTCAAGTGAGAGTAAAAATAGTAAATCTTCCTTTGTTGCGGGACTTTACCAAAGTTCTGATCTAAAATCTAGCGTTCAAAACTTTTTACTCTTAGCGGAAAATAAGTATTCGAATGAATCCGGAAAAAGAGAACTTGATTTTCTATTTCGTGCGGTTCACATAGCAAATGCAAAAGAAGAAGTAAATGTTAAAATTCTTTATGGACTAGGGAATTATTCGAATAATCCACAGGAAACAAATATGAACCTACTTTGGATTTCTTCCAAAGCTAAAAAAGAATATGCGTACAATAATATGTTGCCACTTTATTATTCAGAGAAGACTAAATCTGAAAAAGAAACCTGGATTGCGCCAACACTGTATTATTCCAAAACTAGTGAAAAAGAAAATACAGAGCACGCAGGACTTGGAACTTTGTACTATAAAAATTCTGACCATGTTAAAAAAGAAGAACATTTAAATATGTTAATGGGAGTTTTGTATTATAAAACGTCTATTCCAAAGGAGAGAGGTTACGAAGGAAGTGGAAGTCTCTGGGGGTTACTCTGGGAGTATAAAACAGAATCAGAAACTAAGTATTCCAAGTTTGCAATTTTGAAGTTTGTTTATACCAAGACAACAGACGAAACAGGAGAGTCTTATCAGAGGATACTCGGAGTTAGACTCTAATCGCCTGAAAGAATCGAATCCCAGAATTCTCTTTTTTTGAAATTAGTTGCATTGTTCTGGTGAAACGATAGTTGGTAACGGATAATGAGAGTATTCAACTGAAAGAAAATATCACCAAAACGTTTTTTTACTGTATCGATATTGCAGTTATGAGAGTAGGTAATATAGGATCTCTGGCTTACACGAAAAAGTAGATCTCCTTTTTTCAAATGTTTGAGAATGCCAAGTTTTATTTGTTTATGGACTTCTTCCGTATACTGTTGACTCATATTTCGATAGTAATTTCGCAAATCTTGAATATAGAAATGGGAAATTACTCCTACCTCTTCTGGAGAAGTAAATTGATTTCCAATTTCTCTACTGACTGTTTCTAAAAATTCAGAATAGGTATCAATGAATTGGTAGTTTGTTTCTTTGGGAAGATTCATGGAATAGTTTAAAACTAATTCATTAAGTAATTTGAATTCAGATTCTATTGGAAGTTTTCCTGTGGGTAATAGGAATATACTCCTAAAGATATTTTTGTTCTTTTCTATTGAGTATGTAAAAATATCATACTTTTGTTTATCTTTTTCAATAGTTGTAATTTTACTAATCCGAATTTGCCCTGCGAGTAAATTAGCAAGCAGGTCAAATTTTTTTAAGTCCTCCACCATTTGAAGCATTGTAGATCTGGGATGAATTTCATTGCCATATTCAAGGAGAATATCATCATTTACCGCAAATACAGCTTGTGTACAGGGTGTGGTTGCCGCATATTCATTTAGCATCGTTTCAAAGTAGATAGTTTTATTTTTTAGCGTTTTGTTCATGGTAGATAATTAGTTAAAATAACATTACAAAGTTTTATCATGTCAAGAAAAATTATTATCAGCAAGATTTTCTTTTAGTTTTAACGCGTGTTTATTATCTGGCTCAAGATGAAGTGCACGGTTTAGAAACTTTTGACTCTTTTCAAATTTGTTTAAGTATCTATAAATATCTGCTAGATTGACAAGATTTTTTACATTATTGGGTTCTCGTAGTCTAAATCTTTCTCCGAGTATCGCAGCGTCTTTGTATTCTCTATTTCTCTTTTTAATAAACGAGGAGAGGTAAAATAAATTAGAATTAGATGGATTTTCTGCAATACATGTATCTAGGATTTGGCTTGAAAAAGAATAATCCTTCTTTTCGATAAATATATTTGCTATTTCTTGTGCTAACTCTGCATCATTTGCAACTGCAAATAATTTCTCATATTTTACAATCGCTACTGTTTTGTCTCCTTTCTGGTAATAATTATAAGCTTCTTTTAGTTTTGCTTCAATTTCTTCTTTACTTAGTATCGTTGCAGGTTCTTTTTTCTTATTGTATGTAATTTTCAAAAGAGAAAGGTCATCTGTTATTTCCCCCTTGGAATGTAAAATTTCTTCTACTTTAGGCAAATCTCCATTTGCCTCTTCCAAGATTTTTAGAAATAGATTTTCATTTTCATTAATAATTCTAGCTCCTGATTCATCTTCACCAAGTAACAGATCGTCCCTGCCATCTGATCCAGCAATTAAACTATCAGCAGGTTTTAACTGGAATATATTTATTTTGAGAGGATTATGTTTGAGTTCAATTCCTATTTTACGACCTTGGCTATCACTATCTATAAAGTTTGCATGTCCATCCCTGTACAGAGCGGTATATGGATGTTCTGCGTTGATATAGTAAATAGTTCCATTTCGATTGTCTATGATTCCAAACATGGCAGAAATTAACATAGAGCCATTGAAGGATACAAAAACATTTTGTAATTCTCTGAAAGATTCTTTCATCCATAACTCAGGGGGAATACTTCGAGTATGCGTTAAAGAATGATTTCTCTCTAAAATCGACTTGAATACTGTACCTAAAACAAGACACCCACCGGCACCCTGGATGGATTTACCCATAGCATCTCCATTTAGAAATACAGTGTAAGTGAGTCCTTGGAGATTTATTTCATCAGCGATACATATATCGCCTCCGATTTCGCTATTTTTGTTTTTGAAATGAAATTGTTTTTTTTGTCTAATTAATGTTTCTATTTTAAATTCTGTTTCTTTTAGTTTTATAAAATTTCCGGATAGAGGTTGTACAAGTAGGGAGGTTAAGTAGTAATCTCCATCTTGTTGTTCTTTTAACGTGTTTACCTGCTCTAAACTTTCAGAGAGTTTTTTCGTTCTGTCTTCTACTTTTTTTTCTAACTCTGCATTTAGAATTTCCACTTCGTTTGTGATAAACATAAAACGATTAGCCATGATAGTAGCAATTCCCATAACAAAAATTAAAAAAGTAAAATTGGATAGTTGCGGCAAATGAATATAACCCCTAGAAGTTGCCATATCCAGAAGTCCGCCTGTTACGAAAATACAAAGACCAACAATAAGATAAAGTCCATCTTTATTTCCTAGTTTGATTTGTCGTATAAGATAATAAATCATATAAGGACCGATGAAAAGATTGGAAGTTTGCCAGAGTATAGAACAAAATCGCATTACAGGAAGTGGAAGTAAAATCGTAAATACAATAAGCGTAACGCAAAATATCGTTAATCCCTTTGTTATCTGGCTGTATTTTTTTTCAAAGAATTGAACTAAAAATAAAAGTAGAGTTGCGCTCATAGTAAACATAAACGCATGTTCTAATTTTCTGTGAAGTTCTACTGAGTCTTGAAATACGGCATCTCTAGAAAGTGTATTTGCAATAAACCAGTAGATAGAAGCGAATAAGCAGAATAAGCCGAAATATAGATTGTACAGGTCTTTTCTTCGTTTGTTTGCTAGTAGAATATGGTAAAGTCCTACGACCAAGTAAACAGTTAGAAAAAAGAAAGAGTAAATTTCTTTTTTTGTATAACTTGTATATACACTATCCGATTCCCCAATTTCAATATTGTCCATAAACTGTAGCGGATACTTGCCATTAGTGTACAGAACAATCGTGAGAGTATTTTTATCATTCTCTGAAATATCGTTAAAGGGAATATCTTTTAGAAAAGGACGCATAGCACCGGATTGATAGGGAGAGGATGATCCAAGTTGTCCGATGAGAGTTTTATTCAAATAAAAATAAGATACGTCTAGAACTCTTCCTGCATTAATTGCCAAGGGTTTTCCATTTTTTAAATAAGAATTCATTGAATCTGGAAGTTCACGCCTAAGTGTGATATGACCAGTATAGGAATTTAACTCTAATTGTTTTGTTATATTTGTAGGAAGAGAAATTTTTTTCCATTCTGATTCTTTTCCGGGATTTGAAAGCCAATCAATGTCAAAACCAATACGGTATTTCCATTCCCCATTTAGAAAACTGAGTTTGTTTTTGTCTGTATTTTTACATTGGAAAAATAAGAGTACGATGAGTAAAATTCTAAAGAACATTGCACAAGTTTGATTTTAATTTGCAATTCTGCAAGGAGAAAATTACCAAGTGTCAGATCAGCTACTTGTTTTCCAGGGCTTCTATTCCTTCCCAATCGGGAGTGATGCCGTGGATTTCATAATACTGAGAGCGCTTTAGGTAAATTTCAGCTGCTTTATCGTGTGGGTCTTTTTCTAGTACTCTGTGAAAACAATGTTTTGCCTCTGTAAAATCTTTTTCTTGGTAAAGTGTTGTTCCAAATTCAAAATCTCTTTTGGTGGCGAGTTTAAGTTCGATAATTCTTTTGGAGTTTCCATTCAAAATTTCTATTACAGTTACCGGTTCCTTTTTCCCTTTTACTTTTACTGTGTCTACTATCCGGAAATCATAAATGGAAGGATCTTCTAACTTTTGAAATGTCATCTCGCTAATTAAAATAGATGCTCCATACATCTTTGTCAAACTTTCCATTCTGGAAGCAAGATTTACTACATCACTAATTACGGTTCCTTCCATTCGATTTTCGTCGCCTACAATTCCGAGTGTGAGGTTACCGGTGTTTATCCCAATGCCGATTGAAATTGGTTTATACTGTTTTTTCTTTCTTTGTTCATTGTAGAGATGTAATTCTTCTAACATCAATATGGATGCGTCGATTGCATTTGTTGGATTATTCGGAAATAAAGCCATTACAGCATCCCCAATGTATTTATCTATGAATCCATGGTTTTTTTCGATCTGGGGAACAACTCGTTTTAAATATGCGTTAATAAATTTAAAATTTTCCCCAGAGTTCATTGTTTCAGAAAGAGAGGTAAATGACCGTATATCGCTAAATAGAATGGACATTTCTTTTTGCGTTTGATCACCTAATTGAATTTCCGTAATGTCAGACTTCCCTAAAAATTCTAGAAATTGTTTAGGAACAAATTTTTGATAGGTTTTACTTAATTTATGAAGATATTCTTCTGCTTCTTTTTGTTCCGTGATGTCTTGTAATATACCATCCATCCATTCAATATTTCCGTGGTTGTCTCGTTTTACATTGGCACTGATGGAAACAAGAATAGGAGTTTCGTCTTTCTTTTTTAGTTTGATTTCAAAGTTTTTACAAAATCCATGAGTTTGAATTTGGTTAAGAAGCATTTGCCTGTCATTTGGATCTATATAAAATTCTGCGATAGTTTTTTGCATAAATTCTTCCATCGAGTCATAACCAAGTATCTTGACTAAAGCAGGGTTTGCTTGTAGAAATATTCCTTTTGAACCGCCAGTGTTTCTATAAACACCTACATTTAGATTGTCTACAAGTGTACGGTATTGTTCTTCTTGTACTTTTAATTTTTCTAAAAGAATAGCATTTTTATTAATTTGTAAATAATATTCGACTGCACTGTCTAGAGTGGTTAATAACCGTTTGCCGTCCTCGCCTTTGACTATGTACCCGAATGGGCGAAACTCGTTCATGATTTCAAAAGGATTTTTAATGTCCTGATAGGCTGAGTGAAATAAGATTGGAATATAAGCATTTATTTCTTTGATTTCAAGGAAAGTATCGAATCCGTTTTTTCCTTCCATCTTTATATCTAAAATTACAGCGCATACTTCTGAGTTAACGCTATTCACTCCTTCTTCCCCATTGCTACAAAGTACAATCTCGTATTTCTTTCCTAGTGTGATTTTTAAAGCTTCTCGAACATTTAAATCATCATCTATTACTAGAACAGTTGGCTTCGAGTGAAATAGAACTTTTTTTTCGGATTTAGGTTTTGAGGACGACGAATTATTTTCTCTATCAGAATTTTCTTTTATATGTTCTACGGTTCCCCGAAAAAGAGCAAATTCATCCTGTGTAGTCATAGTGTTTTGGAGAGGATTCGTCTCGACATCTCTCTAGTATTAAATCATATTTTAAACTCTAACAAAAATCGAACACCATTTTTTTGTTCTATATGGATTGTGCCGTTTAATTGTTGCGCTAATAATTCAATCAAGCGAAGTCCAAATCCGCTAGAATTTTGGAAGTCTACAGAATCAGATAAACCATTTCCATTATCATGAATGACAATAAAGAATGTTTTCGTATCTATTGAATTTTTGGTCTCTGAATTTGATCTTAAACCAACTTCTATTAGAATCTCTCCGTCTAGTCTGTCTAAAAATGCATATTTCATAATATTCGTTAGAAGTTCGTTGATAATAATTCCAATTGGTTGTAATCGCTTAGTATCTAAAATAAAATCTTGGACATTTATTTTTAGGCTAACGGATTCATGATTCGGGAAATTATTTATGATCTGTTCTACAAGTGGTTGGATATATTCTTTAATGGACATCTCGGAAAAACTAACAGACTGATACAATTTATCATATAAAACCATCATACTATGAATTCGGGATTCCGCTTCGAATAATGCTTCTTGGGCTGCTCGTTCTTCCAACATTCCAGCGTGCAAAGAAAGAATAGATTTGAGTGTAGTCATATTATTTTTAATTCGGTGGTGTACTTCTTTTAAAATAATTTCTTTTTCTACTAATAGAGCTTTAATTTCTTTTTCTGCATTTAGACGAACTTGAATTTCTTTTTGTAATTCTTTATTTGCATTTGTTAGTTCCTGAGTGCGCTTATTCACCATTAGCTCCAAGTTTTCTCGGAGATCCTGGAGTGCTAAATTTTTAGATTGAAGTGCTTTTACTAGAAATATATTTTTGTTAATTTGGTCATAGTAACTTACTGCACTTTCGACTGTGTCTTGTAGTTCTTTACCCTCTGATCCTTTGATCACATAGCCAAATGGTCGGTATTCGTTTAATATCTCCAACGGATCTTTCAAATCCTGATAAGCAGTAAGAAAAATCACGGGAAGATAGATGTTTTTTTTCTTAATTTCTGTTAAGGTTTCAAACCCGTTTTTGCCTTCCATTTTTATATCTAAAATTACAGCAAATATATCGGGGTTTATACTTCTTATTCCAGTCTCACCATCACCGCATAGAATAACCTTGTATTTTTTTTCAAAGATGAGTTTTAGTGCTTCCCTTACATGTAATTCATCATCGATGATTAAAATGGTCTGTTTGGAATCTCTTTCTTTATCATTATTTACAATTGAATGTGGATTACTATGAGTAACCTTTCTAGAATCGGAATTTTCCTTTGTATTATCAAATTCATCTCGAAATACATTGAATTCATCTTTAGATGCTGAGTTACTCATTTGGGTTTATGTATTTCCTTTTTTAAAATGCTTGTTTTATGGTCTGTAATAGTTCTACGATATCGTAATTGCCCTTTGTTAAATATCCTGAATGGGGAAGGGATTCTGCTAGTTTTGCCTGTTCGTTATTACCCGCATAAGCAGAATGAAAGATGATTTTTAAATTTGGATATTGATTTTTTAGTAATGAAAATATTTCTATTCCGTCTTTGTAAGCCATTTTTATATCCAGGAGAACTACTTTGATTTCGGAATTCATTTTTTGCAAAACTTCTTCGTATGAATAACAGATGAGTAATTTGTAGTCTTTATTTAATACAACCCTAAGTGCTTCAATTACTTCTGGGTTGTCATCAATTATTAGAAGTGGTTTTTTTTCGTTTTGCGGTTCATTTTTTTTATCGACGATTGATTCAAATTCCTTTTCTAATTGGCTTACCATGATTATCCTCTCTTCCATATTCCACCTAAAACACGGTAGACTTTTATGGATTATTTACTTTCATTTTAACTTAAAGTAACATCGTTGTTACTGTGTTTTATCTCATCGTTCTTTTATCGGCATGCATTGGTGGTAAACTTTTATTTTTCTAACGGGAGTGTAACCGTAAATGTAGTTCCTTTTCCTAGCTCAGATGATACCTCGATTTTTCCATTGTAAAGAGTGATGATTTTTTTGACTACACCTAATCCTAAACCTGTTCCAGAATCTGGTTTTGTAGAAAAAAAGGCATCGTAAATTTTACTTAAGTGCTCGGAAGAAATTCCAATCCCATTATCTGTAATTTCTGCTAGAAAACTATTACTGGAAATACTAGTTTTAATTGTAATGGTTCTAATTCTTGTTTCTGTGATACTTTTATCAAGTAGTGCGTCCTTTGCATTGAGTAATAAATTTTTAAACACTGAATCAAAATGGCTATCTAACCCTTCAATTATAGAGGTTTCTTTTGCTAAATCGAGGTTAATCACTATTTTATGCTGTTTCCAGTTTTTTTCGTATTCGTCATTAAGGTTTTTCAATAGAATATTCAGATCAATTTGGCTTTTACCAATTTGTTCGTTTCCTACTTTTGAGTAATCCATAATCTGTTGGGTAATAGATAATCCCTTAGATACAGCTTTGTAGATCATATTCAGGCTAATTTCTGTTTGCTCCTCATTTTCAAAAATTACTTTCATTTCACTGAGCGCTAACTTTAAAGTATCCTCTGGAATTTTATCTTTTATGAGTAGATAGATTTCTTTTAACTTTCGATTATTAATAAGGTTAATACTTTGAAATGGTTCACCTGCATCCTGACCTAGAATATGTTGAATCACAAGTTTAGGACCGACTAACGCATTTCTCATTTCGTGCGCAAATCCACCGGCTAATTGTTTTTCTGTAGTTTCTTTCTCTAGAACTAGAATTTTTTTATGTGCTTCTTCTAATTGCGTTGTTCGTTCTGTTACTTTTTCTTCTAGGTTCGCATACAGGCTTGCATTTTCGAGAGAAATGGCAGCTTGAGAGGATAATACCTGTAATACTTCCAATCTATCTTTTGTAAACACACCAGAAATAGAATTATTCTCCAAGTATAAAATTCCAGAAATTTCTCCGTGGTGTAAGATTGCTGAACAAAGGATTGACTTGGGTTCTTTTTGGAGGATGTAAGGATCGGAGATGAAATTTCCTTCCTTAGAAGCGTTGTCTAGAACAACAGACTCTTTGGTTCTTGCGACGTATTGAATAATGGAAACAGGGGCAAGGAATAAACCAGTTTCGGGGGATTTAATTGAGCGTGATTGTAAAATTTCAGCATACTCTTTATTAGACGCTCCTTCTGCTTCGATTCTCCATTCCCCATTTTTTTCTTTTAAGAGAAGCCCTGTCTCTGCTCCTGCATTTTCTATTACTGTATGCATCATTTTTTTTAGGAGTTGGTCAATTACGATTTCCTGAGAAATAGTTTGAGATGCTTTCATGACAGAAACCAAATCGAGGCTACTTGTATTTTCCTCTAAACTAGAAAGAGTTGTGTTTATTGTATGTGTACCTAATTTAGTAGACTTTCCTTTTTTGGTTATGAGATGCCCGTATTTTTTTTCAAGCTGTGTTGTCTTTGCTTTGGCACCCCAGAGAGCATAAAGATAATAGGCTTTATTTAATAACATTTGGGCTAATTCCTCTTTGTCTCTACTTAACCAGAAACGGGCATATAGCTCGTTAGCCAATGCCTCTTCTTGCAAAAATTCATTTTGTTTTGCTAGTTTAGCTGCCTTATCATAAAAATCAATCGCCTGCCAATCTTCCCCTAGGACACGAGCTTTTTCAGCTTCTACTAGATAGTATTTGTGAAGACAATTTGCCGCACAGTGGTCTGCCCAAGTTTTCATTTTTGCTTGGTTTGCGTTGACTTTGGTTAAGATCGCTTCTTTTTCTTCCGTCGTCGCTATGTCGGAGTATTGCTTTAACTTTGTTAAGGAATCATAGAGATGAAAAAGAACAACATAGAAGGTAGAAGGTAGTGCACCAATATATTGCCCGACCATTTCCAAATTTTTAATAGCTAGTTCTTGCTCCTCCATAAGATAAGAAAGAATGAGTTTATGGAAATAGGGTAAGCATAATGCGACACTGTCATTTGCCTTCTGATGAATCGGGAGCATTTCTTCTTCATTATAAACATCCCCCTTGAGTATGTAGGGAATTTCTATATCGCCTGATAAGTTCATTAGGACTTGGAGAAAAATGGATATATGGTTGAATATAGTTTCCTGCTTGATGTCTCGAATAGCCTGTCTAAACTTAGTAGTTTCTTTTACAAGTTTTGTTAATTCGTTTCCAGCAAAATAGGAATAGACATTATAATACTTCGCAGACCAGCTAGCATATTCAAAGTCACCAACTGCCATTCCGACTTGGTAAGCTTCCAAAAAAGGCTTACTTGTATTTCTTATAGGTTCTTTCCAATGCTGTAAAAAAACAGTCACAATGTACAAGGTGTTGCATTTATATTCAACGATTTGCATTCTGTCTATCAGCTTTAATGCTAACTGCCCAAATTGATAGCCCGAATCAATATCACCAACTATCCCACATAAAATTAATCCATAGCAGGAATAAGTCATCGGAGAAGTAGTAGCATTCCCGTTTTTTAAAGATAATTGAATCATCATAAAAACTAAAAGAGGGAAGAGTCCAGGATTTACTTGGAAGCAAGGACCATAAATCAATTCCATTATTCCCATTGCCAAAATTTTTTCCCGATCTTCCATTACGGGTAATGTAAGTAAGTCGTTGGTTCGAATTGAAGAAAGTGTCTGCATTGTCTCTCCAAGTCTCTTTCCAATCTCTTCTTGGCTAGGTTTTTCGGGAAGATCGATATCCATAAGTCTTAGTATTTCTAAGGCAGATTGGATTGCCCCGAGTGAATCGTGCTGTGCAATGCATGCAAGAATTTTTATCCTGTAAACTTTTACTTTGTCAACTAACGAAACGTTATGCGCCAATAAGACCTCGAGTATTTTTTCCATGTCTTCAAACTTACCGGAAAGATAAGCAGTTTCCGCAGCTTCAATATAGACTCTGGCGGCGAGATTAAGATTATTTGTCCAGCCATCTTCTGAAAGTAAAGTCATTGCGTTCCATGCATAATTAAAAGCAGGTTCATACGCTGCAGAGAGTTTCGCTTTTTTCGAAACAGATAGGTTTAATTCGATTAGCTTCTCTCGTTCCCCTTCCTCAGAGATTAAATCCATTCCTATATTTAGGTGATTTACTATATCAAATAATTTTTCTTCCTGTACTTCGTTTGCTGATTTTTCTAAAAGTAATCTTCCTACTTTAAGGTGGACTTTTTTTCTTTCTGATTCTGCGATGAGGGAATAACTTGCTTGTTGGACTCGGTCATGTAAAAATCTATATTCGGGTATGATTGATTCGAATACACTTGGGTCGTTTGCGGATATATTCGTGTTATCCTCATTTCCAACGAGATTATAGGTGTCGCTTGTCGGGAGAATTAAGCCTTCTTTTAATGCGTCCCATAACTCTTTAGCTGTTTTAGTCCGAGATTTTTCATTTATAGTAGACAAAGTTTTTAAATCAAACTGATTTCCAATACAAGCGGCTAATTGGAGAATATTTTGTGTAACCTCTGGCAGTTTTTTTATTTTATTTGCCATGAGGTCAACAACGTTATCCGTTATCTTTCGTTTTTGAATTTCTCCTATATCCCAAACCCATTTTCTTTTTTCGAAATCAAACTGGATTAGGTTTTCCTGGTGTAACATTTGTAGAAATTGGTTCAAGAAAAATGGGTTTCCCTGTGTTTTCTCATAACATAAGGAGGCGAGTGTTGTTGATTCAGCTTGGGGGACTAATAGAGTATCCGCTACTAATTGAGATACATGGTATAGACTTAAAGGGGAAAGGGAAATCGTACTAGTTGTAATTCCTCTATTTTTAATTTCTGCAAGGGTAATCAGAAGTGGGTGTGTTGGATCTACTTCATTGTCTCTGTAAGCACCGATCACTAAAAGGTTTCCGATTTCGGAGTCTGTCATAATAAGTTCAAGTAAGTGAAGAGAAGGAAGGTCAGCCCATTGTAAATCATCTAAAAATAAAATAAGGGGCGACTTTCCTGATGTAAATACTTTTACGAATTGGCGAAACAACAAATTGAATCTATTTTTGGATTCATCAGAAGATAGGACTAATACGGGAGGTTGTTTTCCTATGATTAGTTCCACTTCCGGAATTACATCAATAATTACCTGTCCATTTTGTCCTAGGGCAGAAAGAATTTTTGTTTTACGAGCGGCTAATTCCTCTTTGCTTTCTGCCAGAATTTGTCTAACCAATTCTTGAAATGCTTGGATGAGTGACGCATAAGGGATATTACGCTTATACTGATCGAATTTTCCTCGGATGAAAATCCCTTTTCTCTCTACTATAGGTTTATATATTTCCTGTACAATGGAAGATTTGCCTATACCAGAATAACCGCTAATGAGTATGATTTCTTTTGTATTTTCTTTGATTCTACCAAAAGCGTTCATTAGGGTTTCTACTTCTTTTACGCGCCCATAAAGCTTTTGTGGAATTTCGAAACGGTCTGAAATATCATGGGCACCAATTTGTAGAGACGGGGTAATCCGTAGGGACAGGTCGCGACCTGTCCCTACGGATTCAATATTGTCCAGACACCATTTTAAATCATAAACCAACCCGAATGCACTCTGGTATCTATTTTCTGCTGTCTTTGCCATTAGCCGCAGAATGATTTGGGATAGAATTTCCGGTATATCTTTATTTATCTCGTGTGGTGGAATTGGATCTTTTGCAATATGGCTATGTACAATCTCCATTGCGTCCTGACCGGAAAATGGAACTTGTCCTGTTAGCATATGGTAGAATGTAGCGCCTAACGAGTATAAGTCGGTACGATAGTCCATAGCTCGGTTCATTCTGCCTGTTTGCTCGGGTGACATATAGTTTAATGTTCCCTCTAATACATTTATATTTCGTAGGCTGGTCGTTTCGTGAGAAAGCTCAGAGGAAATTCCAAAGTCGATTAGTTTTACTTGGTTTGTATTCGGATTCCATACAATATTAGCGGGGTTAATATCTTTGTGGATGATCTTTTTAGCATGAATAAAGGTGAGACTTTCTGTAATTTTAATCGCTAGAGGTAAAAACTGATTTACCGTAAATGTATTGGAAGCCAAATAATCAGTTATCGACTCTCCATCAAAATCTTCTATCGCCATTATATATGTGTTTTGGAATTTGGATAACTCGTAGACTTTAATAATTCTTTCGTCTTGTAGGTTACGAGTAATTTCAAACTCTCTGGTGAATCGTGCGATTTCTTCTGGCGATGGAAATTCTTTTCGGAGTTGTTTTAAAATTACTTTTTCAGAAATATTGCTGTTATCCGCATCACTTTTTTTTGCACGGTATACTATTGAATTAGTGCTTTCGTAAATTTCTTTTTTTATTTCATAGTTTAAGATTGTATGCATTTATAACTCCTAGGCATCGGATTTGAGATTTCACCTTTAGATTCATAAAGTCCGTTAAAATATTGGCAAACTTATCGTAAATGTCGTTCCTTTTTCGAATTCTGATTTTACTTCAATATTTCCGTTGTAGAGATTTAGAATTTTTTTGACTACACCTAAACCTAAACCTGTTCCAGAATCTGGTTTGGTTGAAAAAAAGGCATCATAGATTCTAGCTATATGTTCGCTTTGTATACCAATTCCGTTGTCTGTAATTTCTGCATAAAAGTTGTTATTTTGAATCAAAGTTTTTACTACAATTAATTTAACTCTTGTGTCTTTGATTCCATTATCCAAAACAGCATCCTTTGCATTTAAAATTAGATTTTTAAAAACAGATTCAAAGTGAGACTCGAGTCCACTGATAAGAGGAGATTCTTTTGTTAATTCGAGGTGAATCGTAATTTTGTGCTCAGTCCAATTATTTTGGTATTCGGAAACAATGCTTTCTATAATTGTATTTAAGTTGATTTGATTTTTTCCAATTTGTTCATTTCCTACTTTTGCATAATCCATGATTTGTTGGGTAATGGATAATCCTTTGGAAACCGCTTTGTAAATCATCTTAAATCCATTTTCTAATTTTTCTTCATTTTCAAAAATCACTTTCATGTCTTTTAAGATTGTATTTACAACATCCCCTGGGAGTTGGTCTTTTATTGCTAAATAGATTTCTTTTAGTTTGCGATTATTCTCTAAATTCAAACTCTCAAAAGGTTCTCGCCCATCTTGTCCGAGTAAGTGTTGAATGACAAGCTTTGGACCGACTAACGCATTTCTCATTTCATGCGCGAACCCACCGGCTAATTGTTTTTCTGTTGTATCTTTTTCTAATACTAGAATTTTTTTATGTGCTTCTTCTAATTGAATTGTTCTTTCAGTTACTTTTTCTTCTAGGTTGGCGTAGAGTAGTGAATTTTCCACACTTACTGCAATTTGAGAGGTAAGAATTTTTAGTAATTCTATTCTATGCGGTGTAAAGGCAAAAGTGGTTAAATTATTTTCCAAATACATAATACTTACCAATTGCCCTTGGTTTAGAATCGGATAACAAAGAATAGACTTAGGTTTAACATGGAGAATATAACTGTCATTAATAAAGAGACTTTGGGAAGATGCATCATCTAATAGTACAATAGATTGTGTTCTAATTACATAATTAATTATACTTGCAGAAAAATTAAAATTTGGAGATATAGTGTCTTTTTCAGAAACAGTAAACAGTTTAGACTGCAATACCTCAATAGACTTTGGATTAGAATGTCCCTCTGCTTGGATCAGCCATTTTTCATTTTGTTTCAGTAAAAATAATCCTTTTTCTGCTCCTGCATTCTCTAATACTATTTCCATCATTTTAGTTAGCAATTTTCCGAAATGGATTTCTCCTGCAATCGTTTGGGAAGCTTTTATCACTGAACCAATATCTAAAAAACTATTTCCAGATGAAGTTACATTTTCAGTATTTGAAAGAGAAGTAATAGATGTTGAGAGAATATTTTTATCTAAAAGTTTTCTTTCTATTTTAAGTAAATGGGAATATTTTTTCTTCAACTGGTTTACCTTTACTGAGGATCCCCATCTTTGATAGGCATAAATCGCTTCTTTTAAGTAGATAGAGGCAAAGTTTTCTTTTCCCCAGGACAAATATAGATTTACCGCTAATTCATTTGCAAGTGCCTCTTCTTGAATATATTGATTTTCTTTCGCGTTCGAAATTGATTTTTCAAAAAGTTCAATTGCGGATAATAGATTGTTATTCAATCGATTTCTTTCTGCTTCTATTAAATCAAATTTATGTTGAAAATTCATGGGTGCTTTTTCTGCCCATTTTTTCATTTTCTCTTGGTTAGCCGTTACCCTCTCTATAATTTTACTTTTTTCCTCTTCGTTGGAATTATTGTAAATGTTTAGCCTAATTAAAGAATCGTATAGGTAATATTGAGTAAGTGTTACAGACCCAGAGGCGGCGGCTATATTTTTTTCTGCGTTGATTGATTCTTCTAAAGCTTCGGTATAATTTTCTATTGAATAATTATAAATCATTCTATTCAGATAAATTATCCAAAGTCCTGAAATGTTATTTGTTTCTAAAAGAATCGGGAGAGTAGAATTATAATAAGACTCAAAATAAGGGGTATAGGAGTCATCTACAATTTCAGTCCAAGTTTTTGCGGCATAACGAAATAATTCGTTAAATAAAAGTACAAAGTCTTGTTTATGCTGCTTCATTGTTTGACTAAATTTATCCATTTCTTCTAATAAAATAGGTAAGTTTTTACCAGCTACATAAGCATGTACGCAATATTGCATAGCATCTAATACACTATTTGTTATATCCCCCGTTTCCATTCCAACTCTATACCCATCTAAAAATGGAGCTAGGGATTCTGTTAAATGTTTTTTCCAGTGTATAATAAATAAATACACGTAAAAATAGGTTCTTGCTTTAAATTCATTTGCGTTTAGTCGATTTAAGAGGTTAATAGCTAGTTGCCCAAATTCGTATCCAGTATCAATATCTCCAACCGCTCCACATAAAATCAATCCATAAGAAGCATAACCAAAAGTAGACGCATGTGCATTTCCATACTTAATAGAAAGTTCAATCATTGCAAATGTAAACATTGGGACTAATATGGGTGCCGCAGTATAAGTGACTGGCATAACGGAAGAAATGATTTGTATAGCGGCTAACTTTTCTGGATCAACCATTTCCGGTAGAGTAAGTAAACCTTCTATACCTATCTTAGTCCAAAGTGCGTGAGTATTTCCTATGCCTGCGCCTATATCTGCTTCCGAAGGTTGGGCAGGAATTTTTACACCAAGTAAATTTAAAATATCTAGAGCAGTGTTTATCGCTTCGGAGACTTTATTTTGAGCAATAAAAGCAAGAATTTGAGTATCATAAATTTTTGCCTTTTCGGATAACGTTTTTGCATTTTCTAGAATAATCAGAGACAATTCTTTTACACTTTCAAATTCACCAAGTACGCAGGCTATTTCTGTTGTAACTGTATAAAGTTCAATGGAAAATTTATAGTCTATTTCCCAGTAATTGGGTGGTAATAGTTTTATAGATGTTTGCAAATACTGGAAAGCAAGTGCGTATGCAGAGGATGATTTTGATTTTTTACCAGCTAAAAAATTGTAATAGGCTAAGTCAATTTTTTCATTCTCTAATATTATATTTTTTTCTGCTAGATTCAAATGATTAATAATATCTAAAATTTTATCTTCTAAATTTTGATTCGAATATCTTTTTAAGAGTAAACGTCCGATTTGTAAGTGAGTAGTCTTTTTCTCAGAATCTGGGATAAGTGAATAAATCGCCTGTTGGATACGGTCATGAACGATTTGATATTGTGGATTTGATTCATTGCTTTCTACTACAAATTTATAAGAATCATCTGTTGGTAGAATTAATCCTTTTTCGAGCGCTTCCCACAAACTAGAAGCAGTTTCCACTTTTGTTTTGGAGAGGATAATGGATAATGTATTCAAATCAAATCGATTTCCAATACAAGCGGCTAATTTTAATACATTTTGGGTTTCTAGGGAAAGTGTCTTTATTTTTCCAGCCATTAAATCAATTACATTATCCGCTATTCCTCTTTTTTGGATTTTATTTATATCCCATGTCCAAGAAAGAATTTCTGAATCAAAGTGAAATAATTTGTCAGAATAAATTGATTTTAAAAACTCTCCTATGAAAAATGGATTTCCTTCTGTTTTAGAAAATACCAATTCAGCGAGCGAAACCGTTTTACTTAAAGTCGAATTCAAGGATTCTGCAATCAATTGATTTACGTGAGAAAGTTGTAAAGGTTCTAATCGGATATTGTTAAGTTTATTTCCTCCTGCCTCTATTTCATTTAAAGTAAGTATGAATGGATGAGTAGGATTAACTTCGTTATCACGATAGGCTCCAATGAAAAATAAAGACAAATTTTCACTTAAACTTAGTAAAGACTTAATTAGAAGATAAGAAGCATTATCCCCCCATTGCAAGTCGTCTAAAAATAAAACAAGTGGATGTTCCTTTGTTGCAATCGCTTTTACAAAGTTTTGAAATACAAATTTAAACCTGTTTTGAGATTCATTTGGTGATAATTCTTGAACTGGTTTTGACTGCCCTATAATTAGTTCTAACTCAGGAATTACGTTAATCAATACTTGCCCATTTTCACCAAGTGCATTAAGAAGTTTAATTTTCCAATTTTGAATTCTGTCAGTGTTTTCAGTCAGTATTTGTCTGATTAAATCTCGAAATGCATTTATAATAGCACTGTAAGGAATATTGTTTTGAAACTGGTCATATTTACCCGAAATAAAATATCCTCTATGAACTAAAATAGGTTTATGGATTTCTTTTACAAGATTGGATTTGCCAATTCCTGAAAAACCAGAAATTAGCATAATCTCTATATTTCCTTCACAAGTTTTTTGAAAACTTTCTAAAATAGCGTTAACTTCTTTTTCTCGACCATAAAGTTTTTGTGGAATTTGGAATTTGCTCAAATTATCATTAACCGCAATCTGAAAATTGTCTATTTTCCCTTTTGTTTTAAGTTGATTCATACAACTTTCTAAATCTGATTTTATTCCAAATGCACTTTGGTATCTATCTTCTGCATTCTTTGACAAAAGTTTTAGTATGATCTCTGACAATATTGGAGGAATATCACTATTTACTTCACTTGGATTAACTGGATGTTTAGCAATATGACAGTGGACTAACTCCATAGGATCAAAAACATCGGTAAACGGAGATTTGCCAGTAAGTAGATCGTAAAATGTTGCACCAAGGGAATAAAAATCTGTTCGGTAGTCAATATTCCTATTCATTCTACCTGTTTGTTCTGGTGATATATAGGCAAGTGTGCCCTCTAATACATCTGGATTTTTTATTTCTAATTTTTCCTGTGCTAATTTTGTCGATAACCCAAAATCTATAATTTTTATTTCATTATTATCTTGGTTCCATAAAATATTTGCAGGATTCATATCTTTATGAATAATTTTTTCTTCCTGTAATTTCCCTAGAATCTCAGTTATTTGAATAAATAAGGAAAGGAGGCTAACAAGATTTGTCCTATCAATTTTACAATGTTTGAGGGCTATTCCACCGAAATCTTCTTCTATGATTGCTAGGCTATTTTGATATTTTTCTAAACTATATACCTTAATTACGCCTTGTAGATTTAGGTTACTTAGTATTTCATATTCATACTTGAATCTAGCTAATTTTTCCTCGGATGGATATTCATCATTGAGTATCTTTATAATGACAGGTTTATTATTTTCTTTGCTAATAGCTTTGTATATGATAGAAGCTGGGCTTTCGTAAATTAGTTCTTTTTCGATATAATTTGTGAGTAACATTTTTATTTTTCCTATTGATATTAATTTTCTTCAAGGCTGATTGATTCATTAAATCCAAATAATCTAGCGGATAACGTCCATTGTAGCCAACATATCCAAGCATAAGGGATATATCCAAAGTAGCCAAGGATTGGCATTTCTGAAAACGGTAGATGCACTTTATTCACGTAAGGAATCGAATATTTCCAATAACTTGCGTTTAGTGGTCTGTAGTCATAAAATTTTTCGCTTCCATAATTGATACATTCCCAGATGAGACCACTCACTACCATTGCAATTGCAATTAACAAGAGTTTTGACCAATCTCCATTTTTGATAGGAGTGAATAAATTAGAAAATCCTAATAGTCCTAACATTGCTCCTAAAATAATAACAGGATTTAACCAGACTGTAAAAAATAGTTCATGCGGATAAAGTCCCATCAAAATGGATAGTGTTATTCCGATGATTAAAATGATAAATATAATTGGTTTTGGAACTTCCAATTTAGGACCAAATGCGTATTTATACTTTAACGATGGAATTGTTTCAAAAAGGTTAAAAAACTCAAAAATAATGGGAAATATAATGGTATAAGAAGCCATATACCATACATAATTTCCATAAACACTGAAAATTTTATTATTCGGATAATACCAATTTTCCAAAATAAAAAAATTTAAGTATTCAAAGATAAACCAACCTACGCTGGATATAATGGCAAGTAAAGTCATTGTTTGAGGTTTTGTGGCTATTAGCGATTTTCCGCCCGTTCGTTTAAAAACTACTCCGTCTAACGTTATGATAATACCCCAAAATACAGGGACAAACATAAATGGATCAAGTAAGTCATCGAAGAAGGGTAATTTTCCCCAAAAAATTCCGAAGCTAATTAGAAACATAATTATACCAATTTTAAACCAAGGTGGGTAATTACCATTAACCTTTGCATAGCCAAGATTTAAATTGTTAGGAGGATTTTTAAATCCAATTAATTTTGGAAAAATCATACAAAGCAATATAATAAATTCAATTACAACTCCAATCCAGAAAATCGTTGGCGAGAATCCAGGAATTGGAATTTCACTTTGAATTGCTGGAAAGTATCCGTATCCAGGGATGTTCCCATCCCATTTTATTAGGCTACCAATTAATGGCATAAAGATCACTAATAACAATCCAAATATGAGAAGCAGTCTTTGTCTAAAATTTATGTTCATATATACATCATTCTCCTAGTTGTAAAAAAATCAGTTGCAAAGTTTTTTTGGTTTTTGATTATATCCTTTTATTCTTCGTGAAAGCGATTGGTTTGAATATATAAAATGAATTGTATAAATGTAAATAAAAGAATCATACTATAAGTCGTTGGGTTTTGCGTTATGGGAAATAGGTGGTTTAAAATCAATTCAAATGTTTTACTAGGTGCAGTAAAAATATCCCAAGTATTTAGGCGTAGGATTCGTCCAAGATAAATTCCGAAACTACTCAGAAATAAGGAAGTTACTAGGAATACGTTTGTTTGTAACTTTCCTCGTTTCGGAATAAGAATGAATTCCATAATTTTTACAGAATAAAACCCGAAAAATAAAGATTCCATAGAAAAAGAAAAAATCATTAAGGCTTCATAGATTACATTTGAACTATTTTCATTTACATGAATTAAATCTGTTATCATATAAGGTGCATTCGGATAAAATACTAACCATAAAAAACTTCCAAATAAGAGGGTAATATTATTTATCCTATTAGAATAATAATGTAGAACTATTGCTAACAAATAAGGGACAAATCCTAAAAATAAGTTCCAAATTAAAAAATTATAGTTATTATTTTTATTGATAAAATTTAAAGAAAAAAGATAAAATAAATTGAATAATGTAAATATTATAAAATTTTTATAGCCGTAAATAAGTTTCATATTTCCTACTTTTAATCTTAATTTTCTATAAAAAATGTTTAACTATAGAAACAGAATTTCCCTTATCATTATAAACAATAGAATCAAGAAAAACCTTGGACATAGCAATCCCACGACCATGACTTAGAATTTGGTTTGCAGTTTCTTGCATGGAGCGTGCTAACATTTTTTTATGATCAAATCCGTTTCCTTCATCCGTGATAGTGACTTCTATTTTTTCTGGAGAGAGAGAGGATTCGACTGTTATCCGCCTACTTGCATTTACAGGATTTTTTTGTCTGTCGATTAACATTTGGATATAAGTTCCATTTAAAAGAGATTCCGATTTTTCTTCAAAACTAATACCTAGGTTTCCATGTTCCATTGCATTGATAAATAACTCTCTAAGACAAAGTTTTAAGTTCAAAAAGACTTCTGGATTACAATACTTACTTGCATAGTTTGCAATTCTCTGGGAAACAATATCAACATGAGCCAAGTAATTACTAAGTTTATAAACTTGTGATTCTGATTCACAAATTCGAACCAAAATATCATCTTCTACAGTAGAGGCAGTACCAAAAATAATAAAACTATTTTCTTGAAGTAAGTATCTAAGTTTTATATGCATTTCTTTTGGTTCACCGAACTTTGTTACAAAATCACAGTTAAACGAAAGAACGTTATTCGAAAGAGTTAACTCTTGCAGTTTCTCTTCTAAAATTTCACCATTAGCAGCATTTGACTTATATGTTAAATTTGCAATACTGGTATTTAAAATTTCCTCTACAGGGTATCTTAGAATTTGGGTAACAGATTGGTTAATGGTGATTATCTTCCAATTTTCATCGAGGGAAAAAATTATATCGAGGGAATTTTCAACTAAGTTTCGATAATTTCGTTCTGATTTTTCTAATCTTTCGACTAACGTTGCATTTTGATTGATCTGATAGTAATAGCTCACAGCACTTTCTAGTGTATGTAAAAGCTTTTTACTGTCTCCTTCTTTGACTACGTACCCGAATGGGCGATAGTCGTTCATGATTTCGTAGGGATTTTTCAAGTCCTGATAGGCAGAGTGGAAGATGATCGGTAGATAAAGTTTTTTCTTTTTTAATTCGAGGAAGGTTTCAAATCCATTTTTACCTTCCATTTTTATATCCAGAAGTACGCTACAGAAAGGAAGGTTTACATTTTCGATTGCTTCATTTCCGTTTGAACATAGAGTGAGATCGAATTTTTTGCCTAGGGTGATTTTTAATGCTTCTCGTACATTAGAATCATCATCCACAATTAGAATCAGTGGCTTATTAGGCAGATTGGTTGACTTACTGAATTCAAAGTTTAGGGGATCTGTGGTTTTAGTCTCTATCATAGGATCACTTTGGCTCGTTTCTTCTCGGAAAATGTCAAATTCATCATGTAAAGGCATTTGACTCGTCTCCTATTTTACATTAAACGTATACCAATTGCCAAAGGAAATTATCCATTCGTTATAAAATGAATCTTATTTTTGGCAATCGGGAATACCGAACTTTTTCAAAAATAGGAAATTACTTTTGGCGTAGGGTATATAAGGTAAACTGAGGGTAATCCGACTGAAATGCAAGCAAAAAAAGTAAAACCATCTCTAGATTGAAGGTAGTATTTTTAAAACAAGAATTTGCCGCTTAAAATAGATTAAATCTATATGCCCTTACGTTCAAACCTGATTTAGTAAAGTAAGTAACCATCATTCACTAGTAACTGTTTTTAAACGGGTTGAAATTAATATTGCGGCTATAGTTGCGATGGAAGCAACTATTCCGACGGTCGGAAACTCTGCAAGTTCACCATTCGCAGTTTTTTGGATGATAACTCCAGAAAGACTTGCCGCAAGACCAGATGCAATTTGTTGGATAGAGGAAATCATACTCATAAAACTTCCCCTATTTAAAGGATGAACACTCGCTGTAATCATTGCCATAGCAGGGGTAAAACGCCCGGACACAAAAACAAAAAAACAAGTTGTTACAGTAAGAGTTATATAAAGGGGGACCTTGGGTAAATTAGTTAAAGCGAGTATTGGTAAAATGGAAATGATCGCAATAATGGCAAAAATTAACGGCTTACCAAACTTATCCGCTAGACTTCCAATGATACGAGCGGTAAATACAGTGAAACCACCACCTAGAATATACAAGTAACTGAGTTCTGTATTAGTAATACCAACATTAGCCACAAGGTAAGGAGCGATAAAAGGAATTACTGAAAAACCACCAAACATCATCATGGTAATTAGTGCAAATGCAGTTAGATGATTTTTATTAAAAAATAAAGTTTCTAAAGTTTTGAGTGGATGTTTTGCTAAAGAAGATAGGTGTCCCTTTACAGATGGGGTATAAAAATGCGCAAACACCAAAGTTACCGCACTAAATCCAAACAATCCAAAAAAAGGTGCATTCCAATTATACAATTCTGCAAGCCAGAGACCAATTGGAACTCCAATGACAGATGCGAGAGAAAAGGCAGACATTATGATACCGGTTGCTTTGCCTCTTCTTTCATAAGGAATCAAATCTCCGACTATCGCAAATACAATTGCTCCAGTTAATCCACCAAATGCACCAGCCATAATTCTAGCCGCCATAAGTAGCGGATAAGTATGAACTACCGCACAAAATAAAGTTGCTATGGTAAGTCCCGCATAACAAGTATTAAGCGCAATTCTTCTATCAAACCTATCTAGAAAAAAAGCACCTAAAATTCCTGAAATCCCTGCGCTAAATGCATAAGAGGAAACTAAAAAACCAAACTCGGCAGGGTTAATTTTAAATACATCCATGAGCCTCGGACTAAGAGGCATCATGATTACAAAATCTAGGATATTAGAAAATTGAATACAGGCAAGTAGGAGTAAAAGTTGCCATTCTTTAATTTTAGAGGTTAACATTAAAACAGAATTTCTTCCTTGGATTTCTTGTCTTTCTCTTTTTCTTTATGTTCGCGAATCGCACTTTCTTTTACGATTTTTCCGTCAGGAGCTTTTGCGAGGTATTCGATTTTACCCTCTGCTTCTTTTAAACGCTCTGTGCAGATTTTTTTTAAGTCCATTCCTCGCTCATAAGCCTTGATGGAATCTTCCAGGGTGAGCTGACCCCGTTCTAATTTTTCAGCAATTTGTTCTAATTCGTTTAATGCTTCTTCAAAAGAGACCTCTTTTTCTTTAACTGCCATTTATTTCTCCTTAACCTCTACTTTGATTGTTTTTTGGTCTTGTAAAATTAATTCCAATTCTTCTCCAACCTTTACTTGAGACGGAGATTGGATTACTTCTCGTTTTTTATTTCTCGCTACCGCATAACCTCTGTTTAACGTCAGTAGGGGAGAAAAATTTTCTACTCTTCCAAAGGTAAGTTTGTATTGACTTTCCTTTGCAGTTAATACCGATTTTGCGTAAATCTTTATATTCTCAAATCTCTGGAGTAAATTGTGCTTCTGGGAAATATTATTTTTCCCCAAAAGAAAAATTCGATTTAAAATTTCATCAACTCTCTGGATTCTATCAGTAAGTAACATCTGTGGTTCTAAAAAAATATGTTTATTCGAAATCAAATGGAATCTATCGCGGGTTATATCTAACTTATATTTTAAAGCTTGATTAAACCGATTTTCCATATCTTCTAAATAATTTTCCAAATCTTCTATTTCGGGAACTGCTAGTTCGGCTCCCGCAGTTGGTGTCGGAACGAATGCGTCAGCCGCATGATCGCATAATAGAGAATCTATCTGATGCCCAACCGCCGAAATAATCGGAACGCGAGAATTATAATAAGCCATTACAACAGATTCATCATTAAATGGCATCAAGTCTTCGAAACTTCCTCCACCACGTCCTGCAATGATTACATCTACTTCCCATTTAGGATTGTTTAATTCCTGTATGGCGCTAACAATCGAAGAGGGAGCTGAATCTCCCTGCACTTGACAGGGTGCGATTAGAATATTGATATTGGGATAACGTTCTTTAGCAATTCGAATGATGTCTTCAACTGCTGCACCGGTAGGTGAAGTTGCAATTCCTAGTGTTTTAGGGAAGCGGGGAATAGGGCGTTTGCGCTCCACGTTGAAAATTCCTTTTGCATTTAACTCCGCTTTAAGTTTTTCTAATTGGTAGAGTATATCTCCTTTGCCAAGTTCTTCTACCCTTGCAACGTTTACACTGTAGTATCCGCCCGGCTCGTATAGATTGATACTCCCAAACACTTGCACTTCCATTCCATCCTGGAGTTTTTTCCCTTTATAATTCTTATTTTGAAAGGAAAAAAAAGTGCAGCGGATAACACTCGTTGGATCCTTGAGGGAAAAATAAATATGTCCTGCACCGGATGGGCTGTAGTTAGAAATTTCTCCCTTGATCCAAATATCTTTTAATTCTCTGCGCTCAAGCAGAATTGTTTTAATAGAGCGGTTGACTTCACTGACTGAAAGAGGACGAATTTCTGGCATTTTATTTCTGGGAAATGATCTCTTTTCTTCGGTAAGCCATCCAAAAATCCCAGAGGATAACGAGGATTGTAATTGCAATTGGACCGATGACAAGTCCTACAATTCCAAATTGTTGAATTCCACCGAGTAACGCGAGGAAAAGTAAGAAGGGATGAAGATTTAATTTTTTGTCTAAAATATTTGGCTTAACAAAATTTTCTAAAACCAAGTAAGAAGTAAAAGACAAACTCATATAAATCACAGCCACAACCCAACTCTCTTCAAAAAAACCGATGTAAAGACCCGCAGGAAGCCAAACTACCGCAGTTCCAATAACAGGAATTAAAGAAAAAAAAGAAGCAATACTTCCATACAAAATAGGATTTGGAATACCCGCAAAAAATAAAAGAACACCAGCTACAAAACCTTGCAAGAGGGAAATGAGTATATTCCCCTTGAGAACTGCTTTTACCGCTTCCGAAATTCTCTGCCCGATTTGTTTCTCTACGTCTTCCGAAAAGGGGAGATTGTTCATGAGAAAAAGTTCTAGTTTGTGTCCATCTTTGTAAAAGAAAAAAAGGAGTAGGAAAGAAAAACAGATATTCACAAAAATCGCGAGTGGAATTCTGATTCCACCTAAAATAAGGGAAGTGGTATTACTCAGAATTCCGTAAAGGCTATCTATATTTAAAATATCACCATAAGAACTTACGATTTCTCTGTACATATTGGGAAACTGAACCCAAAAAAATTCTGTATCAGTAAAATAATCTGTGATGAGGTTAATACTCATTAGCGTCGGAACAATTCTGTCTTCACTTAGATTTACTTTTAGAACAAATAAAAGGGAAATGAGTTCCGCAAGAAGAGTTCGGATAATAAAAAAACAAGGAATTACAATCGTAATTAATACGATAAAAATCATTAGACTAGGAGCAATGCCACGAATTCGTTCAGGAAGTTTACTTCTTAGTTTAAGATAATAGTCCCTCGAACCTAAGTAGAGGATAAGTGATATAAACCCCGCCCAGAAGTAAGACTGATACACTAAAAAAGCAAATGTTCCGGCTATAGAGGATAAACCTACCAGCACGAAAGGCAGAACATATTTACTATCTTTTAATTCTCCGTTATTCATAGATTAAAATCCGGGTCTACGGTAAAAAATTTTTATGACTCTATAATCTTTTTCATCTCTAATTAGAATCGTCATTACTTTTTTACTTGGACTTTCTCCGAGGATAACTTGTTTATTCCCCTTATTATCTTTTTGGAGAATACGCCAATCTCTATTTTGCAATGCTGTTTCATAGAATTTAATTAATTCTTCTACCGTCTCCTGGCTTTGTAAGAAGAGGGCAGCCTCCGGTAAAATTTCAGAGCTATGTCCTAATGCAACATATTGGAGCATGGTTGATTTGGCAGAAATAAAATCCTGCGAGATAGGACCGCGGGGAAGTTCGATTGGTTTTTTAATTACTCTTAAATTTTCGAATAGATAAGTTTCCTCGAATACTTCTTGGGAGGAAATAGATAAAGTAAATAGAAAAAAGAGGGCTATAAGTTTGTTCATGGGATCCTTTAGGACTAATGATTTTAGTGTTTTTAGAAAGACTCTTTGGGGCAAGAAATTTTTTAATAGGTCGGAAAAAGGAGTTTAGTTGTTTTAGATAAAATAGTCTGGTCGTTTTCGTTTTTGAATTTACTCTTTGCTTGTATAAGAATTCGTTTTGCATTTTTTTCATCTCCAGAATAGTAAAGAGATAGTGCATAGCGGGTAAAATCAAATACTACTGGTCTAGGGTGATTTTCTACAATGAACTTAGAGTCTGGCAGTGCTTCTTTAAATTGTCTCAAATTATAATAAGCCTCTGCTCGAAGACGGCGAATTTTTAAATATAGAATTTGTTCTTCGTTTAGCTCTGCGACACCTTTGACTTTTAGTTTATCTTGGGTAATTCCTTGTTTTTCCATTTGGTTCGCGTCTTCGATAGCTTTTTTGTCATCTTTATTTTCTAGGTCAGAGGTTACGTATTGGTAAATCGAGTTTAGCCTTTCTAAAAAAAAAATTTTAGAAGTTTTAGATGAGTCTTCGTATTTGACATTATCCTCACGAAGGTCTCTTAGGATGTCCTCTTGGGATTGAGTGAAGAGTTGGAAAGAAACTAAAAATAAAAAACAAACTATAACTAAATAATTGAAAATCAAAAAAGACTCCTTATATCGAACTGACGTTTACTAAATAAAAAATATTTTATCGGTGTCCATCGGTGTTAATCCGTGGTAATCTTTAATTCTAATTTTCAAGTAATTCTAATCTTTTTTTGACAAATGGTAAGTAAACGCTATTTTTAAAAACATCTCGATTTGTATTATTGATAAACATCTGGTAGTATTTTTTGGCACGACTTAGATTACGAATACTTGTGCTCTCTTCATAAATTCTACCACTCAAATAGATCGATTCATCTATATATTCAGAGTTGCTATGTTTGAGGATAATCTCGGATAGATGGTCGAGTGCTGGAGTATGGTCTCCAATTTTAAATAATAAATGAGACAATGCCCAGAGAGATTTTGGAACGATTTTATCTGTTTTAGGAGCTTCTGTAATGATTGTTAGGAGAAAGGGAATAGCTTCTTCTTGTAATTTTTTGTCACCCTTAGCTGAATTTTCTAAACCTACGGCTAATTCATATAAGCCTTTAAATTTATATTCCGGTTCGGAAATTCCTTCTATAATATTTTTAGCCTCATTTTTTTTTCGATCTAATGCGAGTAAACGAATTTGATCCATTTTGGCTAAATTTGCTTTTTCTCCGTCACTTGAAGAAGCAGTATTTAATTCAGGGGTTGCAGAAGGTTTATCATCTCGATTTAGATAGTACTTAGATCTTTCGAATGGTGCCTCAGACTCGTCTGCCTTTTTTTTATCTTTACCTTTTTTGGGATTTAGTTTATCTGAATTAGGAAGATTCGTGATTTTGGTGTTAGCCGCTACTTCTGCTGTTTTTGCTTCTGTCTTTTTGGGAGTTGTTTTTTTAACTTCTGGTTCTTTTTTAGGGGTTTCTTCTTTTGTTTCTTTAGCATAATCCCCTAAATACAATTTAGATTTTTTAAGTATATCCTTGTCAGTAGTTTTTGTGTCCGGAGAAATTTCTTTTTTATTATCCAATAAAGCTTTCCCAATGTCTTTTGGAGTTTTAGGCTCTTCTTTTTTAGATTCTCCTGCGATTGGTTTAGAATCTTTTTTAATTTCTTCTGTGCCAAAGACTTTAGGTTTATCTGGATTAGGCGTAACATCTTTCGATTCTGATAATTTTGCGGGGGGAATTTTTTTTATTTCCGATTTTTCGGAATCTGTAATTTCTATTTCAGGAAATACGAATAATTTTTCTAGAGGTAATTCTTTATTTACCGACGTATTAGTCTTTTCTTCATTGTTTAATTGATTCGAGTCTATTTTTTTAAATTCAATTTCTGACTCTTTCGAATCGTTTTTATCATTCGGAAATGGGATTACAATGTAATTTTTTACTGGCTTTTTTTCTGCTTCTATAATCGTTTCAGATTTTTTTTTATTTAGTAAAATAGATTCATCTAAAGTTTTAGTATCAGGAAACGGGATTTGGATTTCTTTTTTTAAGTCCTGTGATTCTACTCCGGAAAATGAGGTTAATACTAATATACCTAAAAATTTTCTGAAGCCCAGTAAATCTTTTAATCTAAGCAAGTTCATTTATTCATTGCCATCCAAAGGGATTAACTTTCCTTTTTTTTCGGAAGGATTTATATTCGTTTTTTCTCTTTTTTGTGTTTTCCCTTCATCACTGATTAAGGGGTTAGAGTCCGTTATCCCCTTTTTGTTTGATTTTTGTTTTTTTAAAATTTTATTCTCAAACTCAGAATCATTGGTAACACGATCAATTGCAGTATTTAAATCCTGACTTTCAGAGTTATAGAGGGGGCTATCAAAACTATCCTTTAGATATAATTTTCTCTTAGGTTTTGTTTCATTATTGTTATTCTCAGTGGGAATGACCGGCTCTTGCTGGGTAGGTGTATCGTTTAGCTCTTTAAGTGGTGCAGTTTCTCCGCTATTTTTATTGGAACGATATGGGCTTTCTTTTTCTTGTAGAGAATCATCGGGAGAAATAAGATTACCCGCTTCTTTATTCCTTTCGTAGGATTCGTATTGTTTGGGAGTCTTATAGATTTCTTCGTTTAAGAATGAATCCGAGCTAGGCATACGGATATTTTTTCGTTTTCTATTGTATTCTCGTTCAATGTCTTCCAAGAAAAGAGATTTTGTGTCCTCCGCTAGCTGCTGTCCTTCTTGTTCGGCACTTCCATATCCTTTTTGATAACCAAAATAAATAGCATATAAAATCGAGCACACTAATATACCGATCATCATTTTAGTAAGTAAGGAAGAGATACTTTCAGGAATTTTGGCTACTAAATCATCCAAAAATCCTAAAACATCATTTGGTTTAATTTTCTTGAAATCCATTATTCTACCTTTCGGACATAATTTAGGATTTTTTCATCCCTTTTTGAGTAAGGGAAAAGGCTAAGCGATTTTTTCTTTAGGTTTTAGAATGAGAAGAGGGGATTCCCCGTTCATTACCGTTTCTTCCGTTATGATTACTTCAATCACATCTTCTCTGGAAGGAATTTGGAACATTAAATCCATCATAATATCTTCTACAATCGCACGTAATCCTCTAGCACCTGATTCTCGTTTAATCGCCTTTGTAGCTACCGCATTGATTGCGCCGTCAGTGAACTTTAAAGTAACATTTTCGAGTTCAAAAATTTTGGCAAACTGCTTCATGATTGCGTTTTTGGGTTCAGTAAATATTTGTTTGAGAGTGTTTACGTCTGCTTCTTCAAGAGTCGCTAAAATAGGAAGTCGCCCAACAAATTCAGGGATAAGTCCGTATTTCAAAAGGTCATCTGGAATTACATTTTTTAATACATCTGTTTTGGCTAGGTGATCTAGGTTGGCACTGGCATCAGAATTAAATCCTATCGTCTTAACTCCAATTCTAGATTTTACAATTCTATCTAAATCTACAAAGGCTCCCCCGCAAATAAATAGAATATTTCTAGTGTCGATAGAGAGATAGTCTTGGTGTGGGTGTTTACGCCCGCCTTGTGGAGGAACATTTGCTACAGTACCTTCGATGATTTTAAGAAGAGCTTGTTGGACACCTTCTCCACTAACGTCTCTTGTGATAGAAGCACTGTCATTTTTACGTGAGATTTTATCTATTTCATCAATGTATATGATTCCAAGCTCTGCTTTTTTGATGTCGTTGTCTGCATTTTGAATTAATTTGAGAATGATATTTTCCACATCCTCTCCCACATAACCAGCTTCAGTTAAAGCTGTAGCATCAACTATCGCAAATGGAACTTTTAGAATTCGAGCTAGTGTTTGGGCTAAGAGCGTTTTACCGCTACCAGTTGGACCGATGAGTAGAATATTAGATTTTTCTAGTTCTACATCATTTTTCCCTACATTGAAATGAATTCGTTTGTAATGATTGTAAACAGCAACGGATAATGCACGTTTTGCGTGATGCTGACCGATTACATATTGGTCTAGAATCTTTTTGATTTCTTGGGGCTTCGGGACATCCGCTATATGAGTCGGTCTTTCTAAATGAGCTGGCTCATCTGCAATGATTTCTGTACAAAGTGAAATACATTCGTCGCAAATATATACTCCAGGACCTGCAACAAGTCGTTTAACAGCGTCCTGCTCTTTGCCACAAAAGGAACAATGTAGTTTTTCTTTTCCCATATTCGTCGGTTTTTTAGTCGAAGCCAAAACCTCATACCACCTTAGGTAATTTTCTGTCCATAATCACGTTATCTATTATGCCGTAGGCTTTTGCTTCTTCGGCAGTCATATAGAAATCTCTTTCGGTATCTTTTTCAATGGTCTTGATATCTTGACCTGTATGTTTTTGATAAAGTGTATTGATGATATTTTTTACTCTCTGAATTTCATTTGCCTGAATTTCAATATCACTTGCCTGACCAGTTGCCCCACCGGTTGGTTGGTGCAGCATTACTCTAGCGTTTGGAAGTGCAGAGCGTTTGCCCTTTGCTCCTGCTGCAAGAAGGAGAGATGCCATAGAAGAAGCTTGTCCAATACAAAGTGTGCGAACTTCTGGTTTGATATATTGAATGGTATCATATACAGCTAATCCAGAAGAAATATATCCGCCGGGAGAATTGATATAAAGATAAATATCTCTCTCTGGGTTATCAGCTTCTAGGAATAAAAGTTGAGCAATTAAAACATTTGCAAACTCATCATCAATTCCACTTCCAATAAATATTACACGATCTTTTAAGAGGCGAGAGAAAACACCCATTTCTCGTTCCCCTCTACTGGTTTGCTCTATGACTGTTGGTATAATTGGCATAAATTATTTATCCTTTTTTGCGCTATTTAGAATTTCGGACGCGCGGCTGATAGAAATTTCACTATTCCCACGTTTCTCAGAATTGGAAAGTAAAAAATCATATACTTTTTGCGAAATCAGGTTTTCATAAATATTTCTATAAATTCGTTCTCTGGACTGTGGATTGTTTTTTTCCTTGTCACCCAACTGTAACCGGTTGAAGACAGCTTCCATTTCTTCCGGAGCAACAGTAATACGTTCCACCTCAGCCAGTTTATGTACGGCTAGGTAGTACTTAATTTGACTAATGGCTCTGTTTTGGAAGGTTGTTTTCACCGAATCTAAATCGGATCCAACCATTTCGGCATATTTATCCATCGGGATATGCTCCATACCATAATCATGACCAAACTGATGGAAAATAGCAGTTGCTTCCTCTTCTATGAGAGAATTCGGAATACTGACACTTGCATTATTTACTACCTCTGTAATCAAATGATTAGAGTAGTGGGCATGGAGTTTATCGTCTGCAAATTTTTTGATATTTTCTTTGAGTTTTGTTTTGAGTTCTTCCATGGTTGGTGTCTCATCCCACTCTTGGGCTAGGGCATCATCTAACTCGGGGTAGATGACTTTCGAGACCGCATTTACAGTGATGTTAAAGGTAAATGTTTTTCCTGCTAACTCCTCTGACATATCATTGTCATAAGTAAAGTTGAAAGTTTTTTTCTCGCCTGTTTTGAGACCAATTAACTCAGCGTCTAATTTTTTTTGTTTTGGATTTAATCCAATATAGTATTGGTTATTCTTTGAGTCTTGGACTTTTTCTCCCGCTTCGTTGATAGTTTCAATATCAATATCTAACAAGTCTCCGTCTTGGGAAGTTTCATCAGGTTCGCGGGCTTGTGTTTTGGAAAGTTTGAGTTGGATATCTTTTAGCTGAGGAGCTAAGTCTTCTTCTGTAACAGTTATGTTATAAACTTCGACTGGAATTTCTTTGTATTTTCCAAGATTGATTTCGGGTGCCGTTTCATAAGTTGCTTTTGCAACTAGTGTATTATGTCTTTCGAATTTTTCAATTTCGATCTTTGGGGGTTTGTAAGCTTTAAAAGAGAGACTAGGATATAAACCATTAATGGAATCAGTAAGTAAAATCGTAACAGCATCGTCAGAAACAGAATCGCCCAACATTTTCACAACCATGTCCATAGGCGCCTTACCTTGGCGAAATCCGTTTACTTTTACTTTCTGTGCGGCTTTTAGGTATGCTTTTTTGAATGCTTCTTCTATATCTTCAGGGCTGTAGGTTAAATCTAATTTTGCAGTTGCGTCTTCGTTAATTGTTACTTTGTATTCCATGGATTGCTCTTTGTAAGTGTATTGGGGGTGAATAAATACATTAAGCGGGAAACGGGATTCGGACCCGCGACCCCCTCCTTGGCAAGGAGGTGCTCTACCACTGAGCTATTCCCGCAAAATGTCGATGATAATTCCATAAAATTTTTAATTGCAATTTTGTAAAACGAAAATTGTTTCCTAGGTCGAGCCTTCGAAATTTACATAAAAATTAGGGATTATACCTGAATTGCAATGACCGTCCCATTTTTTTGGTATTCCATAAAGTCGAGAGTGGATTTTCTCTTAGGGGAAATGCGAGCATTTACAATATAATCGAATTCCCAGGGGTAAGCATTTTTATTTTTTATTTCATCCGCATTTTTTAAACTACTAAAATCCCAAAGTATTTTCATACTTTCTCCTTCTACTTCTACAAATTGGATAAATAGATGGGGAAATGCATTCATTCCTACATGTTTCGGTGCTTCTAATGGTATCATTTTTTTGAATTGGTTTTTAGTGATTTTTGATCTACTTGTGTTCTCTCTTACCATTGTATTCGATTTAACCATAAATTTATATCCTCCCCGGAAATTTATTTCCTACTTCTCTCGGGAAGCGTTATTTAAAAGAGTTTTGAAATTTTGTCAAGAAATTATTTCAATTGCATTGGGTGTTACGCGGTTTTTTCGTATTTGTCGTATCCTCCGTATGATTGTTTTTCTTCTTCCGACTAGCGCGTCGGGCTCGCCTTATACCCATCCTTTTGATCAATGACTCGTATATCAATCCCTTTGTCACCTTGACTCAGTCTTGGTTTAAATACTTCGTAGTCAGGACGAGGGAATTGTTTTGCGAGTATTAGAAAGCAAACACTTTCAAACTTTTCTCTCGCTCCCGTTTCATAGCGATGATAGAATTTTGTATACCATTCATTAGGTATGTCACACTACTCATACATCTTAAACGAGTGATGTAGAATTTCGGAACTCTTTAGTAGCTTGTATTCCATTTCGTTTGCATTAACTAGCTGTGAGGCATATTCTGCTTTGGCGCGAACGACTGAATCATCTACCAAGTAATCTGCTTTGATTTCCAAAATTTGATATTTTCCGTTCGTGAGTTTTATCAAAAAATCAGGGTAATAACTTCTAAGTGTATTAGAGTCTGGCTCAATGTAATTGATAAAAAAGTCAGTTTGTCCATGTGTAAGCATTCCGGTAAACCAAACTCCTTCAACTTTACTATCATGAATTAGGATTTCAAAAATTTCTTTTTCTGGTATAGAATCAAAACAATAGCGATCTAAGTGAAAAGACTTACCGGCTATTTCTGCGTAACCGCTATCTTCTCTTTTTACAACAAGGTCTTTTTTGGCTCTCATTCTGAAACTGTCTCCTTCCTTTGGAGGTTTGACTAGTTCGATCTCGACTTCTTCTTTATTTTTAAACTCTACAATTTCATAAAGTTCTTTAAATAAATGAGGGATAATCCAGTCATATAAAAGCTCGTTGAATTCGTTTACGGATTTTAAAATTTCTTTCGTTCCTTGTTTGGTAGAAGAAAGTAAACCATTGATTTTAATTGGAGAAAGATTTAAATACTTTGCGATCTCAGCGACTAAAGTCAACTCAGAGAAAGTTCTTTTCTCTTTGATATAGGTTACGTCCTTATCTGCCGATATTTTCTTTCCGATGTCATGGATACTTCTTTCGGAACGAAGAATTTTATATTTCTCTGTGTCAACTTTTTCGAGTTCTAAATCAATTCCTTCTTTTAGTTTCTTCTCTTTCAGTTGATGAAGTTTACGAGTAAGATTAAGTTTTACCTTAATCGGTGGCGGAACAATTCTTACTTCTACGGTTTCTTTTCCATCGTCCGCATTGTTTAAATCACTAACGGATAATCGAAAGTTCTCTTGCAACTCTGCTTCCAATATTTTTACATTTTCATCCGAAAGAAATACAAGACCAGTTTCTTGGTAACTCGTGATTTGCCGCAGACAACGCATGGTAGCTTGCAGAACAAATACTTTGGATTTTGGCTCTCTGTGTAATCCAACACCAAATAAAGAACGACAATTCCAGCCTTCTTTTCCTTTGTTGACAAGTAATATAAATTGTTTGTCAGATTGTGGAGTGTCTAAATTTTTAAATTCCCGAATGTCATCGTTAGTCGTAATAGAAGAATCTCCCACATTGACTAAAATCTTTTCAGTAGATATTCCCATTTCGGATAAAACCTGTTCGACTGCGGGCTTTAGTTCTAATTGCAATTCTTCAATCGTAGAGGCAAAAAAGGCAATCTTAGGAAGGAGTCCCTCAAAGAGTTTGCCATTATACGCTGTCCAAAATTCTTGAATTGCTAAGCGAATAAAAGGAACGGTCTGATCTTTTATATTTTCAAATCCACTGATTTTTACTTTCTTTAAATATCTATTCTGAATAGCATCCTTTAATCCATAAGCATAAACCACTTCGGGTAATAGCCTACTACCCACAAAAGGAGTTCCCGTGTAATTATAACAACCAACAACTTTAGTTCCGGTTTGTTTTAAATTTTCAGCTAATTCATTGATTGTAACACGGAGGCTAGTCGCTGTTTGCTTTAATCCAAAGTCAGCAGCAAGTGCATTTCCGAAAACGTGATGTGCCTCATCTACATAAATTCCTAATTGTTTAAAGCGAGTAAGCTTAGCAAAACGTTGGTTTGTAATTAAATCCACTTCTTCCAAATCAAAACCATATAGGTCTAGATAATCTTGATTCGAACTTTTTGCTTTGTAAACAGCAGGATGAGATTCAAACAATTCCTGAGCACCAGTCTTTGTTTTTGTCTTCTTCTTTAGAATAATTTTTTGCGTGTTAGAGATGATGATATTGAATTTAGAATTATCTATGGCGTTTAACGCATCCCCAGTTTCATCCAAGAAAAAGAAATGTGTATTAGTCTCTATCCAACTTACATACTCAGGCGGAACTACTTTTGAAAAATCAAAAGTTTGAATTTCTTTCAAAGATTGCAAGACAGTTTTATCAGGAGCAAATACAAGTGCGTTATGACAAAACCGTTCATCATTGGGAAATTTATTGGCAAGAAGAAATTCATAGAAAATAGAAGTTGCCATGAGCACGGTCTTTCCAAGTCCCATTGTGAGAGCGAAAATATAGTTTGGGTAGATCTGCTGAAATTTCTGAATGCCTTCAAATACAACTTTAAAAAGTTCCTTGCTGGTCGTATCTAAAATTTCCGAAGGTCCGAACATACTCAACTGATTCTGTGCATCTATCCCAATGTCTTTTCGATTTGTAAATTCTTCTTTTTTATAAAACCAATCTTCAAAAATCTGATAAAGAAATTTATTATGACAAAACTCTTTTAAGAAAACATACATCTCCAAAGCTTCAAACTGAGGTTTGCGCAAATATGCCGATGGGTTTTCCGGATTATTAAAATGCAAAAACTTGCGGGTAAGTGGTGTATAACTCGAATAAATTCTCTTTCGCTCTTCTTTTAGAAATAATTCTAAATATACATAAAAAGGAAAATCAATATTTTGCGCTTTGGGTTTTGTTTTTTTAGGTTCTTTCATTTTTTCCACCATGAAATAGGTCTCATGTCGAAATATTTCGATTTCTTCGACATGACTACTGGTTTTTCTGCATCTATTCATGCCGCCTCTTTCAATTCATCTTGAAGCCAATTACGTGGATTATTTCGAATGTAATTTCTTACATTGTATAATTCCATTTCATCGCGGATGATTCTATCGTGGAAAGATTTTTGCCATTGAAAACTCAATAATCCTGTTTTGCGAATTTTTTTCGTGACCGCCGATTTGAATGACCCAACCATCGCCGGAATTCGTTCATTATTACGTTTTATTTCTGTCGTCATCATCGTGGTATCTGTGACCGTAACCGTAGGGTGCAGGCATGCCTGCACCCTACGGTTACGGTCACGGTTATTACGCGTTACAATTATTATCCCGTGAATATGATTTGGCATAATAACAAATTCATCCAAAATACAATCTGGATAATGATCTGGTAAACCGTTCCAACATTCCAATACGATTTTTCCGTTTTCGTTTAATTTCATTGGATAAAATATTTCCGTCCGTCGTTCATCATCCTGCCGTCCATCATCCCGTCGTAGGGAACAGGCATGCCTGTTCCCTACGACGATGGAATTATCGTCATCCGAATTATCCATTTCCCCGAAATAATGAATTCGATCTTTCGTGCAGATGGTTACGAAATAATAACCTTCGTTCGAATAATCCCAATTTGCCCAGCGTGGTGATTTGCGATTTTTCATTTGCATTCTCCTCTAAAGCGTAACCTCAAGCGACTCGCTGAGTAAATCGGTAATCTTAACTCGAATGGTTCCTTTATTTGCAGGAACAGGATAGACACCTTTTACAAGTTCATCCCCTTCTGGAACATCGACGACTTGTGGCTCGAATACTGCTCCATCATAATTAAAATCAATCATAACAGACTCGACAAGCTCTTTCCAATTTTCTACATTCTCTTTCATGATAGAAAGTTTTTGTAGAAGGTTCATCGGATAAAATTGGCGAATGACGACTTTGTTGTTTTCAATTGTAATCTCAGCTTCGGAATCTCGTTTGAATTCTAGATTTGCTTTATCACGCAAGATATCAACGACTTCCACGTCCACTGTAAACCCAGAATTCTTGACTTGTTCTTTGAGATATGCCCCCAAATCCGGCTCATGTCCCATACAAACCAATTGAATCGACTCTACTGGTTTACCAGGATTTGCCGCATTTGACTTTTCAAATTCTTTATAATTAAATCCCGTGATAAGTTCATTCAAATCCACACGAGTAGCAATCCGGTTAATCGGCATTATCTTCACCTTCTTCCCGTCCTTCTCTCCATCATAAACATTATTTCCTGGCAATGGTTGTATTTCCAACGCCCGCAGTAAAATGTCTTTTGCCTCAATTGGATTACGAAATACATCGTAATGATTTACGTTGTAAATTTGGAATCCCGTATACGGTCGATGTAGGGAACAGGCATGCCTGTTCCCTACATCGACGGAAATCCCCGTCTCGCTGGAATTCCCCACGTTATTCGATTTATTTCCACCGTCCGACGAATTTCCCGTATTAACGGTATCCGGTATGTCCGACGAATCCCCCATCGGCAATTCCGGATTATCCGTCTGACGTATCCGACGTAGGGAAGAGGCATGCCTCTTCCCTACGTCGGATACGTCAGACGCAACGCCTAACAGCCGTTTTGTGGTCGTTTGAATCGCGCCCAAATTAATATCCGCACCAATAAACCGCCGTCCCAATTTCATGGCAACCGCTTGTGTGGTTCCACTTCCCATGAAGCAATCAAAAACAAGGTCGCCTGGATTGGAAGATGCTTTGATTATCCGCTCTAAGAGTGTTTCTGGTTTTTGCGTTGGGTATGAGACAGATTCACTACCCATGGAATTAATGATATTGATATCATCCCATAAATCTGGAATATAAACGCCCTTAGCCTCCGATACATAATATTTTAACCTTGGTAGTCCACCTTCTTTGGCTGGCCAATATATTTTACCCAATTTATCTAGCTCTTCTAATTCCGATGGTTTTCTCAACCAGTGCATACCAGCTTTTCCTATAAGATTTGGGTCAATTCCTTTCCACGATTTACCAGTTTCACCATTTATTGTTTTACCTGATCCTAATAACGGAACAGGCTGAAAAAATCCATTTTCATCTTCAAAACTAAAATGCTTCTTTGAACTTTCAGAATATTCACCAAATTGTACATTAAAATTATTAATATTACTTTTAGTATAGAAGAACATAATATCATGACTATTTCTCCATTGTGTATTTACATTTGTTGCAATGGCAGAACGTTTCCATATGATTTCATTCCTAAAATTATTTGCTCCATAGATTTCATCCATTATTATTTTCAAAAAGTGACTTCTCTTTGTATCACAATGCAAATAAATACTTCCCGTATCACTCAACAACTCCCGCATTAAAATCAATCGTTCATACATGAATTGGAGATACTCGTCATTAGACCATATATCTGTGTATTGTTTTTCTTCAAAGGCTGTGCTGTCGTTGGTGACTTGCTTTCCTCTCAGTTGGATTTTCTTTTTATAATCCGCTTTGCTATCAAAGGGTGGATCTATATAAATCAAATCCACCTTGCCCCGATACTTTTTCAAGAGATGACTCATGACCTGTAAATTGTCTCCCCAAAATATCTGGTTCATCCAACCATCTACTTCTTCTCCAAACTGTTCCTTCAATTGTGCCGGATAAAACTGTGTTGAGTAAAACGGGCGTTTGCCTTTCCAATGTAACATCGGATAACCCTTAATAGGCTCAAATTCGTATTCTTCTACGGAGGGGAGGTCGGTTTTTAGGTTTAGGGTTGGGTCTTTTGTTTTGGGCATGCTAATCTTCTTTATTTTTTATTGTCATTTGTCATGGTGAGCTGCTCCGCACTGAGCTTGTCGAATGTGTCGAATCCATACTCGTTATTTTTCATTCGTTATTCTGATATCATAGAACTATAAAGCCATTTCTATAAACTTCGCAATTTTTATAACTTGTATTTTCTTATATGGATGTAAAGCTAACAAATCTTCATCTCCAGTTATAATATAATCAAGATGAAATTGAGTTCCTATGTCTAGAATATAATTGTCTTCAGGATCGCGGCAATCTTGGATTATTCTCTTAATTGAAACTACATTACTTTTTTCTGAAACAAATTTTAAAATGTCTATTATAGCTTCTTCCGAAAAGTATTTCTTTAATTTTGGGTATCGTAATACTCGCTCTAATTCGTCTATTTGCTCTAAGGATGTATATATTTTTATTTCTTTTTTAGACAAAATACTCTCTAAATTTCCAAAAGTCCTAGAGAGAAAATAACTTATCCAGACATTTGTATCAATAAAAATTTTCATTTAGCTCGTTTTCTCTTTACTTCTTTCACAATACTCATTATTTCAGAGTCGGAAATTTTAGCTTTTTTATTTGAATTTCTTATCTTTTGAATTCGAGTTTGCAGAGTAATTTTATTCAGATATTTAGATAATTCATTTTTCTCATCCAAATTAAGCTGATCGATAATCGTCTTTACTTGTTTCACATCTATTTGTAATGCAGCTGGCATATATTTAGTTTCTCCTATTTTTCATAAATTGAACTGATTCTTAAATTTCTATTCTATTAATGTTTTTACCGTTTTGAAAGTCTTATTTCCCATTTTTATTTTCTAAATAAACTTTGAATTTCTTTTTGCACTTCTTCATGAGAAATAAGATTCCCATTTTTTATATCTTCCAAACCTTTATCTAACTCTTTTTTTTCCCATTCAGAAATTGGAATTGGAGCCAAGATTTGAGAAATCATAAGTTCAATCTGATTCAATAAATCATCTTCATATAGGTTTACTATTTGTGAAATTAATTTAACTTTTTTTACTTCCATTTCTTGAATTGTCATTTTTCTAGCCTCAGTTTCTTTTAGGTATTTATAGGATTACTAACTTTCAAATCTTTGATGTTGGCGAAATCATCCATATTACGGGTAAGCATTTCCATATTCAGAGATAGAGCAGTAGCGGCTATTATAGAGTCACCGAAAGACATTTTCTTTTGTTTACGAATTTCGATTGCACTATCAATGATGAGGCTAGAGATGGGAACAACTTTTAATATAGCAAATGCAGATTCAAAATAGTTTTTTTCCTCTTCCGTTATATTAGAATATCCTAATACTTCTAATCTTGAAATTTCAGAAACGATATTTTTTTCTGAAATAAAGCTTCGAAGATAGCTAAATTCATCCAAAGAAGAATAAATTAAAATGTTAGAATCTAATACTTGCATTTATCTAAGTGGAAGCTGGCGATCTGCTCTTGTTGCTTTTTGCCACGCAACAGGATTTCCAAAAGAACTATTTTTAATTCCTTTTGCAATGACTTGTTTGTGATATTCCAACGAATGCTTTGATTCTTTTTCTTTTACTACTTTAATACCAATTCGATTGGTAATACTTAGTAACAAAAGTAAATCCTGTTCATTGTCTATGTCTAAGGTAATCTGCATAATTTCTATTCTCCTTTTAATTTTATATGTAGCAAGCTTTTTTCTAGATACTCTTGGTTGATCGTTTTTTTCATATCACTTCTTTTCACCAGTTAAGGATTTGTTTTTTTCTGTTCCATATTTCCTGTTCCAATGCTCCATTGCTTTCTTGGAAATTTCTTCGATTGTCATATCTTCAAAAAGAGTTTGTCTCCATTCGGTGTAATCAAATTTTTCAGGCAAGGGTTCTTGTTCTTTTTGTTCTAATTCTTCTTAGGAAATCATTGGTTTTCTCCTATTATCAAATATCTTGTTGGTAGGGAGGGACATCTATTTGTTTGATAACTTTTTTTTCTTTAAATACTTCTTCGCATCACCAACAATTTCTCTTACAGATTGACCTTTGAAAAGAGTTTGACTCCACAAGGAATAATCGAATGGTTCTCTTTGGATTAACGCTATAAATCTTTCTGCTTCTACTAGACCTAGTTGGTTCAAAAGTATTTCGCTTCCTTTCAATCGAAGTTCTGTATCAGTTATCATTTTTTAATACCTCCCAAAAAAGTTATAAACTCTAAAGGATTTACAATATTTACTTCTTTAATATTCTTTCCTTTCTTTAAAATTAAATAATCCGTTGTAATGAAATAATTGCAAGCTCCTTTTAAGGCGCAAGCTATATGAATAGAATCTTTTTCTTTGATCCCAAATTTTTGGAAAGACTCAGATTTTCGTATTATTTCGTCCGTTGGTTCTATGTAAAGTTTAGATAATTTCGCCCACTTGTCTACAAATGCTTTTCTGTTTTTATATGGATTTCTTGAATTTTCATATTCCAATATAAAAGACCAAATTAATTCTAATTTAGAATCAGCTATTAAACTTTGTATATACAGTTTTGCTTCCGTCTCTAATTTTATTTGTATATTGTTCTGCTCATCAAACGGTCTATTAAAACAACAATTATCTAGGTAAATACGCATTAGACTCTCCTATGTTTCTTCTTCAATTAGTTTATATTTAAACTCTAATGCAGCATAGTATGGATAAATGAGTTCATATTCTTCTTTCGTATTCATAAGCCGTTGTTTATAGTTTTTAAATTTTTCAAAATCTACATTCGCATCGTTTGACCTCAGTAGTTCGATTAAAACACCAGTATCATTTTTGTTAGGTCCGTATGTAAATATTTTTTTTGCAAGTTCTTCTAAAACTTGTTTACTATTTACTGAATTAAAGCTGGATAAATTTGCAATAAGGGAAGGCACAGATGTATAAAATTGATCTGAATCATCGAATTCTTTAATCATTTCAATTAAATTATCGGTAATCAATGTCGCCTTATCTTTTAGAAATGCTAATTCTCTTACTAAGGCTTTTAAATATGGATTATAAGAATCTCTTTTCTTAGCTTTTAACTCGCGTAAAATATCGAATAGCCAATCAATATCTTGGAGAAAATTTGCTAAATAAACAGAACTAAATGCCCAATTAAAAACAATAGTCTCATTTATTTTTAAACGGGAAGGAATAGAAAATTCTGTAAATATTAATTCGAATTCTTTATCCTTTTCTTTTTCTCCAATCGCATACTTCCAATTAGCCTTATATATTTCTGAAATTTGAATTAGCTCATTTTTTATTTTTTCTCTTTGCCATTGCTCCAAATCCAATTTTTTATAAATATATCTAAGATGATTTACGTGCTCGTACGCATATGGAAAAATCATATGTCTTCTTCCATCGTCTCTAACCCTTAAAATTGATTTTAATCCATTGAAAAATTTGTCCATTTCCAAATTATCTAACAAATGTAATCCAAAGATCAAAGATTTTATAACTGATTCTGTTCTAGTCGAATTTTCTTTTAAATGTTCTAACAGTTCAGATTTGATTTTTAGAAAATTCTCTTTGATCCTATTATCAAAAACTAATCCCTCATCAAACCTATAAATGAAAATCATGAAACTATCAGGATCCTCACCTTTAGCAGAATTGATTACAATTTCTTTTACTTGTTCTTTTAATTTGGAATTATTCTTATAAACATTTTTCAATGCAGAATCAGTTAAGAGACTAAGAATTTGTTCTTTTACAAACCTATCTGGAGCATTTTCAAAATCGAAATGAATTAAGACTAATTCTATTGTTTTTTCCTTTTTCTCCTCTGACAAATAAGTGATATATTTGTTTATTAGTCTGAGTGGATCATGTTGTTGTCTCCACCACATTTTTACATTTTTCTTGGGAGTAAACTGCTCTTTAAATAAAGTAAATAAAGAATCAATTTTTTCAGAAAGATCAAGATTTGTTTTGGAAAGTTCTAACAGAGATTTAATCACTCGACCAGTTAAATCATCCCCCTGGTAAACAGATATGCTTCCACTTAATCCAATATTTATTAGTTGGTCGAAAAGTAGATTCGTAATTTCTCTAGATGAAAACCGAATCAATTTTTCAATAATTTCTATAAACGTTAATGTTCTAGAATTCTGAACCCCCTGATATTTTTTTGAAGAGACAGAAAGAGTTTCAATTATTTCTGCAGTTAGTCTTTCTTTAAAAAGCTTTGCATATTTGTCCCAATTAATCTTATTAGTTCTATCATATTGACCTGATTCTAAAATAAGATTTAAAGCACCTTCTAAAGATTTGGAGTTATTATATTTAAATGCTTGCTCTAATAAACTTACCCCATACCAAAATTTATCAACATTCGTTTCGGTAAAATCTCCCCTTGCAATAGAACGACGAATATCTGCCCAGAAAACTCTATACGCATATTCATGATTACCCGATAGCCAGATTGATATGCCGGAACTCCCAACACCATATCCAGAAAATAATGGATTTTCTAATGCAGTCATTTTCATTAGATCGAAATAATTTGAATTTCCCATGGTTTCAAATGTATAAGTATTTAAAATATCGAATTTAGAGTTTATAAAAAAAGTTTCATTCTTTTTTAACGATTTATTATTTAATAAATCTTCATAGTACAATCTCGCTTTTTCTTTGCCTTGAATCACTCTTATACAAGAACCAATAGAAGAATCCAATATATCGTTCCACATTTCTTTTAAATAAAAATATTTACCGAATTCTAATTCACTTAATTTTTCTTTTGCTTTCTGATAACCTTTGAACGCAATTTTCCATTCGTCAACATCAACATATAAATCAGAAATATATTTTAATACTATGACATTGATAACGGGATCAGCAAAATCCAAGTACTTATGAATATTTGGTTTCTTATTATAATTTGAACTATGGTATTGAAATATTTTTAGAAACTTTTCAAAATTGGAAGTAACAATATAATTCGAAAAATCCAAATATTCTTTGAAGGCTATAAAATCAGTTGCTCCTAATCGACAGATTTGAATAAATTTATTCACTTCGGATTTACGATCCTCTAATCCGACTTCAGAAAAATCGTCTCTATTATGGAGGATAGTTAATAGTAATGACCTTAATTCTTTTTGAACTGGATTGTTTTTTTTAATTTCCTTTGGAAAGAAATTTCGTTTCACTCCAATTGTTTTACTCTTAGTATTCGAATCAAATAACTTATTAATCGGGAAGTCCGTGTTTAAATTTCGAGCAATCACAGAGAATAATTCAAATAATAATTCTGGCGGTAAATAATGATTAAGTGCTAACCATACTTCATGATTCTGTTTAAATGATTTAATTATATCAACTTTCATTCGGCTTGCTCCCAAATAATATTTTCTTCATCTCTTTTAAACTTAATATTTTCGGTCACTTTAGGAATCCTAATATCATCTGAAATACAAACTGAAACACCATACAAAATATGAATGTCTTCAGCCCGTGAATTTTTATGATATACACACAGCAGTTTTATGTTACTTTTAAAATCTTTCACTGCACTATTTTTTTCTTTTTTGTATTCTATCCAACCAAATTTAGTTCCTCTTATTTTTTTTTGAGGTGATTCGATATAAATTTCGAAATGTTCTGTATAACGATATAATTTGACATACTTATTTATAATTACTTCTTGATTTAAAATATTTAGGAAGCCTGAATATTTTTTATTCTCTCTTATACTATCTGAATATTTCTTTGAATTACTAACTAGAGTAACTAACGGGGCATTGATTTCAGATATAGTCCTTCCTTTAGCAATACTCGAAAATTCCTCTTGGAATTTCTCCCAACTCTGATATTCTATATTATTATATGTAGATATTACTGAGATGATATCTATCTTCTTGTTTTCATTTCTTAAGAATTCATTTAACTTTGAATATGGGTCTTTCACTGAACCATTCCCTACCTGCCAAAATAAATCATATGATGTTAGAGGTAAAATACATAGACTTTCATTTTCATTGAATAATTTTACACATTGAATTACATTTACCAAATTCAAATTATCAATAGGAACGAAATTGGGATGAATACAGAATCTAAGTGTAGAATCTTGATTAAAGTAAAAAAGAATATTAACACGAACATGTAATGGTTTTTTTTTCATTTTAAGGTTTATACCTTCTAACCAATGTCGAAAAATATTCAAATCGATCTGAGATATTTTAATTGATGAATTTAAAGTTTCAAACTCATCTTTTAATTTTTTTAAATCATCTAAATTAAAATTTTCCTTATTCTCATAAGTCCGTAAGCCTAAGTGAACCAAGCTCATATTTTTTTGAGTTAACTTTATTATGCCTCCCATCATATTCACTGCTAAGATTAAATCAGGAATAGATAAAAATAGTTCAGGGAAAATTAGTAGGTCAAAAATATTTTCTTCAGTAAATCGATAATGGTTTACATATTGCTCATCCTGGTTTATTTCTTCTTCTCTTATGTTTTGGTTTTGGTTTACTCCAACAAAAAAATTGGAAATACTTTGAAATAAGTCTAGTGCCTCTAATTTATTTTCTAAAGATAAATTAGCCTGAACCATAAAAATTCTAAATTTTTCTTTTGCTAAGTGAGGGAATTCCCACTCATGATTTATAATATTATAATCATCTAGATTAAAATATAATTGATTAAAATATTTATTTCTAGTTTCTTCTTTAATATTTGCAAATGACCTACCAAAAATAATATTTGAATTATTTATTTCCTCAGTAATCCAACCATTTGCGATGCCTTTATCGAGAATTGGTGCTCCAGAATAACCTTCCTTTGAGGTTGGTGCTCCCATCGGCTCCAATATTTGATATTTATTAATTTGTTTATCATCTGGATTAAAATCAGGTATATTCAATTCAGGTAGCAGTAGAAATTTTAAGTTATTATATTTAGGGAAACCATATGAAATATATTTTTTATTATGCCGCAAATTACATAGGGTAGGTATTTTTTCCAAAAAAGGAAATTGTACATCTAATACTTCAAAAATAGCGTAGTCAATATCTTCGTCTGAATCAATTAACTTGCATTTACAATCTTTTCGGATTTTTTCATCATACGACAATAACTTAGCTGAGAAATTTTCTTTTGCTTTAACTTTAAATAGTACATGAAATGCTGTAAAAATAATATTCCTATCAATAAAAAAACCGGTTCCATATTTTTCTTTTTGAATCCGAATTATTCCTTTTTTAACTTTTTCATCAGGAATACTCATGTATTGTAATTCCTTTTTTTGATGCTTTTATGAAATAGTATTTATTGTTTATGATATCATACCTTAGAATATAGCCTTTTTTATTAATAATTTTTCTATAATTATATTCTAAATCATTTTTAAGACTTGTGCATAAATCTATTGGGTAATTAAAAACTAAATCTCTTTTCTTTTTATCTTTTACAATTCTAGCTATCGTTACTAAATTTGGATGCTTAAAATTTTCATGCGAACCATCTGTTGAAAATAAATAAACCTCTCCTTCGATATATTCATTAATTTTTTTCGATGAATTACTCTTACTTCCATGATGGGACACTTTAACAAAATTAAAATTTTTAGAATCTCTCGGAATATTTTTAATAGTACTAGAATGTGAATCTCCTAAAAATAATGCCTTATAACCTAAAAATTTTAATGAAAATGCAATCGAACTTCCATTAGCCACTGAGCTATCCGATGTATTTGGCTCTTTTAACAATTCAGGTATATTAAAATCAAGGGATTCACTGGAAATATTTTGTAAGGACATTTGTTCTTCTAATAAATTTATGATATTAAATTCAAAGGCTTCATCATAACCTAATTTATCAAAAATGGACGAAATGCGCAAATTATCTAGAAATATTTTTTTTAACTTTTTTAATTTTAATTCAGTCGGAGAAATTAATTTAATCTGAACACCATGTAAAGAAATATATGGTTCTTTTGAATTGTCAATTGATGCACTGTTGTATGCAAAGGATCTATTCCATACTTTCTCATAATTTCCTGATAATATTAAACTAGATAAAGTAACTCCTTCGCTTGCTCCTATATCTGCTACATTTTTACCTCTTTTTTTTCTTACTCCAACATCAATAATTCCTTGGATCAATTTAATATCCTCTGGAGTAGCTTTTTCCTTTTTCTTCCTTTTTTCCTTTGGAATTAAATGAATGAGCCCATTGTGCCAAATTTCTCTAATCGTGATAGGATTTTTGCAACTATTATTTTCTCTTAAAAATTCAATTATTCCTTCTATATGATCATTATCAATATGCGTTACTACCAATAAATCGATACATTCGCTATTCTTTTTCATTTCTTTTAAATAATATTTTAAATGCTTATGGTAAGTGTCTCTCAACCCACCATCAATAAGTATATTCGTCTTCTTGCCTTTATCTGCACAACGAACCATGAAGCAATCCCCGTAACCTGCCGGAAATACATCTACATAAAAGTATTCTTCTTCGCTCATACTCCCCTCACTTACTATACACCCTAGGATTACAATGGTACCGCATATCACAATCTCCGCATTGTTTTTCTGATTTTAAAATATGTTGCATATCAAAATCTTTCGATTCAATTTTATGGACAACTTCTTCGAAGCTGTCGATAGTGACTTGCACATTATCCTTATTAGCCGTGAATGTTATATAGGGACTTCCATCTTCTACTTTAGGATAATAGAGATGAATTTTATTTACTTTGGAGCCGGTGCGCTCTTCGACTAGGTGAGCGTATACTTCTAGTTGTCTGCGGTATTGGTTGAGTTTACGCTTTTCAATTGGGTCAGTAGAGTTTACATCTGGTTTGTCGCCGGATTTGAAGTCGATTAATTCAACGGTGTCATTTTCGCCTTTGATAAGATCAATGGAGCCTTTTAGAATATAATCCTCTTTGACTAAGGAGACATCTACTTCTGCTTCTTTGATTCTATCCCATTGGTGGCTATTTCTATCTCGGTAGCGGAGAACTTGTTTTAAGAGAGAGGCAATTTGTCCTTGGTGGAGATAACTTCTTTGTTGTTTGGATAATAGGAAGTAATTGGTATTAAACCAATTTGTGATAGTTGCATCTGTAAGTGTTTGTTCTTCTTTTCGTAAGACTGCTTTGTGAATGTCTTCGATGGTTTGGTGTAAGAGGCTACCAGCTAACACGCCCCCTGTTCTTACTTCTACAAATTCTAGCTCTTTGTAAAATTTATACTGCAAAGGACAATTCTCATACAATAAAATATGCGAAGTAAAGGAAAATTGGTGTTTGACGTTGACTGGTTTTACTTTTTCTAAAATCAATTTAGTAGAATCAAATGTCTCATCCTTCCAATCGACTAAGTTGCTATAAATCGAATCAAAGTATTTAGAAGGGCTTTTTCCTTTTCCTTCTACCTCTCTTGCGGTTAATACGAGTAAGTTCTGCGGGCGAGAAAAAGCAGTATAATAAAGTCTCCAAAAATCGTAGAACTTTATTTTTTCAATTGGCTCGAATGCAGGTTTTAGATAAAATTCATTTTGTAAGATTTCTTCTATCTCATCGTATTGTTTCATCGGGACAGAATTTAAAGAGCCTACAAATACAACTGGAAATTCCAAACCTTTGGATTGGTGAATCGTCATAAAGGAAACACAACCAGACGGCGCATACTCGTCAAAATCCTCATACTCTTCTAGTCCACCATCTAAGATAAATCGTAAGTAGGTATTGAAAAAATCCTGTAAGGTCTTTTGGATATTCTTTTTGGTAAATACCGTTATATTATAAATGTATTCAAACTTAAAAAACAATTTAGAAAGAATCGCAATATTATAGGCAGAGCGAAGATTTACTTTATTTTCTTTTAAGTCTACGTTTAAGTATTCTCCGAACATTGGATATTCTAAGAGCTGATAGAGAACTGCGGCAAATGCATAGTTTGTGTTTTCATCCATCCGCAGATGTTCTTTTGCTCTTTTTTGCACCCATGTTATTAGAGCTTTATTTTTTTCTGGTTCTTTTCTTAGTTCTTCTGCAAATATCTGTTTCCATTCTTGATAGGTTTCCCAAATTTCTAACTTAGCAGTTTCATTCCACTTTAAATCTTCAAATAGATTCGGAAAAATAAAGATGATTGCTCCTAGTAAAAGTTGGATTTCTTTTCTTTGAAAAAATAAAGCAGACCGAGGGGAAAATATCTGTATGCCTTTTGCTTCTAAATAATTCGCAAGTCCAATGATATTTTCATTTTTTACAGATCTAAATAAAAAGGCAATTTGGTTTCTATCGGTTACTACTTGTTTGCCTTCTAAGTCAGAAATGAATTGATAGACTTCTTCATAGTATTCTTCCCAATTTCCATTCTTTCCTAGTTTAATAACGGAAGGATTTTCTATAAATTCTCCTTTGCGTGGTTGGATTGTTTTATCATACCGAAACGTTGTTCCATTTTCAGACCATTCATTTAAACTCATCCAATGATTGTAAAAATGAATGATGTCAGGATGAGAACGAAAGTTTGTAACAAGTGTTACCTGTTTGCATTTTCCAGGTAAAAAGTTTTCTGGGAATTCTAATATATTTCGAATCGTAGCTCCGCGAAAACGATACAAGCCCTGATCGTCATCTCCTACGACACAGATATTTTGGTGAGCACTCGCGAGTAATAGTAAAATCTTTTCTTGGATTGTATTTGTGTCCTGGTATTCATCTACCATTATGTATTTTATTTTTTCTTGCAAGCTTTGTAAAATCGCGGAGTTTGATTCTAAAAGTAAAAGTGTTTCTGTTTGAATGGTAGAAAAATCAAGTGCATTTTCTTCTACTAATTGAGCTGAATAGATTTTATAAAACTCAGCAATGAGTTTCATCGCCGGATAATTCGAATTAGCCAGCTTTTCTAAATCTAAACACTCTTCTCCTACTTTGGCTAAATAATAAACCAAGGACTCCACTTTATCCCATCTAGAAAGAGTTGGCTTACCTAATAAAACTTCTGAGCCTTCTACTTTTAAATAAGGATTTAGATTTCGAAACAAAAAGTATTTTTGATCGAAGTCATCGAGCAAACGATAATTTCTTTTTAATCGCGTATACTCTCTGTTTTCCTCTAAGATTCGTAAGAAAATAGAATGAAGCGTTCCAATATACACTTCATTCAAATTTACTTTGAGTCCCGCTTCTAAGAGACGATTTGAGACTCTAGTGATAAGTTCCTTAGCCGCTTTCTCAGTAAATGTGGCAACCATGATAGATTCAGATGGAACACCTTTATACACTAAATATAAAATCCGCTCCACAAGTGTTCGTGTCTTGCCTGAGCCAGGTCCGGCAATAATTAATACAGGACCTTCGGTAGTCTGGATTGCCTCTACCTTAGCAGGATCAAGATCATGGAAGTGGATTTTATCATTCGGTAGTTCAGACATTCGTAGTAAACCAGAGGTTGAGATAGACTATTCATAAACAAGGAAATAAGACAAGAAAAATAAATTTACTTTAAATTAATATGAAAATAAACTATTACTTTGATTTGCTATCTCTTACAAGTATGAAAACCAAGTTTTGGAATTTACTTTGCATCATTATGAACTAGATAAAAATATTTTATTCAAAGTAGAAACCTCGGAGCTTCGTGTTTTGCTTCATGAAAATTATCCTTATGATACAACGTCTAAGACTTGTTAGATTGAACTATTTGAGCCTGCAAAAATTTTACAAGTAGCGAATCATCACTATAGTAAATGCCAAAATAAATTGCATATTTGTAAATCGAAAATGCTGCATTTGCTTCCACCAAACGCTTTTTCTAAAAAATCAATTGGGTAATTACTGTTAGCGTTTGGTATATATACCGTCAACCGACTTTGGCTCTATGATGAAAGAATGCAAACTAGGACTAAATCTTGTCTATGGAAAAAAAGTAGAGGATAATAAGTATTTTCTCTCTCTCAAAGCAAGCGAGACTATTCTTTGTTGTGTGCTTAGTAATTTGAGTAAGTTTACGTTCCAGCTTGTGTAGCTAATCCCCTGTATCCCCTTTGGTTCCACCCTTTCGCTAGGCGCTCACCAACGCCTGCGCCGGGGACTTTTTTCTAAGGATTACTTTTCTTAATTTCGTATACCTATATTCCTATAAATTTCCACAACCCCCCTTTCGCAAAGGGGGCAGGGGGATTACACTTCCTTCGTGTTTGCGATACACTTAGTATTGGGGTAAATAGTCCTCTAAACTATCCTCTAAACCGCCTAAAAAAAAATTTTTAGGCGGTTTAGAGGAATCTTTACCCCATAGTTTGGTCTACTCTTTAGTGTATCCGTAATATATACAAATTGCGAACAAATCGTTTTAAAATCCGAAATCAGCCATTTTTTCACTATTTTTTATTTCACTAATTTTTTCAAACTCGGATACAAAGTTTCGGCAACGAGCTTATGACCCTCTGCGGTGGGATGGATTCCGTCTTTTTGATTTAGGTCTTTGATTCCGGCTACCTTCTCAAGTAAAAAAGGGGATAAAGGGATATTTTCCTCTTTGGCAAGGCGAGGATAGATAGAGTCAAATTCTTTTACGTAGGTTCGTCCCATATTAGGAAATGCTAACATTCGAACTAAAAGAATTTTTACAGATGGATTTTTTTCACGAACACGGGAGATTATTTTTTTGAGATTCTCTTCAATTAGTTTTGGATCAATTCCGCGCATACCGTCATTTGCCCCAAGTTCTAGGATAAAATAGTCTACACCTTTTGAAATTGACCAATCGAGTCGCGCAATTCCGCCCGAAGTAGTGTCCCCACTGAGTCCCGCGTTGATTACTTTTAAATCGAATCCATCTTGTTTTAATTTTTTGCCGAGTAAAAAAACGAAGGATTCTTCTGGATTAATAAGTCCCATTCCAGCAGTCAGGCTGTCACCGAAAAAAATAATTTTCTTTCGAGAATCGTTTTCTACTTGAGGTTTCTTTTGAGTATCCTCTTTTTCTGGGTTACAATTTGAAAAAAATCCAAATAGTAAAACGAATAGGAAAAGTATTAGTTTAATCATGAGTAACCTCTTCATTGAATTAAAAAGAAAAACTGTATCGGATTTCACTTCTAGTTCCTGCACCGTTCCCGATTCCACGCAGTCCATTCGAATCAGGGACTACGTCAAAACTAATTCCACCTTTTAGCGATTTATCGGAATAATCCCGTGGTTTCACTTTTGCCCATTCTACACCAATTATGTAGGCATGTATAATTTGGGCAAGGTAAATGGCAATAGCTATTTGAGTCATCCTTCTCGCGAGGGTAATCTGGGTATCCGCTAATTCCATAGCATCATTGGCTGCGTTGATTTTTTTTATTGCCTGGTTTGTTTGGAAAGTCGTCAATAAACTAGAAGAGCTTACTAGAGAATTAATCGTTAGGGGATTAATCACTACTTCCGTAACAAGTTTATCTTCAATGGCGGTTTTTGCTTGCCTTGCCTGATAATCAATTAATCCACCTAGAAATAATAAGGAAAAAATACTAATTCCGAATGTATTTCCCATAAAGTCTTGTTTTGCATATCTTTGACCCCAACCCGGAAATAATGCGGAGCGGTAAACAAGTTGCCAGGGACTTCGCGGCGAAGCGTAGTAATCCACCATGGTCTCATCCATTTCTAGGTATCTTTCTAATCTCTTATTTCGAATTTCTAATTCCGCTAATCTCTTCTCTGTTACTTTTTTTTGTTCTTCTTCTTTTTCTTTTTCTAATTCTCTAAGTCTTTTTTCTTTTTTGAGGTATTCAAATTCTTCTTTTTGTAATCGCTCTTCTCTTTCTAGGAGTTTTTCCATTCTATCCATTTCTTTTTTTCGGATTTGCAATTCTTCTTTTCTGAGTTCATAATCTCTTTCTATTAATTTGGAATGAGCTTCCGTTGTACTTTCTAATTTTTGAACTCTTCCAGTAAGACCAGAATCAGTTGTAGTTGTGGTAACCGTATTATTTGTAACAGTAGGTCTTTCGATGATTCGCTCTATGATTTTTACTGTTTGATTTCCTTCTTGATTTCCTCTTTTATTATTGGGGGAAGATAAATCAGTTTCCGTTTCGCTTACCGAAGAGTCCTCACTGCTCTGATCTTTTTTCTTGTCTATTTGTATGATTTTTGAAATAGACTTTTTAGGGATAGTTGAAATTTGCCCCGATTCGGTTTTAAAAGTCATATTTTCTGAATCTTGGTAAAGAATTCTTCCTTTTACAATGGAGCCATTGGTTAACTGGATAGTATCCCCAAATAACGTGAAGGAAGTTCCAAATGTAATGAGTGTAAAAGTAAGTAAAATGAGTTTCATAATAATTTTTATTCTCCCCAAATAATTGTGCATTTTCTAAAAAAAACAGGACCTAAGATATTTACGGTTGAGTAGTCAATCACTGCGATTTTTGTTATACCTGCTTTTGACATAGTCTCTGTTATACTTTCTGGTGTTCCATGAAAAATAAAACTTATAAATATATAACTTCCATCATTGCAGGTTTCTGCTTTTGTTATAATTCTTCCCCGACCTAATTGCGAACTAGTCCCCGGCGGGTATACATGTTCTTGCGTATAGTTGAATAGGATTCCAGGCGAGACTGTGGATATACAAAATGAATTTAACAAAATGGAGGTAATGAAAAGTAACCGCAATGGCAAGATTAATTTAGCGCAAAATGAATTCATATTTAGTAAGTAGACCCTTGGACGATAGTGCAATATCGGTTATATACAATATGTAAAATATTAAAAGTAGAATGGTCGATAGTCGCAATCCGTTTAATTCCTTTTTCATACGCGATTTGACCTGCTGATGCATCTCCAAAAGAAAACAACAAAAGGAATGAATGCTGACAGCCGACTACCGTTTTAGTCGAAGGAATATCATTAGAAGGATTTGTTTCACCGGCAAATCGGGTGTATGTGAATAAACCACCACTCACCGGTCCTATTGCGCAGTGAATTAAGAAAAAAAAAATAAAGGAAAAAAACAAAAGGCGCAATTTATTCACCTCTCACAATAGTGCAATGACTGTGATAGACACTACCTAATATAGCAGTAATTCTTTCTTCTATATGCCCGATTCTAGAAACCCCACCATCGATTTTGGCAGAGTGGATACTGGAATCACCATAGCCCACTAAATACAAGATTGAATATGAACAAGAAGCTCCTTCTCTCTCTGAATTTGCATTAGCTACTTGTCTAACCAAGCTCGCTCTATGAAAAAAAAGTCCGCCTTTAAAAAAAGAATAAACAGTAGCATATTCAGGAATAGGATGTGTATTTGTTGTAATGGGCACGCGGAGATTTAACCCAGTACAGGAAAATAGGAAAAAAAACAAAGAATAGATTCGAATTGAAAACATGAGTTATTTGTGATTTATTGAGAGTAGAATGTAAAAGATTCTTTTCTGTCAATATAGAAATTATTAATTTAAATAAAAATTGAAATTAATAATTTCTTTTTTAATTGACTTGCGATTTTCTGCAATTTTCGATACAAGAGTATATGAATAAAACAGATTCTTACTTAGTTGGCATTGTACCTGAATATAATTTTAGATTTTTATTAACGGATTGTTCTAATTCCGTACGAGAAGTGCTTCAAAGACACGAAATGGAAAATTCATCTGCCACTTTAGTTGCGAAAACTATGATTGCTGCCTTTTTTCTAGCTGGGCTTGTAAAAGAGGAAACTACGATCAGTATTCAGTTAGAAGGAGAAGGGGAAATCGAGCGGGTAATGGCATATTCGGATAGAATGGGAAGAATGCGCGGAATGGCAAAACACAATTCTATTCAAGCGGAAGAAAGTGATCCTACTCTTGGAATTGGGGCGGGGATATTTAGAGTTACCCGTTGGGGTGGAGTTCAGAAGTTACACCAATCCATTACTAAACTAGAAGATACTTTATTTGAAACAAATCTACTCAACTATATCAATGAATCCGATCAATTGATTTCGTTTTTATCCATTTACACTGATACAAACTTAAGACCAATGAAAGCCTGTGGTATGATTTTTCAAGCTTTGCCTTTTACTACGTCTAGGCAAATTGATGATTTGATGGATAAAATTTCAAATATAGATATTGATCAATCTAAAATCTTTGCTAGCTCCTTAGACGACACTCTAAAACTAATGGAGAATATGTTAGAAACTAAGGCAGATATTTTGGAAGTGGGTATTCCTGAATTTTATTGTGGATGTACGATGGAAAAAATTAAAAAGGTAATCATATCCCTCGGGCAAGAAGAGGCATATTCCATTGTAGAAGAAAGAGGAAACATCGAAATGGTCTGCGAGTTTTGTCGGGAAAAATATATGTTAGACGCAGAGGAAGTAAGACTACTTTTTATCTGATTTGCCTAACCACAGACTTCTTAGTTTTCATTTTTAGATAGTAATAAGTGGGGTTAGGTCGCACCAACTACAAGATATGGAATTTATTTATAAATTAAACGAAATACAAAAGCCAGTTTCTTATTTACGCAAAATATTAGAAGAACGTAATATAGAGTTTCCTGTCATTCTTTTAACGGGAGAAATGGGAGCAGGCAAAACAACATTTACCTCTAATTTTGTTCGTTCGTATGATTCCGATTTAAATCCTAATTCTCCGACGTTCAACTTAATGAATGAATATAAAACTTCTGGATTTAGTATTTTTCATTTTGACTTGTATCGTTTAAAATCAAGTGAGGAAGTAGAAAATCTAGGGTTTGAAGAAATATGGGGCAAACAAGGATTATCCATCATCGAATGGTGGGAGATTGCAAAGGAATATTTTGATTTTCCGGTAATTAAAGTTCAGATAGAATTAGTGGATGAACAAACTAGAAAAATTCAAATTTTGTAACTTAAGATCTTTAAAATTACTTTGTAAGTTCTTGTGATAGTTCTCTGACTTTTGCCGTCATCTGGGAAATTTTTTGTGCACTATCGGAAATATTTGATATGCTAGAATTGATTGTATCTACGTTTTCGGAGGCTGATGACATAGTACTTGCCATATTTTGTGTAACGGTTGATTGTTCTTCGATGGCAGTGGAAATCGAAAGAGAGATTTCTACTAGTAATTGAATTGTATTACTAATTTCTTTTATTGCATCCACAGATTTGTTTGTAGATGTTTGCACTGCATGGATTTGACTTCCAATTTCTTTTGTGGCGTTTGTTGTTTGTTCTGAAAGTTTTTTAATTTCAGAGGCTACTATAGCGAAACCCCTTCCGTATTCTCCTGCTCTTGCTGCCTCGATGGATGCATTTAGAGATAAAAGATTCGTTTGATCAGAAATGTCGCCGATGAGTTTAATTATCTCCCCAATTTTATCCGAGGCTTTCGATAAACCGGATATTGTTTCTGTTGTTTTTAAACTTTCCTCAAATGCTTTTTCTGAAATACTTTTAGCTCGTCCAACTAGATTTTTTATTTCATCGACGGATGCACTTAATTCTTCTGCACCAGCGGCAATGGATTGTACTCTGGTCGATGTTAGGTTGGAAGCGTAAGATGCATTTTTTGTTTTCTCAGAAGCAAACTGCAGTTCAGAGTTGATTGAATTCAAATCTTCATCAATGTTTCCTTGAATTTCAGATTTCCGAATCCTTCTTTTCACTTGCTCTGTAATATCTGTTGCAAATTTTACAACTTTCACAACTTTTCCACTCATATCAAAAATAGGATTGTAAGTTGCCTGTATCCAAATTTCCTTTTTATTTTTTCCAAATCTTTTAAATTCGGAAGATTGATAGATTCCTGATTTTAAATCATCCCAAATTTTTTTATATTGTGGAGTATTACGATAATTATCCTCAACAAACATCGAATGATGTTTCCCGGAAATTTCTTCCAAAGAATAATTAAAGATATTTAAGAAATTTTGATTCGCATTTAAAATGATTCCACCGAGAGAAAAAGAAATGATAGCTTGTGATTTATCTAGTGCATCTAACTGCCCCTTTACTTCTAACGCATCAAGGGTTTTTTGGGTTACGTCCGTTGCAAATTTAATAACTTTATAAGGACGTCCGAATATATTAAAAACTGGATTATAAGATGCTTCGATCCATACTTCTTTTTTTCCTTTTCCAAATCGTTTAATTGTTTTCGAAAAAAAATTCCCCTGCTTTAAATCTTCCCAAAAATTTCTATACTCTATAGATTGAACTTCCTTTTCATCCATAAAAATTTTATGGTGTTTGCCAATGATTTCACTTTGATCATAATTCATTAATTGCAAAAAATTTTGATTGGCATAAAGAATTTTTCCGTCTAGACTAAACTCAATGGTTGCAAGAGAGCGACTTAAGGCAGTGTAAATGGATTTGTACTCAAATGGATGTCTAATATGCACTCGGAGTTTCCTAGTAGATTACTTTTCTAATTTTGCCAATCTATCTCACAGATTTTATTCACACAACCCTTTTTTTAAAGGTTAGGCGATACCGGAAATATTCTATTTTAGCATTGGGAAAAAGTTACGAGTAGAGTTAATTGTAGTGTTTAACTGTTTACTGTTTTCTGAGTATAGTATTGATTCCCGTTTTTAAAAAAATAAGTAGGTCTATGTATTTCTTATTTAAAAATCCGATACAAAAACTAGGAGAACAAAGTTGAAAAAGAACACTTTAGTAAAGTTAATATTAATTTGGATTTTATCTTTTGCAGGATCTATTTATGCAACCACAGATGAAGTGCTTTTGTATGCTGCGGAAAAGGGTGATTTGTCGCAAGTAAAAACTGCACTGAACTGGGATGGGGATGTAAATGCATCTGATCGAAATGGGGCAACTCCATTAATCAAGGCTTGCGAAAATGGTCATAAAACAATCGTAGACTACTTATTAAAAAAAGGAGCTGATGTAAATTCTAGAGATAAAACAGGGGCTACTGCTTTACTTTATGCAAGTATTGTAGGGGATAAAAAAATCGTAGAGCTTTTGATTAAATATGGCGCAGATGTAAATGTAAGAGATTCTGGAGGAAAAACACCATTATCCGAAGCAATCCAATTTCAAAATACAGAAGTTATAACCCTCCTAAAAGCTGCCGGTGCGAAATAATAAGATTGTCAACCTGCCTTGCCTATTGCTGTCAAGCCAAGAGGCTATCAAAGAATATCACCGATGGACACCGATAAAAGAACGATAAAAGAAAAGATGTATTTTATTTAGGTATGGAGTTATAAACAATGCAATTAAACGAAGGGCGTAATGACGTGAATGAAAATATCTTAAACCAAAGACCTATCGTTCAGTTATCGGTGTCCTCGGTGTGCATCGGTGGTAATCTTGAAATATTTTTCTTAATTGTCTAGCCTTACACGATGGCTTCCTTCGTATGGCAAAAAAACCTAAAAGAACTTGAATTAATCCTGAAAGGCAAAATTCTGACTTTAAGGATTTAAGGAGCCTATTATGTTACTTGTTGCAAAAAGATTAGATGTTGTTGAACCGTCCCCCACACTTGCGATCACTGCGCGTGCAAACGCTCTTAAAGCAGAAGGGAAAGATGTTGTAGGTTTTGGGGCGGGAGAGCCTGATTTTGATACCCCGGAGCATATTAAAAATGCTGCAAAATTGGCGATGGATAAGGGGCTAACCAAGTATACCCCCGTTTCTGGGACAGTAAGTTTAAAAGATGCAATCATCGAAAAATTCAAACGAGACAATAATTTAACTTACGAAAGAAAAAACATCATTGTAGGTGTTGGCGGCAAACAAGTATTATACAACTTCTTTATGGCAACTATGAATCCGGGGGATGAAGTCATCATTCCTGCACCTTACTGGGTAAGTTATGCGGATATAGTGCGTTTGGCGGAAGGAACTCCCGTAATTGTGCAAACTACTCCCGAGAATAATTTTCAAATCACACCAGCCCAATTAGAAAAAGCTATCACTCCTAAAACAAAAGTATTTATTTTTAATTCTCCATCCAATCCTACAGGTGCCGCGTATTCCAAAAAAGATGTGGAAGATCTTTGTAATGTTCTACTCAAGCACAAAATCATGATTATCTCCGATGATATTTATGAAAAAGTAATCTACGATGGATTAGAGTTCGTAAATCCTGCGATGCTTTCTCCTGAACTAAAGGAAAGAACTTTCGTTGTAAATGGAGTATCCAAAGCTTATTCCATGACAGGATGGAGAATTGGATATGGTGCCGGAAATGCAGAAATCGTAAAGAACATGGATACCATGCAAGGTCAATCAACGTCAAACGCAACTTCTATCGCACAATATGCGGCAGAAGAAGCACTCAAGGGAGATCAAGCCTGCATTACCGAAATGGTAAAAGCATTTGATGATAGACGAAAAAAAATCGTCAAAGCTCTCAATGATATATCGGGGGTAAATTGTCGTACACCGCAAGGTGCTTTCTATGTATTTCCCTATATCACTGGTGTTTATGAAATGTCTGGATTCCAAACTCTTCTAAAATCCAATCCAAATGCTTCGAAGAGTAAATTATTTTGTGATGTTCTTCTAGAAAAATACGAAGTAGCCGCAGTTCCAGGTATTGCGTTTGGAGATGACAATGCGATTCGTCTATCTTATGCACTCGGTCAAGCAAACATCGACAAAGGTGTGGCGCGTATTGCCAAGATGATCGGGGATTTGAAGTAAAGATTTTTTACCACCGATGCACACCGATAAACACCGATTGTCAATAGTCACCTCGAACTGCATCATCGTGAGAGGTGACTGTATAATCCTCAATCTCTGTTATCGTATCTTTTATCGGTGCTCTCGGTGGTAATCTTCTTTAGATTCATAGTTCTGATTTCAAATATTTTTATAATCCCATTGATGATGGAATCTAAAACAGAAGAATCACACTCTTCTAAGAATTCTTCTGCTGAAATTTTGTTTTCGTAGAATCCAATGGATATTGCAAATAACCTTTCTATTTCAGGAAACCCGATCGCATTTACCAGATAGGCGGCGATAGGAGAGTTTTTTAAATCGTAGGTTGTATCTTTATTTCTACCTTTTGTGAGAATTAGAAGTACTTCTTCTTCGATTGGATTTTGCGGTATATAGGGATTTTCCGCAACTGGTAAAAAATGATCCAGTGTAGGGATAATAATTCCATTGACAGGAATTTCTCCGATTAATGTGGAAAGAGGAATATTTCTTCCTATTCTAAAAGACAATGCTTCTAAAATCCCTACGGTCAAAATTTTACTTTCTAAATAAATTCTAGATAATTCTAAATTTTTGCGGGTATCTTTAAATAACTTCTCTAATTTTTCATCGGATGGTTCATCCAAGTATTGATGAAATATAAATTCAGGTTTTAAAGTCTTTAAAAAGTTTAACATTTTGAGCATAGACGTTCTATAACCTACAATCGTGTAAGAAGTAGTTGTCCTTAGATCATGATTGGTTTCTGGCATAAGGTTCCAGGTATTATCTAAAAACTTAACAGAGTTTGGATTCCCAAAATTTTCTACGTCTCTATTTGCCATTCGCAGAGATTTTTTCAATATCTCATTTATATCTTTCTCTGACCAAGGTAGAGAATAAGATTGTTTTACCTCTTCTAACCTAGTTTTTAAAATATGATAAGGTGATTTCCCATTGATTGATTTTCGAAATGGAATAGTTGCTTCTATACAGGTCGCAATTTGAGCTAATTTTTCAATGGAGAGATAGGAAGAAAGACATTGAACGGCGATGAGAGCACTCAAAAATTCATTTTGTCCACTGTATGGAGAGAGTGTTTCGCCTAACGTAAATCCGAATATCGAAAGTAAAATCTGGAAATACTCAATCTTTGCTAATCCAGGATCATTGATGATACAAAGTTTGTTATTATCCTCTCGTACGAATGGATAGATATAACCGCTTAAATTTAAGTTGATCCCAAAGTCGACTTGCATATAAATCATATCATGAAAAAGGGCAGAAAGAATTTCTACAGGATCCTCTTCTCCACCTACTTCAAAAATATGTTCTGGAGTATGAAAGTATCTCCAAGTCCCAGTCATACTTTGGATAATTAATTTGGCGATATAATCTAACTCTTCTTCTTGTGTGAGTGTAAGATTTCCACCCAATTTTTGAATTGAATCTAGTAACCTTATTTTGCAACGACTTAAATCATTTTCATTTTCCATTTTTTCATTCCGTGTTGGGGGGTTGTGTTAAAATCATTATTTTAACACAACCCCAACTGGTTTTTGTTTTTAAGAATTAATTCACAGTAGCCGTAACTCCACCTGCTGGCTCTTTATAATTGATTTCAAATAATTCATAATTTGATTTTCTAAAACCAGTTACATAAGCAACAGAAATACCCATATAGTATTTTGGCGAACTTTTAAGAGCGGCTAATGCATATTTTGCCATTTGTTCGTTGGTTACTGAGAATTGGTGCACTTTGCCTTTTGTTTCATCAAAGTACAATCCTTCGTAGGTTCCGATCAGAAATCCTTGGTAATCTAATTGTAAAATTTTACCAGTAACTGAAAAGTTTCTTTTTCCGCCTGATTTTTGTACGGCAAGTTTATCTCCCTGCGTAGCTGCTGGTGTACTTTCTTGTTTTACTGCGGATAATACTTCCATGTCGGAAGAGAGAGAGATTGCTTTAATTTGATGAATGTTATATCCAATTAATAATTCTTGGTTCATATTTTTTCTGATAAAATTCACAAGGTCTGCATTTTCCAATCTGACGCTAAAATCTATTTTAGTGATTTTAGGGGAAAAACATTCGTCTTTCATCTCGTCGCATGTTTCTTGTTTTTCGAATTTTGTAACTTCCATTAATCCTTCAAATGACTCAAATACAAGTCCTCTGCTTTCGAACTGAACAATTTTTCCAACTACAGATCCTTCTGCATAAGTTCCAATGGCGAATACAGAAGAAGGAAGAAACGATGCCAGGATTATGAAAAGGCTTACTTTAAATTGATTTTTTATACTCATGATGTAACTCCAAATTGATTTCAATAGTTAAGGAAACTAAATTGATTTCCACTTGCAAGAAATATTTTCAATCATATCTTGCTTTTATTTTATCAGAATAATATTCGGTAATCTTAATTATGCAAATCAATCGTGATACAAAATACTTTGGAATTCTAGGATTTCCTTTATCTCATACTCTTTCGCCAGTAATTCACAATGGGCTTTTTGAAGAATACAATGTGAATGCGCTTTACCTAGTCCTAGAAAAAGAAAAGCCAACGCGGAGTTTGCTTTTGGGAAAAGAAACAATTTCTCTTTCAGGTCTTTCTGTTACAATCCCTCATAAAGAATGGGCTTTTAAAGTAGCGGATAATGTAGATGAAGCCTCTAAGAATATGAAAGCTTCTAATACACTAGTTCGGTTCGAATCTAAAATTAGCGCTTATAATACAGATGGATATGGCGCTGTTCGTTCGATTGAGGAATACAAAAAGAATTTTTTTGAATCAAAAAATTCGGGTGATATTTTAATTTTAGGGAGTGGGGGAAGTGCGAAAGGAATTTCTTATTCTTTGGTTAAACGAGGATTATCCTCATCTAAAATAGTGATTGCAGCTAGAAACCAAAAAACAGGTAAAGGTTTGGTAAAAATTCTAAACTCTCTAGAGAATGGAATCGCCGAATACTCTTCGTTAGACACAATTGAAAAGGATTCAAAAAGATTCTCTCTCATCATAAATACAACTCCAGTTGGAATGAAAGGAAAAACGGATTCCCAGATTATTACAGATAAATTCTTTCTCAAATCCCAAACTTTATTTGATATAGTGTATAATCCACTAGAAACTCCACTTGTCAAAATGGCAAAGAAAAATGGAGCCAAAATCATTCCCGGCTACGAGATGTTACTCTACCAGGCTATGGAACAATTTCGCCTATTTGCCCAAATTCAAGTGGATAATAAGCGTATATCGCTCGTAAGAAAATGGATTTTTGGGAAACTGAAATAAGCTTACATTTAATAACATACACAAACCAATGAATAGGCATAACACGGATAAGCCGCATGTGTAATAGCCGACGTACCGGTTTGATCGGATCGACCTGTCATGCCATTTATGCCGGAGTTGTTTGTCGTACCATTTGTACAATTATTTGTTCCATCATAGGTTCCGTTTGAATTGGAAAAGGTAAAATAGTAATTAGTCGCAAAGTTCATAGCAGTTGAAAATGTCGACATTAATGGTGTAGAGCCAAGATTCCAAAGGTTAGACCAGTTTGTGGATAATTGTGTTACGGCTTGTGTGCTTTCATTTACTCCGTAGACAGGGCGAGTTGCACTAAATGAGTTTGTACTTGGAGCGTTCACTAAGTCATCTCCACTTGTACTTAAAAATGCCCTAAATCCATTACAGCGTAGGAAAGGAAGATTAGTATTTGCATACGTAGAACATATAGTAGCCCCGCCACCCGCACCTGCAATATTCCCATCTTGTGAGCCTTTATAAAATAAATAAGTGAAGGGGTGATTTGTTACTGCGGAAAAGGTTACATTTGTATTTGTACTACCACTTGCGTTAGTTGCTGTTACAGTGTAAACTGTAGAACCGAAAGTCCCAGAGGGAGTACCGGATATTACGCCTGTGCTCGTATTTATACTCAGACCTGCGGGCAAACTTGGAGAAATGGAATAAGATGTTACTGACCCTGTTACGGTAGGGTTTAAAGAACCCATGGAAACTCCAACAAGGAACGGGAGGGTGCGTAGAGGATAACTTAAACCAGAGGGTGGTGGTGGAGTTACTGTGATATTTATATTAGCTGTAGTATTTCCAGAAGCATTTGATGCTGTAATTGTATAACCTGTTGCTCCTTGCACGCCTGTTGGTGTTCCGGAAATGACACAGGTTGTATTATTAATGCTAAGTCCTGTTGGTAATGTTGGGCTTGCTGAGCAAGATGTAACTGTTCCGGAGTAAGTCGGGGTTAATGCTGATATAGGTACATTTTGTGGGAAAGTGTAAGGACTTCCTGTATAACTGAGAGCACTGGGTGCACTCAGATTTATTATTATACTAATAACGCTAGTTCCTGAACCAACGGAATTTGATGCGGTAATTGTATAGTTTGTACTCGCTTGTGTTGCCGTTGGGGTTCCTGTAATTTGGCAATTTGCTGATAGAGATAGACCAGCAGGTAATGCAGGAGTAGCCGCACAATTTGTTATAGCCTCATTTGTTGTGGGGGAAACGGTTGTAATAGGTAAGTTTACCGTAAATGTAAAAGGACTGCCTGAATAGGATATGGTTGGGGCTGAACCAAGGGATGGTGAGGTAATCACCGCGTTATCCACAAATTGTGTTTGGTTTGTAATTTCAGTTGTTGTAATGGTAGGTGGTGGAGTTGAGGTAGGTAAGCCTAATGATAAGTTACCTCCATTTTGGATATAGGTTGTGATCGCAGGAAGTAAGGTGGTTGTTAAAGGAGTGGAAGAAAAAGTAATTTGGTTTCCAACTGGTCCAATCGTAATAGAAGCACCTGTGGAAGTTTTTCCATCGAATACTCCATCTTCAAAATCAGAAGCAAAGGCTTCTATGATTGCATCAATATCATCAATGGATAAGGAAGCTCCATTTTTATAAGTGTTGGCTAATTGCGATAATCCTACAAGTATAGAAGTAAATTTTGCACTGAGTGGGCTCGCTGGGTTTTCTAACTCAACCATAATATCATCTAATTCTGGATACAGTGTATCTGAAATACCGCCTGCTCTTGTGGAATACATAGAAGGGGAAGCTGCTGCTGATAGACCAGAGCTCAGTCCAAATCTTATTACAATTTCTTTACTTGCTTTTCTATGAAGTGCGGTTTTATCAGCACCTTCTCCTGACTGTCTAATTAGGTTTTGAAATCGTCTTCCTAACATTTTAGAAAAGGGAGAGATTAGGGTGTTTTTTCGGTTATTATTACTTATTTTTGATTCAGGTAGAATTGTAACTAGTTTGAAATTGGAACTACCTGAGATTGTAATATCAGAATTTAATTTTTCATCGAACATTTTGGTTTGTCCATTTGAGTTAGGGGATACAGTCAAACAAACAATCGAACCAGTTTTATTATATACTAGGGAATAACCACCGGTATCCTCGTTCGTATTTCCAGTGGCTAATATCGTTTCGCTATTGCAACTTCCATCTGTATTTAGTGGGTTTATTGTCACGATTGCGTTTTTCACGATTCCTTTTACGGCAGTCCCACTGACAGTTAATTTATTACTGCGTATACCGAGTAATCCTAGATTCATGAATATGGATTCAGAATCTTCTTTAGATGAATTTGAAAATTTGCAGGTTGCTAAAAATAGAATCAAAAATAGTATAAGTAACTTTCGCATAAAAATCTCCCATTTGGTAAAATTAGCTTTTCATTAATTGCATAAATAATCTGACTTGAGTATATCTTGGAAGATGCTTTTCTATAAAGTCAAGCTCCAAAAGCCACTGCATACTATACTCTAACTTGTGTATATATTCCCTATGCTTTGTAAAAATCAGTGAGTATTTTCCAGATTTACTGTTTATACCATTTAGTTGACTATGTAAAGTAAAACAATCTATCAATAATATTTAGGAATGAGCCCGAGGTCTACCCTGGTTGAATCGGTAAAGTTTTATAGAATCCTGTAAATCTTGTTAATCATGTCTAAAACTCTTCTAGATATCGCTTGGCGGTAGTGTGAGCGAAGTGAAAGGGTGGTTAACAAGATGGACAAGATTAGGATTATTAATTCACAGTTTTCCTTTGTGCTCTTAGTGCATCCTCTATATCCACCGTGGTTAAAAAGCCCTTATCGAATTGACATTGTTTGCATTTGGACTCTGTAAAAACAGGATTGCAAGATTTTACCTAGGTAGAATCTTGCATGTTGCAAATGTTTTGTTGTATACAAAGCGCGTTGATTCTAGAATATGGTAGTTGAACTAAAAATTTGGAGAAAACAAAAAATGGAAAAAGTTCTAACAGACGTAGTAAATGCAGGAATCGCTTTATTTAAAACAGGAGAAGAAGTTCTCAAAACATCTCTAACTAATTTCGAAAGCAAATTCAACGAAATTAAACAAAAAGGTGAATTGGATCAATCTGAGCAATCAGTTCAAGTAAGAGACTTACTCAACAAAACCATCAAAGATACAAAAGATGTTTTAGACAATGCTAACGCAAGTTACCAAGACATCGTTGCTAAAGCACAAGCAAACTTCGAAGGTATTTACAACCAAGTAGATTCTGCTTTACCAGAACAAGTTAAGACACAAGCTAAAGCTGCTCTTGATGAGCTAAAAGCTGTAATCGAAAAATACAAACCTGCTAAATAAGCTGGTCACACTATTTTTGATTTCAATGCCGGTTTGTTCTCCGGCATTTTTTATTTCTCCACCCAATTTCAAAAACCTAAATGAGTCATAAACGAGAAAAGTTAGTTTTATTTCTCACTGTATTTATAGATATGATGGGATTCTCTGTCATATTTCCCATATTTCCAGAAACTCTAAAATTCTTTTTATCCAAAGAAACGGATTTAGTTCTTCAATTTTTTCTAAGTATCATACATCTATTCGAACCTAGCTCAGAGAATAAACTTTTTATCGTTTTATTCGGTGGAATGGTGGGAAGTATATATTCCATTCTCCAATTTTTTTTCGCACCTATTTGGGGGAGATTTTCGGACATTGTAGGTCGTAAGCCTGTTCTAATCATCACTTCCACTGGAAATTTCTTAGGTTATCTTGTTTGGTTTTTTTCGGGTAGTTTTACCCTATTTGTCATTTCTCGATTAGTCACAGGATGTATGGGAGGAAATATTTCCGTAGCATCCGCAGCAATGGCAGATGTTACCTCCGAAAAAGATCGGGCAAAAGGAATGGGTATGATTGGAGCTGGAATTGGACTTGGTTTTATGTTCGGTCCTCCTCTCGGCGGAATTCTATCTTCCTACGACCTAACCCAGATTTTTCCAAGTCTTGCAGATTGGGGAGTAACGGTGTTTTCCTCTTCCGCTTTGCTTTCTGTATTAATAGCACTCGTAAATTTACTTCTAGTGATTTTTGTATTTCGAGAAACATTTCACCCTGGAAAGACCGAAGTTCGAAAAGAGCTACATCCTATCCTTGGACTCAGGCATACACAAGTTCGAGAATTACCTCTACTTTGTTTGATTTATTTGGTTTTTTCTTTGTCATTTTCCGGGTTTGAGTTTTGTATTAATTTTTTCTTATACGATGTTCTCCAATTTAATCCGAAAGAAATCGGTTATACATTCGTCTACTTGGGTTCGATTATTATTTTGGTTCAGGGTGGGGTTATTCGTCGTATATCGGGAAAGATTGCGGAGAAAAAAATCGCGATATTTGGGGCGTTATCCTTATTTTTGGGACTTGTTGTTTTAAGTTTTTCGCGTAGCTTTGGTTTTACCATTCTAGCTCTTGGAATCATTTCTTTAGGCAGCGCGTTTTTAAATCCCGGCTTATCTTCTTTAGCCTCTCTTTTCTCGCCCGCCTCGGAACAAGGAAAAAATTTAGGGATTATGCGCGGATTCGGTGCTCTCGCTCGCGGCATTTCTCCTTTTTCGTTTTCTTTGCTTTATTTTTCTTTCGGTCCTTTTCTTACTTTTATTGTTTCTGCGTCTTTGATTTTTTTTGTAATTTTACTCATTACGCAAATTAAACCTCGAAGTGTTTAGATTTTTTCCCAATTCTTTTTTTCTAGAATTTTTATGATACTGTCGAGAATAGAATTGTTGTACACTAAATTAACGTTAGTTCTATGCAGGAAAAGTTTTTCAAAGAGATTACGTACGTTAAATTACTAGTATCCGCATAGTCTGCGAGAGAAGTGATTCCACTTTGTTTACGAGAGTCTGTTTTTTTTGAGGACTAGCAAAAATAAAATATAGTTCCAAAAGGAGAAGTTGGTATGATTTTTTTTCAAAGAAAAATCTTTTTTATTTTCTTGGGATTTTTATTTTTTCTTATGAGTTGTAAGGAAAAAGAAACTTCGTTTCGCCCAAGTGCAATTGTGTTATTGGCAATGGGAGATGTCAAGGTAGGTGAAAAAAATTTACAGATAGCAGACAAAGTCAATGAGAACGAAGTAATTTCCGTCGGAGAAAAATCGTTATGCGATATACAAATCCTTGGAAATAAAAGTGATATAGTAATTAGAATGAAGGCATTCAGTAGCCTGACGATAAACTCCAAAGTAAATGAGAGTAAAAATATAACACAAGCCATTTTAGAAAAAGGAAATGTGTTAATTCATGTAAAAAAACTAAACCAAAACGAAGAGTTGCGTACACTTACTCCCACCGTTGTATCAAGTGTAAGAGGGACTAAATACGAACTTGTAATTGATAAATCCGGTGATACGAATCTACTTGTATATGAAGGAAGTATAGCTACCAAACTTCGAATTCCTGAAATAGAAAATTTATCTTCCGAAAAAATACAAACTAGCGAATCAGTCAAGGCAGTTCTTAACACGATCGACTCTAAAGAATCAATATTAGAAGCAGGAAATTCAGCGAATATATCTAAAAACCAGAACGAGAAAATTTTAAAAGAAACTGGATTAGGGGTAGTTTTAGCAGATTTAAAAAAAGATCCAAGTATGAATATCGATACAAAGTTAGATGTAAAAAAAGTTTCAGAAAAACTCTCTCAATTCGCTACAAGTGATTTTACTCCAACCACAAAGCAGTTAGATAAAAACTCCTTGGAAGAAAAATTAAAAGAATGTGAGGAATTGATTTCTATCGAAAAAGAAAAACTACAGGATCCATCGAATGCTAAAGAATCAATCCAAAAAAGAAATAAAGACCAAAATCAATCCTTATTGAAACGAATCGAAACAATCATGGGAAAAGCATCTGAGACTCTCGTATTAAAAAATGGTCAAAGATATTCAGGGGTGTTAATTGAGTTAAGTAATTCCTTCCTTGTAATAAGTCCAGAAGGAAAAAAAGAAATTCCTAAATCAG
>JAGOHK010000076.1 GCA_017996175.1 Leptospiraceae bacterium
CGATTGAATTTTCAGGAGCTTCTTCTAGTTCGTTAATAAATTTGATTCCCTTCTTCTCCATATCTGTCACGACTCTTCTGTTATGGACAATTTCTTTTCGAACATAAATTTGTTCATTTTGATAGAGCGTATGCACATTTTCTACGAATGATATTGCATATTTAACGCCAGCACAAAAACCTCTAGGGTTTGATAAGTATATTTTCTTCAATTTATTTTCCTCTTAATCTACTCATAATTTATATTTAACTTCTTAAACCTTATGCAAACAAAAAATTTAGCAATCTAAAATTATTGAGAGGAAAGCTTTCCCACACAATTTAGATTTCCTAATTCTTTTTTTGTGAACTGCCATTAGTAAATATTAAAACCAAATAGAAAAACTGTCGATGAAGATTTTTTACCTTGCGGAATACATAATTCCCAAGAATCAATTTCTTTTTGATTTATATTTGTAGTTTGAAAAAACTCTCGAGAGGTGTTTATCCCCGAAAGTATAGAGAATCTAATTTGCGAATCTTCTTCTGAATAAATTTTGAATTCCAAAGTTAGTAATCTATTTTTCTCAATATTTACATCAAGTATTTTTGAATTAAGAACAATCTGGTTATCGTTTATTTCCAATTTGCTCAGGGTATTTGACTTTAAATGTGAAACTCCCCTGAGGTAAAAAATGGTTATCCGCTCTGAACTGTCTTCATTCATAAAAGACACAACTATTTTCTTTGTCTTTTTTTTTAGCTTTCTGCAAATCCCCTGTTCTTTTTCTGAGGGATACAATGTAAAACCAATACTCGCATCCCGAATCTCTTTCTTTGTCTTAATGTAGTTGCCGTAGAATCCGGTCGGGATTTCATCTGAATTCCAATTGTTAAAATCAATTGTAGTGAAGTTAGTATTCTCTGTTAAACTTTTTTCGTAGGATCTAACTAGCGCATAATCTATCTTTGCCGGTTTAAGAAAAGGAGAAAATATCCATCCAACTACATCCGAATTCCATACATAAATCTGAACCCATTTTCCAGTTTTTCCACCAATAGTAGTAGTATTGTAGTCTGAATCTATCTGAAAAACTTCTTCGTTATTTAATTTAGCAATTGTTGTATTTTCTGTTCCCGGTCCCGAACGTAAGTTTATATTTTTTCCCTCTGTGATAAAAAAAATATTTTTTAAATCGGTTTCTTCTTTTGATGCTAGATAGTGGAGTACGTATAGAAATTTTTCTCTTCCTGATTCATTTAAGTTAGCTGGAATACTAAGCTTCATTGATTCTATCCAGACTGTTTTAAATTCGGATAAAAAAAGTCTGGGATCCATTTCCAAAATATCAGTAAGCAAAAAACTATTCTCAAAAGGTTCGTTAGTTTTTGAGGTATGTATAAACTTATCCAAGTAAGATTTATCTTTATAGTATTTTGACTCTTTAATTAAACTTTGGTAATTGTCTTCTATAACAATGAGTTTTTCAGCTTCCGTTTGAATCCATTTTATTTTCAATCCAGTTTTAGTTTCTAAATTTTTGAAATACTTAGGGTCAGAGAATTTTTTTTCTGATTGATTCTTACGAATAAAATTTTGAAATTTGGAAATACCTTGAGAAGTTAGATATAATTCTTCATCTTTTAATTGAGATTTATTTTTATAGGAATATTCTAATAACTTTTCATATTCTTCTTTCTCTAGCCATTGATTTATTTTTTCAAGATGCGTTTTATTGCAATTGAAACTAAATAAAAATAAAAGGATAAAGAGTAAAATTTTTCTCATAACTATTGACTCTTTTCTCTGTGGTCTCAGTGTGCGGAGCTTACACTGAGCACTGTCGAAGTTTGAGAAAATCATTTTTTTACACAAAACTCTTGTGTGTTTAGAATTCACTCGGTATAATTTTTTCTACATCAATATCGAATTTTTTTAAAAGAGAATTTTTCGCTACTTCATAACGTAGAATATTAATATTGAAGTTTACTTTTGCTTGTATTTCTTGTAGTTGATTTTGAACTAAGGTATCTAACGCATTTTTAACAGCTACTGCCGTAAATCGACCTTGGCGGAAACTACCGAATAGCCCGTTGTAGTAACTTTCGGATTCTTTACGAGTTTGAATCGCATTCTGTAAAATTTTATGACCAACTAAGACTGCATCCACACGAGCTCTAAGTTCATCAGCAATTTCTTTTTTTAAATCATCTTCAAGAATTGCAACCTGTCTTTGGAGAATTGCTGAATCTCTCAAATCGGCTTTCATACCAGAATCGCCTAATGGATAACTGAGTTTTGCGTTGGCATTTAGGTTGTGATATTTAAAAGATGGAATTCCATTGCCTGTATTCGTAAAATTATCTTGAGGTGAAATCAATGTTTGCCCCTGATAAGAATACGACCCGCTTACTTTCAGAGAAGGCAGGGCATTGTCCTTAGCATTCTTAATTGATAATTCAGCTATTTCTTTTCGTAGTCTTATACTTTTCCAATCCCCGCGGTTTTGGTAAGCATACTCTAAGTCTTTTTCATAATTTAGTCCAGGTGGCAACTCCGTTTCCAAATCTGTGATATTTCCAATTTCTGAATCTGGTGTAAGGTTGAGGTTACGGATAAGTTTGCGTCTATTTTCATCTCGCTCTAATTTTGCTCTTTCTAATTGATTTTCTGTTTGTGTATAAAGCGCATTCCATTGGTTAATCTCAAAACCCTCCGCAAGCCCGAGTCCCGTTTTTTGTTTTGTCAAATCCCGTATATTTTTTGTATTTTTAAGAAGCTGTTCAAAAGTAGCTGTAGAAGAATCCGAAACCGAATAATTCCAATAATCCACAAGGGAGTTAACGATTGTGTTTGAAAGTCGAAGAGATAATTCCTCTTTTGTAATTTCAGACTGGTTTTTAAGTATTTCCTGATTGTTTCTATCTTGCATCCCAAAAGTATTTTTTAATAAATCTTGTGAAAGTGTAGCTGTAATCGCACCTGTATAAAGAGGAGGGATTCCAAGAGCACTAAATCCGGCAGGAGTTGTAAAACGATTTTCAAAAGCGTTATTATCAAATCTTTGCGTACTTGCATCTATCTTAAAATAGGTTCCAGTATTAAATACTCTTTCAATACCTATGTTGTATTTATTTGTTTGTGTTTTTGTTCCTGAAAGTATATTTGCTTGGTTGTACGGGAGTCTACCTTCTGTTATCTCCGCTCCCCCCACAAGTCTCCATGAATACTTGGATTCTGATTTTAAAAAACCAGAATCGTATTTGACTAATTCGTATTTTGCATTACGAATTGTAGGATTAAATTCAACGGATCGCTGAACTGTTTCTTTCATTGTTAATTTTAAAACTTTCTTCGGCGTCTCTTCTCCTGTTACTGGCTTTGCATTTAGTTGTGCAAGAGTCTTTGTCTCTTCTAAAATAGTCACTTCAGCATAATTACCCGTAACCGCCAATAAACCAATACTTAAAAATAGAATTCTAAAATTCATAACTCTCCTGTGAAAACTTTCTTTACCACCGATGAACACCGAGATCACCGATAACGGATACGATGGTTTTGAATTCTTAACTTACTTTGTAAATTCTTATCGTTCTTAATCGTTTTTTTATCGGTGTTTATCAGTGTTCATCGGTGGTAATCTTTTATTATTTCCCTAATACTTTTTTCATGGTTGCGCCCATGTCGGCAGGCGATACACATACGTGAATTCCTGCGTCTCTCATTGCATCCATTTTTGATTTTGCAGTTCCCATTCCACCACTGATAATCGCGCCGGCATGACCCATGCGTTTACCAGGAGGTGCAGTCTGACCTGCAATAAAACCAACTACCGGCTTTTTGATATTAGCCTTAACGTAAGCTGCTGCTTCTTCTTCTGCGGTTCCACCGATTTCTCCAATCATGATAATTCCATCTGTATCAGGATCAGCATTTAACAGTGCTAATGCGTCGATATGACTGGTTCCGATAATTGGATCTCCACCGATACCAATACAAGTAGATTGACCGAGACCAACGTTAGTCAATTGACCAACTGCTTCATAAGTCAAAGTTCCTGACTTGGAGACAACACCGATTCGCCCCTCTTTGTGAATGAAGCCGGGCATAATACCGATTTTGCACTTGCCGGGGCTAATGACTCCAGGGCAGTTTGGACCAACTAGGCGAGTCTTAGAACCTTTTAGAACGTTATACACTCTAGTCATATCATGAACAGGAATTCCTTCTGTGATGCAGATAATAAGAGGTATCTCCGCAAAGATTCCTTCTAAAATTGCGTCAGCCGCAAAAGCAGGGGGAACAAAAATTACACTTACGTTAGCCCCTTCATTTTTGATGGTCTCTTTTAGAGTATTAAAAACAGGAACTCCATGTTCGCTTTTAGTCCCACCTTTTCCGGGAGTAACACCCGCAACTACTTTAGATCCAAATGGGGTATTGTATTCGATCATTTGGGATGTGTGAAAAGAACCTTCTTTTCCAGTGATCCCCTGAACTACGATTTTAGTATTTTTATCTATTAAAACTGACATTTTTATTTCCTTGTAATTATTTGCCTAATAGTTTAGGGATTTTTTCGGCAGCATCTAAAAGTTCATCTGCGACTACGATGGTTAAACCGCTATCAGATAAAATCTTTTTACCTTCTTCTGCGTTGGTTCCTTTTAAACGAACCATGAGAGGCACACTGATATTAACCGCTTTAGCAGCTTCTACGATACCTTGTGCAACACGGTCACATCTTACAATCCCACCGAAGATATTTACGAAGATCGCTTTTACATTAGGATCTCCTAATATGATTTTAAAACCGTTGGTAACAGTAACCACATTTGCTCCACCCCCCACATCTAGGAAGTTCGCAGGCTCAGCACCGGCAAGTTTGATAATGTCCATAGTCGCCATTGCAAGACCAGCACCATTTACCATACAACCGATATTTCCATCTAATTTCACATAATTGAGATTAAACTCAGCCGCTTGTAATTCTAATGGATCTTCTTCTGTTTTATCATGGAAAGTCAAATTATCTGCATGACGAAACCCAGCGTTATCATCAAAAGTCATTTTGCAATCGCCAGCGATGATTTGATTTTGTTTGGTGAGGATAAGAGGATTTATCTCCAAGAGAGAACAATCTTCTTTCATATATGCATCATAGAGTGCAATGAAAAAAGGAACTGCTGACTTAATTGCATCACCCGAAAGACCGAGGCTAAACGCGATTTCCCGCGCTTGGTTTGGTTGAAGTCCAACACCAGTATCAATTGCAATTTTAGTAATTTTTTCAGGATGTTTTTCTGCTACTTCTTCAATGTCCATTCCACCTTCACGGGAAGCCATGACGATTGTTTTTTTTGCAGACCTATCAAGGAGTAGGCTTAGATAAAATTCTTTATCAATCTCAATTCCTTGTTCCAAGTAGACTTTGAGAACTTTTTTTCCCTCTGTGCCGGTTTGGTGGGTAATGAGTTGCATTCCCAATATCTTATCGATAGCGGCTAACGCATCGTCTTTGGTTTTGGTAACTTTTACACCGCCGCCTTTGCCTCTTCCACCTGCGTGGATTTGTGCTTTGACAACAACAACGGGAGAAAGTTTGGAAACTTCTTCAAAAGCTTTTGGTCCGTCTTCTTTTTTGTCGATTACAACACCGAATGGAACGCTGACTTTATGTCTGCGTAATACTTCTTTTGCCTGGTATTCGTGAATTTTCATAATACATTCCTGAGTTAAGATAAAAGGGCACGAATTCGTGCCTAGATTAATACTCTTTTAGATGTAAGGATATTGTCAGCTAAAAAAAAGTACACTTACCGTGGGGTGTTTCCACTTTTGTTGTTAGCCTGCAGCTTCAAAGAGGTTTTAGCGCAATCCCTAACATGTTAGATTTATAAAATCAAAAAGCTTCCCTTTCGAATCCGTAAGCTTTTCTTTTCAAAGTTGGATTATTTTTCATTACCGCTTTCCCAGCGAGGGGGATCTTTAGTGTTACCTTTTTTTGGTTTTGTGTAAGTGGCAAAAAAAGGTAACGCCAAAAAAACCAAAAACCCGCAGCTCAGGCTTTTTTGCTTTAACACTTCGCAATGCTCCTTTAAGACATTTTCTTAGTTCTCGTATTTTACTTCAATCGGTCACAGGATGGGCAAAGCCATCTTCTCATCCAACAACTCATTATTCAAGAAAATCCCTTCTTTTAAAACCTTATCTTCGTTATCCTCACTCTTCAAATAAAACACATCGACCAAATAACGATCGTATTTGTCGCTACCGTGAGTCTTAATAATTAGAAAATCACAATCCTTCAAACGAGACTCCACAAACTTTTTAGAAGCAACTCCGTGCGAAGTGCCAAGCTCAGGAGCGTCTAATCCGCGTAATCTCAGACGTTGTTCAATAACAATAGAAAAACCCAGATCAATACGAACGTGCAAAGTATCGCCGTCAATGATTCTAAGTAAAAAAGCTTTGTAGGTAAATAGTTCTTTTGCGCTAGAAGTAAGTTGAAATGAATAAGACTTACCCTTTTTACTAGAACTAAGAATCGAGCCAACTTTAAACTGATTAAGATTTTCAAACCCTGTTTGGTAGACAGAAAAGCCAAGGTCAAGATGCGGAACACTGTGTTCCGAATCTAAGGAAAATTTTTGTTTTAGTTGGTAGATATTTAAACGAAGCAAGGGTCTTTTGAGTTTGTAATTCATTGACTCTTTTTCGATTTCAGCTTTCACTTTTTGGGACTTGTTGCCTAATACCTGTTTAACCCTAAGTAGCAAATCTCGCTGTGACAGTATCTCTTGGATTGCTTTCTTTTCCAGTTCCAATCGCAACCGAGAATCTTCAATCAACAGCAGACATCTGTAATGTGACCAAGAAAGTTCCGAATGAATTTGATTCATCCGATAGGTTTGATAAAACTTTCTCATGTATCGCAAGTTTCTATCTGAGAAGCCTTTTCCATATTTTTGATTTAAGTCTTTAGATAATTGAGTTAGAACTTTATCTCCATATGCCGATTGTCTATTTTTGTCAGCTTGTATCTGAATGATTATCTCTCCCATCTTCCAGTTAGAGGCTAATATCGTTTTATTCCAATCTTGGTTTCCATCGCTTAGAGATTGTTCGTAAATCTTAGACAGGTCTTTTAGAATGGAGTTGTAGGTTGGAGTAGAGATGCCGGAGGGGTTTGTCTTCATTTCATCTTTATTGCTTAATTTTTATCCTGAAACACGAGCGCGTATTCTTTGTGAAATTTTAGTATAGAGTTTAGGCTCAATTTGCTGTTTGTCTTTTATTATAATTACAAGAGAATACTCTTCTTCCTCTTTCGCAATTTGTGCTGCCCATGAAAAATCATTGCGAGTTACAACGACATAAAACTTAGAAGGATTTGGTTGAACGAATGACCATGTAGAAGTTTGAATCGTTCCCTTGTCTCTAATTTTCGAAGTTATTTCTCGATTCGAACTATATTCCGGTATATTTTCATAATCCTCTTTCTCTGTTTCCTTATCAAACATCCTGATTACCTCTTCCAATGATTCTCCCTTTACAAATTTAAAAGAAATTCGAGTTGCTCTGTAATTAATTCTGGTATTCCTTACCGATGAATTATAAGCCAATGAAACTGTAATTTCCCTTTTTCTTTTTTCTCCTTTGAAGAAATCTTCAGGAATTGGAATTTCATAAAAATGATTTTTATTATTTCTGATTTTGTCAGTAGAATTACAATACAACAACATCTTCACCAGATTTGAAAAGAAAATCCTCGTCTACTTTCCCGTATCCCCTAAGTCTTAATTTTTCCTCACTACTTAACTCAGGAATTTTAATTGAATCTGCTTCTGCGCTAGCGACTAATAAAGCTTTGATAAATGTAGTGGAATAATCTTTAGAATTAGCGGAGATTCTGCCAGCAAGATGAGTAATGTAAGGAGTGGATAAACTTGTTCCGATATTCTCTGAAAAAAGTTTTCCATCTATAAATTTTGCATTTAAACTTATCACTCCCAACTCATTTTTATTTAAACTTTTAGACCTATGATCTATACTTTGATTCCCGCCGTGAGCCATAAGTTCAGGTTTGATGCTACCACCAATACCAAAGCCAACTCTTGAAAACGGAGAGATAGAATCTATAGGGGCTAACGGTTGGTATGCTGGGTCATTTGGATTTATTCTAGCTACACGACTCTTATCATATTTCGTTACACTTCCAACTGTAATAGAATTAATTGAGTTACTCGGTTCAAGTATATTAGATTCTTCTAATAAATAGTTTGGATAGGTTTTGCCTTTTTCTAGTTTCTCAGTTATATCATTGATTTCAAGATTACCCGCAGAAACTATAAATAAAATTCCTAATTCATGGGAAAGATTATCTAAAGTAACAGTCAAGGAACTAACCTTACCACCGTAATAAGGTCTTCTTGCATCTCCGATGGAGAGATTGAATATTTTACAACTGTATTCTGAATGAAATTCCCTAACTGCTTTTTCGATTTGATTTTCAATAAATTTTTCTTCATGCATGTTATTTTCATGTAAAATCTTTCCGCTCAAAATATAAAAATAGGGAATAAAACGTTTACTGCGAATAGATTCTTCCACATCTCCATATAAAGCAATGCCACTTACTGAAGTCCCATGATTCAATAAATCTTCCGCTCCTTCTGAATCGATATAATTTCGTGCTTCACCAACGGATGTTTTTAGTAGCGGATGACTAGCATTAATCCCACTATCTAGAATTGCAACTCTAGGAGCATCCTCATTTAATTGACTTGGGGGAGGAATATCTGAAATATTAGTTTCAAATAAAGAATAATCAAGACTAAACTTTGGTGGTAACTCTATAACTCTAACATCTCTAAGTTTTAAAATCCTTTCATAATTCACTCTCGAACATCGGACTCTCACGAGTGTTATGGAAGAGTTATTTACTGAATCAAGAAATTGGAAATTTTCAGCATTCGCAAAATTCTGAAATGCATCTAACATACGACTTCTTTCTCTAGTACTTTCTTGTGGCCAAAGCTCAACGTCTAAAATAAATTTTTCAGATTCAGGAAGTCCTTCTCGTTTAATTGTTTTTCCGATTCGATCTTTGGGCGACCATAATCCAAAGGATTGAGTTGCTTGGATTAATTCCTTACGAGTCACAATCCCGTTTGTAGAGCCAAAAGTGGAAATTCTACTTTCAAATTCTTCTAATGCTTCTTGTGTTAAAAACAATAGTACAATTGATTTGTCTTCTTGGCTAACAAGTTGTATCCCCGGAATACTTTCAAAACTTTCCGGACTAAAATTATCTTCAATTGTTAGCTTTATCAAGAGCCTATCATCATAGCCCTTTATTTCTGTGGAAAGATTCTCTTTGATTGAATCAATATCTCTCTTTAACGAATTAGAATGTTCAGTTGGATTTCCGTTATATGGCTTTGGGGGAACGGAATGTCTTCGTCTTTCGGGAGACCTTGTTTCCCTTTTGAAATTTAGATGCTCGTAAATTCCAGGCATCTATTTTCTCTTTTTAGAGTTTCTATTTCTAGATTTTTCATTTAACAAAGAGTTGTCGATGTCTTTATCCTCTAGAAATTCACGACCCTGTAAAATCATATCCTTAATTGCACGCCTAATAATTCGTTCAATATCGGCATGACTCATTTGCTTAAAATAGGGAGCAATTAGCTGTATTTCTTTTTCGAAATTCCGTCTAACACCTCTTAGCTTCATTTCCAATAATTTTTTAATTTGGTTATTATCGGGGAGATTAAATTCTAATACCTCTTCAAATCTTCTCCACACCGCACTATCAAGAGTAGCCTCATGATTTGTTGCTGCAATTAAAATACTATTTCCCTTATAATTATCAAACATTTGAAGTAGTGCATTCACTACTCGTTTGATTTCTCCATGCTCGGAAGTATCTGATCTTTCTCGCCCCAAAGCATCGAACTCATCAAATAGAACAACCATACGATTTTTATGTATATAATCAAAAACCTTTCTTAGATTAGCAGAGGTCTCACCTAAAAAGGAAGACACAATCGAATCAATGCGGATAACGACAAACGGTAATTCCAATTCAAATGCTATAGCCTCTGCTGTGATTGTCTTGCCGCACCCAGGCGGACCGTAAAATAAAATTTTATCAATGGGTTTTAATCCATAGGATTTTAAAACTTCAGACTTTCTATTCTCTAAAAGAATTCTTTCCACATTGGAAATAGTTTCCTCTGTTAAGACTATATCGTTCAAAGAACGAGTAGCAGTTTGCACTGTGAGAAGGGGAAGATTTCTTTCTTTATCTAATGGAATTTCTTCTTTTAGAATTTGAAAAGGCATTACTTTCGAAACCTTTCCATATAAAATTTCCTCTAAATCATTTGCGAGTAGATGGTGTTGTTTTTCTCTTTCTTCTTGAATAATTTCTTCTGCGACTTTCTGAAAAGAATCTTTATCTCCCAATTTAGCCGATTGAAAAATCTGTCTTAAATGTTTTGAACTAGCCATCTTTCATTCTCCTGCTGTATTATATATACTTCGACCGTTTTGTTTTTCTTTTTTCCCAGAAATTTTCATGCTAAATCTTTTCCATCTCCCGCACAATCCTCACAGTCTCCACGCTCACCGTGCAAACACGTTTCAGTAAATCAATCACATGATCTTTATAATCGGCAATTTCTCTATGAATCGCATAATACGGATAATTCTTATATACATATCGAATCAGTTCCTCATACTTTACCTTGTGAAAATTCTTAGAGCGCGTCTGAGAAGAAGTTATTTTATCAAAAAAAGTCAAGCTCCAAGAGCCTGCGATATCCTTTTCAGACAGGTTCTTATATAATTCTTCTAAGCTTTTTTGGTCTTCTTTATTCAATAGCGAATAGTATTCCGTGGAATCATTTACTTTCCACTCGGATTTATTATCAACAATCTGTTTGTATTTCGTCATCGTATTCAAATCCTGAGTCGCCTGATACGAATAACACCCAAACTTATACGGCACAAAATCAAACGCTGGTTTTCCTGCTTCCTCGTAAATAGAAATAGGAGTTTTTGAAACTCTGTCCGTTTCAGGCTCCCATCAAATTTTTGCAGTAAGGCTAATAGTATTTTTCTTCTATAATACATTTTTGTTTTTTAATATTATGCAATGGAAGGTAGAATGTATTGTTCTTTGAATTCAGTAGGATATTCAAGGTAATGGGCTTTAATTTTATCTAATCTACTTGGACAATATTTTTTCCAAATACTGAACGCTTTTTTAAGATTTTCGTTTGCATCTTCAAATTGATTTAATTTAATAAAAATATCCGTTAGCCACAGTAAAGCATAACCTTGATTAATTTTTGCATTACTATTCTTTTCTTTTTTTAATTCCGTATAACTGGCTAAACATAACTTTAAGCTAATTTCATATTTTTCTAATAAGAAATAACATCTGCTCAAATTTCCTAAGTCGTTAGACGAAATATCTCCTTCTACCTTTGGCTCCCAAGTATTTATATTATCAACTATTTCTTGGGAAACGTAGTGAGTCAAAACTTCATCGACTCTTCCTAAATCTCTTTTGCATAAATTCATCGTATCAAGTATTTTTTCCGGCACCGCCTCATTCTTGTCTTTGATGATGACAATTTCCTTATTGATAAAATCTAATGCTTCCTGAAATTTATCATACTGCCATAAAAAAAAGCTGTTCATTTCTACAAAATGAATATACTGTGAAAATGTTTTCATTCCTTTTCGGTAGTCTTCAATATACACTTTAGCTTGTTCGAACTCTCCTACATCAGCTAAGCACTCAATGAAATCTAAATAAATTGCTATAAACTTTGGATTATCATCTGGTAATCCACTAGCTTTTAAATTTAAAATTTTCAATAATTCTTTTGTTAAATTTAGAAATTTAGTAATTTCCCCTAATCTTAATAGCGCCTCGCTGACACATTGTAAAAAATCAATTGCACTTTTTATTTCGTTATTTTCAATTGCAATCTCTACACATTCCACAAATCCATCTATTTGTGGTGTATAGGTCTCATGAAAATTGATTATAGAAAGTAAATCATCCCATTGACCGCCGTTACTTAAAATAAATATTGCACTTTTATACAAATCTACTTTCTTATCTGCTGGGCATTCATTTTTTGCTTTGACTTTAATTATTGGATGCAAATCATAATGTCTTGTTCCTGACGCATCCACTTCTATAACTAGGCTTAAGCGAATAAGACTTTTTAGTATTCCATTACAACGACGTGAGTTAAATTTTGTAATTTTTTCCACTTTAGAAATGTCGTGCGGCTTAGTAAAACTACTAATCGCTAAAATCACTTCCCTTTCATCTGCATTCAAATTATTCCATATTGAGGATAATAGTATTCTATCCAATGAACCAGAAGAATTTTTTACTAACTCCTTAGCCTTCCGTGCATCAATGCGATTACTCCTTATTTGCCCAAATATTAAATTTAGCCAAAGAGCATGTCCCTTAGTACCTGCATATACTTCTTCTAATGCAGATTCGTTAAAATCAGTATTTAAAACCTTTAGATCCTGAGCGAGTTCTTTTGCTTCTTCATATTTTAATCCTTTAACAGGAATCTCAATAAATATTGAATGATAATCTTCTATAGGTACTCGACATGTGAAAATTACTAAACTTTTTGATAAGCTCGTAGCTAAGGTATCAAATAAATATTTTAAATTTGCAATGAAAGCACCCCCCTCTATATCCACAAAACTATCCATATTATCAAAAACAATTAAACAATGACTATGATTCAGCATACGAGTAAACCTATGAACAGTTTGAGGGAAACTTTCCTCACGATACTTTTGCATATTCTCTTCTCCATCTGTCATATATTCCAGCAGACTCTTTAGTTTATCATGAAAAGGATTTTCCAATTCTTTGCAATTACACCAACCCAGTTTATCATATTTAATGGATGTTGAATTTGTTAAAGCTAAATCAAATATTTTAGCGGCTAATGATGACTTTCCCTCCCCACCTAAACCTGTAATGGCAGCAATATGAATATTTGGACTTTGTAATGTTTCTATTAAATCATTTCTTCCAACAAAGTTTTGTATAACTGGCGGATGATCTTGAAGAAGAGAATCGACTTTTTTAATCGGAATCTGAATTTCTTCATTATCTGCTGAATTTTCTATCACTATAATAGGGACGCTATGTTCATGGCACAATTTGATTTTATCTTCTAATTCATGAATCATTTCCTTTGCTTTTATTTTTGATTTATGAATATTATATTTTTGGTCAATATCTGATACTTTTGGTTCTTCAGCTTCTAGATAAACGAGTTTATCTTCCCATTCTTTCAAAGCGTTTTCCAATTCAGTTATATCTTGCATTATTCTTCACCTTCTTTTAGTTCTAATAAAACTTTATTAATTTCAAGATTATTCTTTCGGATATTTTCTTCTATATGCTCTAAACTTTTCTTCAACGAATACATTCTTTCTAAGTCTGAAATCGATGGTTCATTTTTAAGCATGAATTCTTTCTTCTCGTCCCATTCTGCTCGAATTTTTTGAAGATTTTCTAGCTTATTCTTTAATTGATTAGTAATCATTTTATCTCCAGACAATGTAGAAACACTGCGACCCTTTATTACACCAACACCATTATTCCGCAATAACTCAACATGCTTCTCTTTAAAAAAACTTCCATATAGTTTCTGAGCATAATCACCATTATTATATTCATGGTGTATAAATCCGATGACTTGATTTTCGATCGTAAGAGGTCCGCCAGAAAATCCGGCATAAGTAACTTCGGTTCCATCTAAATGTAATGCATAACATTCGATCTTTTTATATGTAGTGGGGGTTAATTCACATTTAGCGGAACTTTCAACAAGGCTTTCATTTTTTTTTAAGTATCCATAGGGCTTAACATTTTTATTGTTAATTGATTGGAATGAATAGATAGGAACACAAGAAATATTCCTCTCTATGGGAGCATGGATATTGATTATAGCAAAGTCCATGTCTTCATCGGAAACAATACTGTAATCTTTTATTATAATCTTCTCGGGATTAGGAATTTCTTTTAAGGCTTCATAGCTGAATAATAAACTAAATGGCTGTTGAATCAAATCTTCGACGACATGATTAGCGGTTAATATGCAGTTTTCTTTCACAAAAAATCCAGTTCCAAAAGAAGATGAACCTTTCTCGGATGTTATAATTTGAACCATAGACTTTTTAATTTCAAGAGCAGGATCATGTAAGTTCATTGTATAAAACCTCATTTTGGTCTGTGAAGGATAATCTAAATACCGCTTCTTTATTAAATGTTCGAATATTCGTTTTATAATCTGCTTCTAGACTTTGAATAATATCTTTGTCCAATTTTTTACAGTGATAATTCAAAAAAATATTTTTACTATCATTTTTCATTTTTCCTATTTTTATAATTGTATGTAAATCAGGATGTTTAAACAAATCGCCATTGGTCGTAATTAAAAAATTTTTACAGGAAATGGAATTTAGAAACGACTTAGTTGTATTATTTTTGCTTCCATGATGAGAAACCTTCACTAAAACAAATTCGCTTAAGTGGGGATTAGTTTTTGATAATTCTTTTATTTGGTTCTCTATTATTTTAGAATGACCATCGGCTAGAAATAAGAAATTTTTATTTTTAAATGTTAAAATGAAGGCAATCGAACTTCCGTTGGAACGGGACAAATCAAGCTGTTCATTTTCTTTATAAATTGTTTCTAAGTCATCTTGAGATGAGTTAACTTGAGATATACCAGAATAAATAGCTTTCGCTTCTAGACTTATTGCATATTCAAAAGCATCGTCAATAAAATCTCCATCTTGGTAATTGAGAGGTAATATTTTTCTCTCTTGCAAAAAAGTAATCCAAGATTTTTTTAGTCGTTTTAACTTTTTGTTATAATCTGGGGATAATAGATGTAATTCTAATCCTGAAAATTTTCCTTGTAATGCTTTTGCATTTTCTATACAAACGGCTCCATTAAAAGTTGTATTCCAATTATAATTGCCCGCAAGTAAAATTGCAGCAAGTCTAGTTCCTTCTTCTTGTGAAACTTGACTGATTCCTTTTTTGGGTGACGGCTTATATACTTCGTTTCGGAGATGTTCGATTCTTTTATTTTGAATTGACTCTGTTTCAAGCGTTACATTTTTCTTTTCATCAACTTGTAAATGTCTCAGACTATTAAACCAGACTTCTTTTATTTCAATGATATTGGGATTACTTGCTTGCCCATTTTCTTTTAATAATTCAATAATACCTTCGATATGATCCTGATCAATATGAGTCACTACTAAGAGATCTATTGATTCCCCACTAGAATGCATTGCTTTAAGATAATCCCTTAAATAAAAATCATAGGTTTCCCACAAACCCCCATCGATTAAAATATTTGTTTTTGTTTTACCATCACCGCTTCTAACCACAAAGCAATCTCCATGTCGTGCAGGAAAAACATCTATATAAAAGTATTCGCTATAATTCATTTCATTAGCTCAAATCTTTGGAAAGGCTTTGACCTAGATGGATAAGCCTCTTTATTTTTTTTCTCTATTTTAAAGTTAAGACAAAATAAACCTAAAAACATCTTTAATTCCTGTCAAGGCAAACCATTTGTTTTACTATAAAAAACCAGTAATATTCCTCCTAGTCCTATCTGCTAAGGAACGGAACAAGATTTCGATAGGAATGGAGGAATTGGTCTATATTAGATTTTTGTAAGTGTCGGAGAGGATGCTTTACTAAACCCCAATTTCCCGAGCCGCCATACTTCCTTCTAAAATAGCCCGCTTAGCATCTAATCCCGAAGTTTCCTTCGCACCACCGATCACAAAGACTTGTTTTTCGGGGTGCTTTTCTTTGTAGGAGTTTGCAAGTGAGTCTTCTTTTTCTTGACCGGCACAAATTAGAATTGTATCGCACTCGATTATTTTTTCACCGGACGATTTTAATTCCACAACTAAACCTTCGTCGCGAACTTCTTTGTAATTGAGAGATGTGTAAAAGTCAACTCCGGAGGATTGTAATTCTTGGAGTAGCGCCCAACCGGTAGTAGCCCCAAGTCCAGATCCGATTTTTCCAGAACGACGCAAAATGGATAGTTTGCGCTTTGGAGTGTGAGGTAAAATATGAACGTCGGTGAAAGTCGGGACATTGTACTTCGCAAAGTATTCGTCGATAGTGGGGTCGTGGTCTTCTAGAAGTTTGTGAGCCGAGTCACAACCAATTCCACCTCCACCGATGATCGCAACTTTTTCTCCTGGTATGAATTTTCCATTTAGATATTCTAGGTATGTTCCCACTTTCTTTTTTTCAAGTCCTGGAAGTTTAAAGTCTCTCGGACGAACGCCTGTTGCAAATATGACAGCATCTGGATTTAATTCTTCTAGAGTTTGTAAATTACATTCAGCGTTTAATTTGATGTTAACCCCAAGTGCTTTTAATTCATGTTCGAAGTAGCGAATGGTTTCTTTGAATTCAAATTTTCCAGGAATACTCGCTGCCATATTAAGTTGCCCACCTAGTTTATTAGCTCTTTCGTATAACGTTACATCATGACCAAGTGTTGCGGCTACTCTGGCAGATTCCATTCCGCCTGGACCGGAGCCAATCACTACCACTTTCCTTTTTTTGCCTTTAGGCATTTTAGCAAATTCGATTTCTCTATTTGCTTCCGGATTTACGAGGCAAGACACCATTAGCTCCTTGAAGGTATGATCCAGACATGCCTGGTTACAAGCGATACAGGTATTGACTCGTTCGGATTTACCTGCTTTGACTTTGTTTACAAATTCAGGATCAGCAAGCATTGGTCGCGCCATACTAACAATATCCGCTTCTCCATTTTGCAAAATTCGCTGAATCGTTTCGGGAATATTCACACGGTTAGAAGCAATGATGGGAACTCCGGGAGTTGCGTCTTTTATTTTCTTTGCAATCTTTGCCCAGGCACCACGTGGGACTAACATACTGATTGTTGGAATTCTAGATTCATGCCAGCCAATTCCGATATTGAGCGCATCCGCACCGTTATCCCGTAGTTGCTTTGCCATTTCTAAAACTTCTTCGAGAGTCGGATTACCCGGGATCAAATCAATTCCTGACATACGGTAGATGATTGGAAAATCGGGACCGACTAACTCTCTAGTTTTTTTCAAAGCTTCAATTCCAAAGTTCATTCTTTTTTCAGCACTTCCGCCAAAGAAATCCTGTCTCTGGTTTGTTACAGGCGAGAAAAATTGGTTAATCAAATAACCTTCACTTCCCATAATTTCTACTGCACCGAATCCAACTTGTTTAGCGCGTAATGCGGATTTACCAAAGTCCTCAATCGTATGCCATGCTTCCTTTTCTGTAAGTGCGTGGGGCACAAAACGGTTAATAGGCGCACGGATTGCCGATGGAGCAACTAACTCTCTATGATACGCATAACGTCCCGCATGAAATAACTGAGCGCAAAATACTCCTTTGCCCTTAAGACCTTGGTTTACTTTTTCTAGTTCTTTGCAATCTTCGTCTTTCTCAAAGTTGAAAAATATATTACTTCCTTTGCCAGGATGATTTACGGAAATCCCGCCGGTTGTAATCATTCCCACGCCGCCGACAAAACGTTTTCCATAAAACGCAATCATTCGTTCGGCTGTTTCCGGTAGTCCTTCTAGACCTAAGTGCATCGAACCCATGATGATTCTATTTGCTAGTATTGTTTTATTTACTTTAATTGGTTCAAAAATTTCTTTAAATTGCATTTCGTATTCCTTGGTTGGTGAACTGGACTCCCCTGAGTTTGTCGAATGGGTCTAGTCTATTTTATTGTTACATTACTTAAATCTAATATTTTGTGTAAATCAGAAACTTTTATCATTTTTATTCTTCGTGAATCTTTTTGTATTGAATCTTTAGGTCTTTTAAAGAGTAAACACGTTTTGCTGGTGGAAGAGCGTCTAATATCTGTTTACCGTAATTTTTTGTCTGCATCCTTGGATCTAAGATTGAGACAATACCTTTGTCCGTTTTCGAGCGAATCAATCTTCCGAAACCTTGTTTTAGTGTGATGATGGCTTGTGGTAATTGCATTTCACCAAACGGATTTCCATTCTTCTTTTTGATTTCTTCCATCCTTGCTTCTAGGACTGGCTCGTTTGGAGGTTGGAAGGGAAGTTTTGTGATGATTACTGATTTGAGTTTATCCCCTTTGATATCAATGCCCTGCCAGAATGTAGATACACCGAATAATACGGAGTTGTCGTTAGCCAAAAATTCCGCTTTTGCTTTTTCTGCTCCCATTTCTTTTTGAGAGAATATCGGATAATCAGAGGTAGGCATAATTGCATCGTATACTGTTTGCAGAGATTTAAAGGATGTAAATAATACAAAAGCATTTCCCTCTGTGAGACCAAGTAACATTGGAATGAGTTTGGAAATATCTTCATGGTATTCGTCTGGCTCTGTCGCTGGGTCGCGCACATTTTTTGGTAAGTAGATAAGACAATTATTTGCATAATCAAAGGGTGAGGCTAATATCAATTCTTCTGCTTCAATATTACCAATCTTATTCTTAAAAAATTTGAAATCTTTTTTTCCACTGGATAATGTAGCCGAGGTCAAAATCATATTTTCCAATTTAGGACGAAGTTTTTCTTCTATAATTTTTTCAGGGTACATTGGCTGCATAAATATTTTTAGAAATTGTTCTTTTTTTCTTTCTTCGGGAGGTTCTACCCATACAACCATTTCTTTGTTTTTATTATTTCTAAATTGTTCGAGGACTTCTCCTGTTTCGTTTAATTTTTTAACAGACATTTCTAAATCTAAAATCATTTCCTTATCTGCTAAATCATCTGATTCTTTATTGTAGCCCTTTTTCGCAATATCAAGTTTATCCGCTAGAATATAAAGTAAACCTTCTAATACTCCATCATCTAATGTAAATTTCTTTTGAATTCTTTGTGCGTTAAACGACATAGGAACTTCAGAGTAGAGTTTGTTAAAAAAGACAACTATAGATTTATTGATATTACCCACAATTTCAAGGCATTTCGATCTAATTGATTCGTCTTGTATTTTATGAATTAGCCCTTGTCTTTTTTCGTTTCCACCGACAAATTGAATAAGTTTTGAAATATCTTCATAACTTGCTTTAAGCCCAAAGGATTTTCCAAGCACTTCCGGAAAACTATGAGCTTCATCAATAATTAGATTTTGAAACTCAGGTAATAATTTAAACTCACCCGCAATATGTGCGGCTAATAGATAATGGTTTACGATTAGTATGTTCGCTTTGTTCCATTTTTCTTTTTCAAGAAAGTAAAAGGATTGGTGGAAGTTGGGGCATTTTCGTCCAAGGCAATTGTCTGAGTCACGTGTGATTTGAGACCAGAATTCACTCGTGGCAAATCCAGTGTATTCGGACTTAATTCCTGATTCTGTTTGACTTTCCCAGTCATAAAAAGCTCTGAGATGATCTGTCATTTCCATAGGAAATGTTCCTGCTGAAATAACGTTTCCTAGTTTACGTTTGCATACATAATTGTTTGCGCCTAACGCAATTTCAGCAACTACTTTTTTGCCTAAAATTTTTGAGACCAGTGGAATGTCTTTTGCGATGAGCTGATTTTGGAGAGCGATAGTTTCGGTTGAGATAATTACAGGTACACCATTTTCTAAAGAAAAAACTGCTGCCGGTAGAAGATAAGCCAAACTTTTTCCGACCCCTGTTCCTGCTTCGACCAAAAGATTTTCCGTTGTTTGAAAGGCATTTTCCACTGCCTCAGACATGGCAATTTGTTCTTTGCGTAATTCGAATTCATTCCATTTTTTCCCAATTTTATTTGCGAAAATGGATTTTATATCGTGGTCTTCTTGCAATTTCAATTCCTTAGGTTTGTTGATTTATTCAAAATTTTCTTTGTAGTATTTGGCAATATCACTAAAAGAAAAATTTACTTTATTTTTTTTATCTAGGTCTTTCGCGGCTAATAGCATTTTATCAATAGAAATTTTTTCTGTATCTGTTGACCCAATTACAATTAGGTTTCCAGATCGATTTTTTTGAAAGAAATAAATATTAGAAAATTCTTGTCGAATTGTTTTAATATCGTTTTGCATTTTTTCATGATTATTAATATTAAAAACCACTATTCCATTTTTATTAAGTTTTGTTTTTAATTTTTGTAGAAAACTAGGAGCTTTTAATTTTTGGGCAACCCCGGTGGAATCTGTTTCCTGTGTAGGTTTTAAAAATGCGTCCATGTAAATAACGTCATAAGTTTTTTGGGTGGTATAAATGAAGTTAGTCGCATCGTCTGTAAAAATATTAGTGGAAGGATGGTCTTTTAATTTAAAGAATTTTTTTGCAATAGAAACTATTTCAGGATCAATTTCTACTGCATCCATTTTTACTTTAGGAAAATAGTAATTTAAAAAATGAACCATTCCACCACCGCCAAGACCAACGAGTAAAATATCTTTGTGATCTTTGTTAATTAAAAATGAGGCAAACATTGTTTGTGTATAGAGTAAAAAAAGATTTTGCGGATAATTGGTATCAATCGTTGACTCAAGCGCCTCTTCACCATTGTCACGAACAAAATACAATTGTCTAAGTGTCCCATAGTCAGCTACTTTTATATGGGAATACTTGGATTTTACCTCATAGACTAATTCTTCGGAAACAGAAAATTTTTCTTTCTTAGTTTCTACTGGTTTTGTTTTAGACTCGTTTTCTGAGCAAAGAATAGTAAAACTAGATAGCATTAAATAAAATACAATAAATGGCTTTTTAAACAAATGAAATTCCTCTTTCACCAAATTACATTTACTTATTTCTTGGTAAATCTTTTATTGCTTGCATAATTGGAATGAGTAGGGTAAAAGATAGGCATGATAGATTTGTCTTATTTCATTCAAATTTCAGGAAATAAACCTAGTTTTTTACTTCGTGTTATGAATATATTTATTCATGAAACGCCGAAAGACTTGCAGGAATTGGCATTGAATTATCAGAAAATGAATTACCAAAAAGTTAAAGAAATAAGTCATAAATTAAAAGGTCTATTCAAAAGTTATAATTTGGAAGAATTATTCGCGAGCACAGTTGCACTTGAACGTTTTGCAAAAGAAAATAGATTTTCGCAAGACACCGATATTCTCCTTAATACTATTATGAGCGCTTACGAAACTGCTAGAATAGAGATGATTCAACTCACAGAAGAGTATAAAACTTAATTTTTTTTATATAATTGAATCCCACTATTTTCCTTTATAAGAGAATAAGTTTTTTTTTCTAAAATTCTGCCTACCATCTCTTGAATTCTTGACCTTTCTATATAGGGAGTAATTCCACGATTTACATCTATTAACAAATAATCTTTGTCTAAATTCTTTTCATGTAGCGGATAAACTGGATTTGCTCTCGGAATAAATCCACCCATATCAAACTGTGTTGCAATAGTTTTAGCTTTTGGTAAATCGTTTAAAACATTGTTGAGTGCATTTACCCTATCTATATCGGTATTCATCTTAGAATAAGGAAATAACTTGTCGCCGGACCCTGAATAAATAGAAATGGAAACACAAAGAATCATAGCGGGTAAACTATATTTTCCTTCTTTAAAATTTTCCAATTTTGGAATTGAAAAAAGAATATTTAATACAAAAAAAGAAATTACAGAATACGCATAATAGTTATAAAGCGTATTGTACCAAATTCTATCTGATAAAAAGTGCAATAAAAAAATCGGGAGAGTAATCAATAGGTAACTCGGAGAGAGTAATACAACTGGACTAAAGGATAATAAAAAATCTCTAAACACCTTCCATTTGGAAAAAAAAATCTGCAAAACTTCTATGGGATGCATAACTAAATTAGTGGCAATTTCAAGGTAGGATACTCCCCATTTATCCCAGTAGTGTAACCAGTCTATAAAAGCAGATTTGTCAATGAAACTTCTAAAAAAACTAGGAACGAATAAAAAATAAATAATAGGTATTACTATTAAACATACCCCGTATTTCCAATCTTTCTGAATCAAAAAGTAAACACCTAAGCAAGTAAGATAAATAGAAATATCTTCTTTTAATAAGAGTAAAAATAGAAAAGCTACGATAGAAATGGAAAATTTATTAATTTCTTTTCCAAGAAAAAAAAGAAGAAAGAAAAAAACGGTTAGAAGTTCGAAGTGATAAGAAAAGAACAACCTGTTCAGGTATATATTAGAAGCAAATAAAATCATGGAAAACAAAAATAGGTTTCCTCGGATATTTTTCTTAATTAGTAAAAATGCGAATAGTACAAAGGTTAATATTATAAAGAATAATAAGCCGTATGCGTATCCTAGTCTGGTTTCAGACAAAAGTAGAAAAGGGGATAATATAATTATGCTGGGTGAAAAGTGGTGTGGAAGATAATTACCATATACCTCAGGACCATAATGATGCGTTCGAAAGGGAAAACCGAGTAGAGAATTGTTTAAAATTTCTGCTAGTCCAATATAATCATAATCTACTAGGAAAAAAGAATTCAAATGCTCGAATAATTTAAACAGATAACTATAACTAAAAAATAACAATATACAAATTGTGAAAGTAATTTCCTTGAAAAACTTTGGATTCGAAGTAGGATTTTGTAGTACAACTATGGTTTTATTTTTGAATCCATTCCACGTAGACCACACACTGAGAGAAAAAAGAAATACGGATAAAAATTTTAGGATTGGACGGGAGTCAGTAAATTCTCCCCAGATAGGAACTAAATAAAAGACAATCAAATAAAAGATGGAAATAGAAAAGTAAAAGAAACACATGACTCTTTAAGTTTCGTCTTCTAGATTTTAATGGACAAACTATTTTACAGACAACACGAATTAATATTTCTGTCTACTCTTGTATATACTTGCGATATATACTCAGAACAGATTGGTTTTCAGTTTCTTTATCCTGTAAATCTTGTTAATCCTGTCTAAAAAAATTTTCTTTACCGGAAATCAATCTAGCTTGTGTATATCAATCTTAAGTGCAAATTAGAATTATTATACCAATTGCCAAAAGAAAATACCCATTCGCTTTGAAAAGAGCCCTATTTTGGGCAATTGGGAATACCGAATTTTTTTTAAAATGGGAAATTACTTTTGACGTAAGGTATATAAAAACTATTCTATTCGATCCTTTAAAAATAATTGTCTCTAATGTTTCTAAAAATTAATAGGTAAAGAGTACATGACTTTAAGAGAAAAAGAAAAAATTCTACTACAGAAAATCAAGGCTGGGGACAAATATGCCTATATGGAATTGGTAACACCTTTCCGTGAGAGGTTATTTCGAAAAGCTAAATCAATGGTGAAAGATGATGATGATGCCGATGATATAGTTCAGGATGCTTTGATTGCCGGTTATAAATCTATCGTTAATTTTAGAGCTGAGGCGGGCGTATACACTTGGCTCTACAGAATTGTTATAAATAAATCAAAAGATCTCTTGACAAAACGAAAAAGAATGGTAGAAAAATCCATTGACGATAATGAACAACAATTTGTAGACGAAAGATTAGGTTTTGAAAAAAAATTAGAACTCTCTGATGAATCTTCCTATCTAATTAAAAAGATTAATCAATTAGAGAATATATATAAAGAAGTTTTAGAGCTGCGTTACTTTGAAGAAATGTCTTATTCTGACATCGCTGAACTCTTGGAATGTAATGTAGGTACAGTAAAGAGTCGCCTCTTTAAGGCAAAAGAAATTTTAAAACATATGATTTTACAAGATGAGAGAGGAGAAGTTAAAATTGGTACATAGGTCAACTTTTTTAAATTGGTTAAAAACAAAAATAGATGGAGTTTCAAAGGAAGA
>JAGOHK010000188.1 GCA_017996175.1 Leptospiraceae bacterium
CGGATTTAGTATTTTTAGCTATGGGTTTTGTTCATCCTGTTAAAGAAGATTTGATTTCTCAATTACAAGAAGCTGGACTAGAACTGGATAAAGCTGGAAACGTAAAAGCAAGTTTTGGAACTAAAGAGGGAGCGTTTGCAACTAACGTTCCGAAAGTATTTGCTTGTGGGGACGTAAGACGTGGGCAGTCTCTTATTGTTTGGGCGATTTCGGAAGGTAGAAAATGCGCAGACCAAGTAAATAAGTTTTTGTTGGCTAAGTAATTAGTGGAACATTTACCTCGATAGGTTTATTATAAGGGAGAATCGGAATTTTACTTTCTATTACATTTAGGAAATAATACCCGTTCTCCTCAATGATATAATTAGAGAGGTAACTATGGACTTGCCGGTTAAAATAGAATTTAATAAACCGGTCTGATTTAATCATACAAAAAATTTTTTCGTCTTTATCTGAATAAAAATGAAATTCAGCTACAGGGACAACACGATCATCTTCGGTTGTCAAAGTAATAGATTTATCTTTTAACGTGTAATCAATTATTTTTAAGAAAATACATTTTGCTTCTAAATACCCATGTTCGGTTAATTCCGCGTAGCTGTTAGTAATATAAATTCCAAGTTCATCTTCTCGAATACTTTTTTTAAAAAAGCTAAGCACATTTTCGTGTGTAATTTTTTGACCGCGAAAAATCCATTCGCAGTTTTCCGTAATTCTAATTTCGCTATCGAACTTTCTTGGGATCATTTTCATGCATCTTCCTATACCTATACGGGTAGCCGGTTAGCTTGCCCATTTCCTTATTTGTTTCCGTGTAAGCAACAGTCATTCCATTTTGATTTTGGGTATGAACAATTAGTGGTGGAATGGACTCTAAAGATTTTTTAAAAACCCAGACTCCATCTATTTTGAGTCGATACATTTCTCTTTGCAAGGAGGATAACTCAGATTTCATGTCGGTAGGATTTGCAAACGTCCGAAACACTACAGTTCCGAGTAATTGGAAGTCCCTTTTAGGTCTCTCGGTTAGGATTTCTACCTCGTCAGGGCTTACTTTCATATAATTCGAATTTTCCTCTTTAAAATCGGGATCCGGGATAAAATCAACACTAGTTCCACAATTGAAAAATCCATAAATGATAAGAATTAAACTGAATCGTCTCATATTTGCCCTTATGTAATATGATTTACATTTTTAAAATCATTTTAATTGTATATAAATATATGATAAAGCTACAAAAGAAAATTTTTTTAATCGTTTGTTTCTTTCTTTTTTCCTCTCTAAATCTATGTTCTCAATCAGAGCCTCTTTCTGTTGTAGGTAAAACTCTAAATAAAAAGGATAAAAATTGTACCTACAATATAGAATATCCTATTTTGAGACTAGGGAAAAATTCTCCTCATAATGTTGAAGTTATAAAATCAATAGGTAAAACTCTAATTGATGATTTCACAAAGTTAGACCTATATGAAAATGAATATGAGTGCAATAAAAAAGATAAAAATGCACCGGCTTTTTCAGTAAATGCTGGTTTTGAAGTGAAGTTACTAAATACTTCCATTCTGAGTATACGGTCTTCATTTTCGAGTTATTTAGAGGGAAGTGCTCATCCGAATAATATCTCTAAGGCTTACAATTTCGATTTGAAAACAGGACAACAAATTCCTTTCGAAAGTTTATTTAAAAAAGATTCAAAATTTTTAATTCCACTCCATAAATTTATGGCAGAAAGTCTTGTAAAAGATAAAACAATTAGTGATAAAGAAGAATTTATCTCGGCTAAAAAAAGCAAATACGATTATTATTTATCTCCTAAGGGAATACATATCATTAACCTCTTTGACATTTATGCTATACAATCAGCAGAAGTTTTAGTTCCTTACGAAAAAATAAAAAAATACCTAGATACTGAAAATACTTTTAATTTTATTCAATGAACAAGTCAGAAATTTTAGAAAAACTACAACTTCCTGGACGACAATTAAGTCGAGACGTATTAGAGGTAATTCAGCATAATCCTGATACTTATAGATCTGACTTACTAAAAATTTTAAACCAAGAGGCGGATAATCCCCAGAACCCAGCGAGTCGAACCGAATACAATCATTGGTTATATGCGATTTACTTATTAGCTGAGTTACGAGAAAAAAAAGCATACCCGTTGATTATAAAACTATTTTCTCGAAGTGGAAATTTTTTAAATCCTTTGACAGGGGATATTGTTTTGCAAAATTTGGGACAGATCTTGGCATCTGTGGCTAACGGTGATATCTCGCTAACCAAAGAGTTAATAGAAAATGAATCGGCTAATGAATATTGTCGTGGTGCGGGGATTGAGGCACTAGTGATTATGGTCGAATTGGGTGAAATGTCTCGTGAAGATTTATATCAATATTTTAATCAATTATTTAAAAAGTTGGATAAAAAACCTATATTTCCATGGAGTGTACTTGCCCAGTCTGCCATTCTGCTTTTTAAAAAATCTTTTTTGAAAGAAGTAAAACAAGCTTTTAACAATGAATTAATTGACGAAATATATTTAGATAGAGAAGAAATTGATGCATATTTAGCAGATCAAGAGTTGTCTCAGTTAGCACTTGTGAAAAAAAAATATGGAATTATAATCGATGCAATATCTGCCATGGACTGGTGGACAAATTTTAAAGAGGGAATATGAAACTAAGAGAGAGTAATTTAACTAAGCTACAAAGTGAAAATTTTGATGTGGTTATTTTAGGAGGAGGGATTAACGGAGCAGTAGCCGCATCTGCTCTTTCTGCCAAAGGAGCAAAAGTTGCTCTGATTGACAAAGGGGATTTTGCCAGTTTTACCAGTCAAAATTCATCGAATCTTGCTTGGGGCGGAATTAAGTATATGGAAAGTTTTGAGTTTGGACTGGTTCGTAAACTTTGTATGTCTCGCAATAAGCTAATGCGTAATTACCCCTCGACGGTAGAAGAAATTCGTTTTTTTACAACGATCACAAAGGGATTTCGCCACAGCGTATTAAAGTTGTATGCTGGGACTTTATTTTATTGGCTAATGGGTAATTTTTTTACAAAACCTCCTCGTTTTCTAACTAAGAAGAAAATGAACCAAGAAGAAGATATTATTAATCTTGAAAATGCTGTAGGCGGATTTGAATATTCTGATGCTTATTTACATGATAATGATGCGCGTTTCGTATTTTTATTTATTCGCGCTGCATTGAATTACGGCTGTATAGCGGCTAATTATGTTGAGTCTCAAGGTGCTTCTCGTGTTGGAGATGTTTGGAATGTAAAAGCAAAAGACGTGTTAACCGGAAAAACATTTACTATTAGAGGGAAAATACTAATCAATGCTTGCGGTCCATTTGTGGACGAACACAACGGTTTAACTAAACAGACCACAAAACATCGGCATGTATTTAGCAAAGGTATTCATTTAATTGTAGAACGGTTAACAGACGTTAAACATATTCTCACTTTTTTCGCTGATGATGGAAGATTATTTTTTGTGATTCCAATGGGTAATCGGACTTGTATTGGCACAACTGATACGCAGGTTACTTCTCCTTATGCGGAGGTGACTTTAGAAGACAGAGAGTTTGTTTTGGAGAATATAAACAAACGTGTAAAATTATCAAAACCTCTTACCACTAAAGACATTATAGCAGAAAGATGTGGAGTTCGCCCGTTAGTCGTTACTAATAGTGGAGACCAGACTGCCGATTGGGTCAAACTATCTCGTAAACATGAAGTAGAAGTAAATAAAGCTGATAAATATATAAGCATTTTTGGCGGCAAACTTACTGATTGTATAAATGTGGGAGATGAGATTGCCGGGATTACTAGAGAACTCGGGATTCACTTTCCTTATTTTGAACAGAAGTGGTATGGTGAACCTTCGGATGCGGTGAAGACAGAGTTTTTGCACCAAGCTAAATTGATGGAATTAGATAAAATGACTCACCATGGAGCAAGCGAACCCTTATCAAAAAGACTTTGGAGACGTTATGGTTCACAGGCATTGGGAATACTAGATGATATCCGTGAAAATCCCTCTTGGGCGGAAATATTGATTGAAGGTACCGAATACATTCGGGCAGAGTTAGAAGAGGCTGCTAGAAGAGAAATGATTACCAAGTTAGAGGATTTTTTACGAAGAAGATCTAAAATATCTTTAGTTGTAAGAAAAGAAGATCTTAAAAAGTCTACTGGTCTAAAAGAAGCATGTAAAATATTATTCGAGAAAGAAGCAGACAAAAAATGGAAGGAATATTTCAACTAGGAGATGCTATATGAAAAAAATAACTGGACTAATCTTTTTTATTACTTACTTTTGTTTCGCTTTGTATGCGGTCGATTTTATCGAATATAAAGTTGTAAGTGGGGATACTCTTTCTAAAATTTCAAAGGAGTATTTGAGCAATCCTCAAAGTTGGCGGGAACTTTTAAAATACAATCATATTGATAGCCCTAATAAAATTAGCCCAGGTTTAGTCTTAAAAATTCCAGATTATCTTTCCAAAAAGAAGATTACAGCAAAGCCGGTTGCAATCGCAAGAATCGGTACGAAATTAGGTACAGTTAAATACAAAAAAGAGACCGAATTAGAATGGACTGATGGAAAAAAAGGTCAATTATTAGAAGCGGATCTTGTCATTCGTACTTTAGAGAGATCTACAGCAGAAATTGAATTTTTCGATGACCCGGAAGTTTTGATTCAAGTCCGAGAAAATAGCATTATGAAAGTAAAAATGGACAAAGTAAGAGGAATCGAACTAGCAGCAGGGGAGACGTTTGTGAAATTCTTAAGCCATTCGGCAAAGGATACAAAGGATATAAAATTTCAATTAGTTACACCAACGTCCGTGGCTGGTGTGAGAGGTACTGAATTTAACGTATCTACTGATTTGGATGGCTTAGATAAGTATGCATGTAACCAAGGTCTAATTCAAGTATCTGCACAAGGAGAGACTGTTGAAGTTCCGGCTGGATTTGGTACCACGGTAAAAAAAGGGGAAGCTCCACAAAAACCTTTTAAACTTCTAGATAAGGTTATACTAAAACCAATGAAAGTGAAGATCGTAGAAGAATAATTACTGCATACTACTTTAGAGTTCGTGAAATTTGAAAACTTAGAATTACTACTTGCTTTTTTATATAAATTGCTAATAGTACGTCTTTATTTACTGTAAGATCAGTGCTTGCAAAAATATGGGATAGCAAAATGACTCTAAATGACGTAAAAGCGGAAATAAAAATCAAGAACTATACAAAGGCATTAGAGCTTTTGGAAGCCATTTCTGATTCTATGCGAACTGCCGAATATTACCTTCTCCGAGGAATCTGTATCCAGCTTCCTAATCAAACTAATTTGCGAGATACAGATGCGGAGTTTTCTTTGCGTAAAGCTGTAGAATTAGACCCAAATTATTTGGACGCAAAACTTGAATTAGCCTACTTTTTATTAAATATTCGCAAAGACCCAAGCTCTGCGAAAAAATACTTTTTAGAAGTACTGCAAGCAACAAGAGACGAGGTTCCTTCTTCCATTTCTAGTATAATGGAAACTAGCCACGAGTTAAAACAAACTTACGCGGCTTTTGCAAATACTTTGAAAGAGCAAGCAGAGACATTTCTATCTCACGAATAAAAGATTAATAATCAAATTTACCAATCTCTAAAACTTCTCTTTGTTGTGTAATTATATTCATTTGCTGAATAACAGATTCAATGCTCTCTTTTACTTTTAAAGCGTCTTCTGAGGATGAATCAATTGTTAAAGCTTCGTCCACTCTTCTAAGTGCGATCTGATAATTACCTGACAGTTTGTATATTTTTGCAAGATGGGTTAAATTTTCCACATTCATTGGTTCGCGTAGTCTAAGACATTCTGAATAATCAATTGCTCCCTCTAGCTGATTACAAAGAACTAATGATTTGGAAATTTTTAAAAGATTTTCGTTCTTCTCTGGATGCAACAAGTGATAGCGAATCAAAAGCTTTGCGTACTGGTCATAATCTTTTTCGACTAAGTAAATTCGTTTTGTTAAATTAAAGATTGGAATTAAGAAATGTTTTTGATCAAAATGTTTCTTTAATAAAATTAGAGCTGCTTTATTTTCCCCGTTCTTGTGTAATTTTGTTGCTTGGAGTAAAATTTTCTTTTCCTCCTCTGTCATAGAAGGTGGGTCTAGTTTATTTTTTGCATCGAATTGAATGGCAAGTAAAGATAAATCATCTTTAAGTTTTCCAATTTTTCTGATTTCCTCTACAATCTTTTCAATATTTGCATCAGCATGTTCGACAATTTTTA
>JAGOHK010000077.1:0-2647 GCA_017996175.1 Leptospiraceae bacterium
AGCTTCAAGTTTGGTTCACTACAGGTAAAACCATTGAAAATAAAAATAGGAAATCCTTCTCCTCTTACATGGTAGGCAATTTTTGTCCCGTCTCTAGATATAATAAAATTCATTTGTTCTCCTCACTTATTCACCTTTTAAAAGGTGAGCCAAACGTTCAACTGAAGTTTGCACCTAGCGGTGGGCTTGCTGCCGCAGGCTCTTGAAAAAGCTATCAATATTAATTCAATAGATTTTTCAATACTAATATTCTAATTGCAAATTTCATAACCCTACCATTTTTGATAAAATATCCTTCCTTAGAATTTAAAGAAGTGGAAAATATTTTCAGGTGATACCACATAAACTAATTGCCCATTCTTTTTCACTATTTTTTTTGTATTGGGAATATTTACAATTTGAACTAACCTCTTACAGCCCGTTGCCTCGGAAAAACGAAACAAATGCGGAGAAGGTTCTGTATCGGATAATTTGACTTCGGCTAATAAAAATGGCTTTTTATTGATGAGTAAAACAATATCTAGTTCTCTTTTCTCTTTATCTCGAATATAATTTAGCTCTGCCTCTGCAATTCCAAAATCATTCCACGCATGACATGCTTTTAAAAATTGGGAAACTACAAAGTTTTCAAATTTTGCTGACATATCAGGAATGGTAGACCAATCCCAGAAATATAATTTACGTTCTTTGCGAATCGCTCTATTTATTTTACTAGAAAATGGCTTTAGAAAATAAATATAATAAACTCGTAAAAGAGTTTCTAACCAAGACTCAATTGTCTCAAATGCTACTCCTAAATCTTCTCGAAGCGAGTTTACGGAAAGAGGAGAGCCGATTTTGAACGGAAGTAATTCGACTAATTTTTCGAGTCTATCAATATCTTGAATTCGGGTTAAATCACGAATATCCTCACGAATAATTCTTTCCCTGCGAGAAGTAATCCATCTTCTATGAAAACTTTTTTCTTGTTTGATAAATGGTTCAGGAAATCCGCCAAACTCGAATAATGCGGAATAATCAAATTTAACGCTATCGGAGTTTATGAATTGGTTCCAGAAATCTTCCGGTTCAATTAATTCCTTGCCTAACAACTCACCGATTGAAAAGGGATGTAAGTGATATAGGAAATAACGTCCGAGTAAACTATCTCCCCCTTTCTGAAATAGATCTAATCTACCCGAGCCAGTGACCCAAATGCGGGAGTCATTTTTATTCTCATCGTAAAATCCTTTCAGAAAGGCTTTGAATTTAACCATTTTATGGATTTCATCGAATACGATCATCGGTCGCTTTGCGGGCTTACGGTAGTTAGCCAGTAAATCAGTTTCAGAAAGAATTAGTTTTCGATCCTTGGGAATATCATAGTTGAGATAGATTCCACCATCGCCTAAGGACTCTAAAAAAGAATTTGCAATAGTCGTTTTTCCAACTTGCCTTGGTCCAGCTAAAAAAACCATTTTCTCCACTGGGTGAAACTTATCTATTAGGTATGGAAATGCCCGATCTGACATATTGACTATTCTAGTTATATGATTAAAATAGTCAATATTTTTTTAGATGTATATCTAAAAAAGTCAGATTTTTTCTTGACTTAACTGAATCGTTGCGTAAACCAAAACTACCCAGCCTATAAGAAATAAAACTCCACCGATAGGCGTAATAGCTCCTAGGATTCGAATTCCCGAAATGCTGAGTGCATAAAGGCTACCAGAAAAAAATAAAATTCCTCCTGCAAAAAAATAAGCAGAAACTAAAAATCCTCTCTTCTGGTAATTTAAATACAAAAAAGCAGAAATGAAAATCGCAAAGGTGTGATAGAAATGGTAGCGGTTACCTGTTTCAAAAATTGGCATTCTTTCTCCAAGCAAATCTTTTAGCGCATGTGCTCCAAATGCGCCGAATGCTACTGCTAAAAAACCAAATATAGCGGCTATCGTTAAGATTGGTTTCATATCACTCTTTCCTTTTTCCATTTTTCTAATTCTTCTAAGCTGTATCCGAGTGAACCGTAAACGGATAGATTATGCTCTCCATGTTCGGGTGGGTGAGTATTATATTCGCAAGGTGTATCAGAAAAACGAAAGGGAGAGGCAAATTGAAAGTATTCCCCGTAGACTGGATGGGATTTTTTAAATATAGAACCACGCTCTAAGAGATGAGGGTCTTTTAGAACTTCTTCTAAATTTTTAATTGGAGTCAAACAGCAGTCCGAATTTGCGAATAATTCTTGTAAGTCCGTAAATGTTTTTTCTGAGAAGAAATCCTGTAAAGTTTCTTTTAATTCTTCTGCCAGTTCCTCTAAGTTTTTTGCCTCGACAAGTAAATGTTCTTTACCAATTTGTCTAAGAAAGGTGCGGAAAAATCTTTCTTCTAGTGCTCCTAGAAATACAAATCTACCTTCTTTAGTTTTATAGATATTGTAATTTGCTAATTTACCGGATAATAACTCATTGCCTCTCTCTGGCAACTTACCTGTTGATAAATAAATTCCTGCATAAAGAGAAATGAACTGTAAACTAGATTCCATCATCGAGACGTCAATCTTTTGTCCTCTACCTGTTTTTTCTCTCGAATAAAGTGCCGCTAAAATGGCTGCGACCGCAGTTAAAGTTCCTCCACCAATATCCGCCAATTGAAATCCGGCTAA
>JAGOHK010000077.1:2747-23660 GCA_017996175.1 Leptospiraceae bacterium
ATTCCATCATCGAGACGTCAATCTTTTGTCCTCTACCTGTTTTTTCTCTCGAATAAAGTGCCGCTAAAATGGCTGCGACCGCAGTTAAAGTTCCTCCACCAATATCCGCCAATTGAAATCCGGCTAACGACGGTTTATCCCTTCCTCCTAGTTGATCTAGAACACCGGCTAATGCTAGATAATTCCCATCATGCCCCGCCCAATGTTTATAAACCCCACTTGTGCCATATCCTGATATACCGCAATAAATGAGTCGAGGAAATTTTTCTTTGAGAACAGAATATCCAATTCCCATTTCATCTAAGGCATCGGGTCGAAATCCTTCTAGTAAAATATCCGCGTCTTCTAGTAGTTTGAACAAAATTTCTTTCGATTGTTCTTTTTTGAGGTTAAGAGTGATTGCCTTCTTGTTTCGGTTGGTCATGAAGAATAATCCTGGTAAACCTTTCTCGGATTTCACCATTGCCCTTGTTCCATCGTAGGCGCGTGGATTTTCAATTTTAATTACTTCTGCTCCCATATCGGCAAGATACATAGAGCAAAGAGGACCTGGAAGCAGAAGACTCAGATCAATTACTTTTACACCGACTAATGGACCACTCATTTTATATACCCCTGTTTTTTTAAAATATCAATTGCATCATGTTCTAGTTTTACTTTTTCGTTTGTCAATTGTAAAGATTTAGTCTCGAGCCAGACTTGTGCGCGAAACTGAGTTGGTAAATCTGGTTTTTTATTTTTAATTAAATACATTTCCGCGCACTCGGCTCTGTTTTGGCATTTCCCCGGATAAATATCTTTTTCTCCAACGCCTAATTCCCCTTTGCCGATAGGTTTGCCATTTACCTTTATGTCAAACTTTGGAAAAGAAATGTCGGGATAAGGGACAAAAGAAAATTCTGTACCGGAATTATCATTAAAAGACTTTGTAAAAGTAAACCCGCGATGATTAAAAGTAAAATTTTCTTTCATAATTGGATTTCCCTTTTCGTCGGTTAATATTACTTTGCCGACATCAGTGTGAACTGAGATTGAAATTTCTTTAGATTCACTATTGGGCGGATTTGTGATTCGAACTGCGTAAATAGAAGTTTTTTTCAGGAAAGATTCTGATAATTTTTTCAATTCCCTTTTTTGCGTTTCATTTTCGATTGGAATATTTTCTTCCGGGTCGGATTTATAATTAAATAAATACATTGGCTCCTGCGTTACTTGTCCATCCCAGTGTGCGCCAGGACGATGGAAATAAAATACTTTCTGCATCCATTTCCAACCGTCCTTTCTAACTCCGATTACTCCGCGGGATTCACCATAGTAAAGTCTTTCTTCTTTTTCTTTTCCTTCGATCATTGGAAATAGACTTTCTCCATCAATGTCTTTTGGTTTTTTAAGTTTAACTGCTTCTAGAATAGTTGGCATTAAGTCAATAGAGCGGCTTACACTTGTTATCTTTTTAAATTCCTTTTGATTAGGGAGTTTTAATAGTAGGGGAGTATGAATATCTTCTTCATAAAGTCCCTGTCCGTGTCCAAATAAAGTATACACACCGGTAAATTTCGATTTTGCGTGAGAAGGATTCATTACTTCACCGTGATCGGAAGTAATTAGGATTAAAGTATTTTCCGAGAGTCCTTTTTCTTTTAATGTTTGGAATATCTTATCTAATTCTGAATCTACAAATGCAACTTCCCCTAGATAATCTTTTTTTCTAGTATCGAATTTATCTGCGTTTTTAACTTGAGTCCGAAACTTTGGCGGAGGAGTATAGGGCTTATGCGGATCATTGTAATTCAAAAAAATAAACTCTGGGCGGCGTTTTTCTTTCGGAGGAAGTGATTTTAAATGGGAAAGAATTTTTTCCGTGATAGGAATCGTGTCATTTTCGTAATAGGAATAATCATAAACTTCTTCGAAACCTACATCTACTCCAATTCCTCTGTGGTCAGTTAAAAACGGATTATTCCCGATCATCACCGACTTATAACCATTTTGCGCCAAATTAGCTGGAAGCGAAAAAATACCTGATTTATAAAAAGATTTTTTTTCTTCGGGAAAAACACTGTAATCCCAAAGATTGATAAAAGTTTTAGAAGGGTAGAGTCCTGTAAAAAAAATCAGAGTGGACGGTCTAGTCCAACTAGAATTTACCAAATGTTTTTGAAATACATTTGCTGATTTAGCGAATATGTCCATATAAGGAGTCGCATTAAAATCTGCCCCATTGAATCCGCATACATCTGCCCGTAGCGAATCTATTACAATAAATAGAATATCAGGCTTATTTCCATTAGCCCCGTTTTTAATTAGAAAAAGATTTTCTAATACAATTTCTTCCTTCGTTTCTATTCGTAAAGTATTGATTGCCAAGTCCGATATTAAATTACTGTCAGTAATTTTTTCATTCAAAAAGATTTGAACTTTATGAAGTTCGGTTTCATCTGTTTTTCCTTTCGATCTGCGTACAGTAAAATGCAAAGTATGTTCAAGTGGGAATAAAATTTTAAATTCTAACTTAGAATTCTTGGGAATCGTAATAGTTTTTTTTACGATGTCTACTCCTTTTATTTTTTCCTGTGAATTTAAAAAACGCCCATCTATTCCGTAGACTTTCGCAATATAGGTATTAGGCGATACTTTTTTAGGTAGGAATTTTTGATTATTTAAAATTTTTATAGATGGGTGGAAATAAAGTAGATTGATAATTGAGTCATTTGGAAATAAGGGTGAAACAAAAGATAATAATAAAACTAACTTGAATATTTTTTTTTTCATGATTGGTAATTATTAGGAAGTTCTCTTTCGCAAAACATATTGTAAAAGATTTTTAAATTCTATTACGAATTCGAAATGTCTACAGGCATAGTTTGCTAAAATCGAAATTGATAGAATACCTCATAATTTCTATTTGGGGTAGATGTATTTCCCTGTGCATAACCTGAATCAAATGTTCTAATTCCAATTGCAGTATTCGAAGAGTATGTTTTTCCGGAGAAGTAAGCATGAGTTATCTGTACAATATAAATAAGGGAAAGTAGGGAAAAACTTTGATTGTATTTTTGTTGGTTGGCAGTATAAGTATTAAATCTTTCGTTAGAAAGTACGTAACCTAAAGCAAGCCCTTCTTGTGTTGGTATATAGGGAGTAGCCTCATAATCTTTTTTGGAAGCATTTAATTGGTTGTAGTTGTAGAAAGTATATAAAAAAGTACTCCAAAAAAGACCTGCGTAGATGTAACCTGGTTTGTCTTGTTTCATATAAAAATGTCCCCAACCGGGAGCCATTGCGGATCTACCAACAATAGCCCAAATTGTTTCATCTTTTTGATTAGCAGCTTTACTTTTTAGAATTTCTATTTCTTCTTTTGCGCCTTTTAGTTCTTTTTTGACTGTGGTCAAATCATCATTTGACGCAGCAGATTCCTTTTTTGTAGATTCCAAAACGGAATTTGTTTCTTTAATTTCATCTTCGAGCTTGGTAATTTTATCTTCCAATTTTAAAATCAGTGCGTCTTTTTGTTTTTCTTTTTCTTTGAGGTTTTCAATTTCATCGTTCTTTTTGGAAATCGATTTAATTAGATCTTCTTTTTTTGCTTTCTTTAATTTTTCTTCTTCTAGTTTTTGCTTTTCAGCTAACGCTTTTTTTCTTTCTATCTCTTCTTCTTTTAATTGTTTTAATTTTTCTAGTTCTTTTGCTTTTGCTTCTTTACGAACTTCTATTTTCTTTTTTTCATCTTCAGTCAAGAGTTCTTTTAAGTCCTCTTTTTGAATTTCTTTGTAGACAACGCGGATTACTTTATCTCTAGAAATTTTTTCTTCTGTGCCATCGGAATTTTTGCAATGAATGAAATTTACATCCATAGAGATGATTTCTCTTTTTAAAATTTGTCCGTCATCTAAGATGATAGATTCAGAAAATAATGAAAATGATCTAAATAAGATTAAGATAAAAAATAGTTTGAGTTTCATTTTGGGATACCGCCAGTTGCAGTTAAATTAATTGTATATGGATTTTCATCTGTGTCATTATTGGAAATGGAGATAGAGGCAGAGTTAGACCCTTGTAGTGTAGTTGCAAAGGAGACTGTAAAAGTTGTACTCGCGCCAGATGAAACACTTGTCACAGTCGGCTGCGTAATGGTAAAGAAAGAAGCATTTGTACCACTGACCACTACAATTGAAGATACTGGAATAACTGCACTCGCTATAGTTCGTTGCTTTATTGCAAGGGGATCTGTTTCATGCAGTGCGGTATTGATACTTGATGTAAGGCTAAGGTTACTTTGCCCCAGATTTTGTATTGTAAATACGACATCAACAGCAGGATCAAAGGCGGGTACCGTTCCAAAGTCAAATGTGCTATTATTGAGATAATCTATATTATTCGCTTGTATATTTATTTCAGGTTGGAGACTGCTTCCGCCTACACACCCCGTGGAATTGAGAATACAAGATTCTACTATTCTGTGGAGTTGACTTTTGGTCGGAGTGACAGGAAACATAAAACAACTAGAGAAAAAAAATACCAGTAAACCTTGCCCCAAAAAATATATATGTGTCAATAAATTTCCTTCTTTCATATTCGAGTTAAGATATTATTTAATACATGGAATGTAAAGCTTAAAACTAATTCTAAAATAGGTTTTTTCCATTTTCAGGATATATTTTTAATGTTTTAGGAATTATGTATAAGGATTTTTTCTCCTAGAGTGTAGTTAAAACATCATACTTTGGCTGTTCTAGTTTTTTTACCCTTCGGTTTTCGCGCTATCGTTACCCGTAACTTCTCAGGATAATCAAAATATTTCGAGAATACCACTGATTAACACTGATGGACAGCGAAGGTGTTGGTCGCGAATGTTTGGAGTGAAGGGGAGACAAAAGATTCAGGCTTATTAAAGCTATAGATTCGGCAACATCACTACAAGTCCGTGTTTATAGTCTTAGCATTGTTTCCTAAGGTAAGGGTAGCAACAAAATTTGGCGAAAAATCCTTATCCTAATGGAAAGTAGGTGGAAGTTTATTTAATGTGAATAGCGGTTTCTCGGTATTCTGTGCTCGAAATTGTATACATTCGCACAGTTATAAATTTCTATGAGAACTTGTATTTTAAGAGGGTAATACGTATTATTCGTTAATACGACGATTTTCCTGCTAGCTTTCTTGCGCGAACTTATGATAGATATTGAAAGTAATTTTATACTTAGTATTAACCCCTAGCTTTTGGATAAATATTTGGGCATTAAATTATTTCTAAATCCTAATAAAGTAAACTGAAAGACTAACCAGAATAAACTCCATGGAATTTTTTTTTATCTTTGTTTTTATTTTTTTATTTTAAAAACACTTGACTTTTATTTTAAAAAGTATCTCGTCATAATACACTTTTTCTTCTAAGGCATTCATATTATGAAAAAAAAATTGATTTTAAATTTGCTTTCATTTTTATTTTGTTTTTTTCTTATTCTAGTTTGTAAAACTGAAAGACTCGATACAAACTCAGACGCTGCATTTTTATCAGCGTTGTTCAGATTAAGCGAAGGCATTCCTAGTTATATAACTAGTTCTCCACCGACAGAAACTACTATTACATTGAAAATCGCAACAGAAAGTTCGAGCCGAATTCAGCTTATGTGGACTGCGTTGCCTTCTGCAGTGAATTACAAAGTTTATCGTTCTACTACAGCATCCTTTACTCCAAGTTCTGCGAGTGAAATAGTGTCAACTGCAACCGCTGTGACTTTATCAAATTTCAGAAATGTTGGTATTGTAACTCCTCTTAGTTCTAGTACGACCTCTGCAAAAAATTCATCTGGACTTGTTGTGGATACTCGGTATTACTATCGAATTGCTGGAGTTGCGGCTAATGGTATTGAGACTTACTCGAATGAAGCAAGTGCAGTTGCAGCCAATGGATTACTGGTTAGAACTCATGCTGGGTCTGGAGTTCCTGGCATCACAAACGCAGATGGATATGATGCAAAGTTTTATTTTCCGCAGGGACTCAGCGTAGATGCGAGCGGCTATATATACTTAGCCGATAGCGGAAATCATTTGATTAGAAAAATTTCTCCCCGAATTGGTGACATTGTAAATTCCGGTGGTGTGAATTATGCAATAGAAGGACAGGCAAGTACATTCGCTGGAACGGGAGCGTGGGGAAATGTAAATAGTGATATTCCAAACACAGCTAGTTTTTTTGAGCCGTGGTCTACTTGTGTGATTGGAACTAGTATTTATGTGGCAGATGCTTCTAATCATGCGATAAGACAAATTACTAGTGCAGGAGTAGTAAGTACATTAGCCGGAGCAAATACTGCTGCGAGTGGCTCCGGAAATATAAATGGAACAGGAACTGCGGCTAGATTTAATTACCCACAAGCCATTACTTGTGATTCAGGTGGTAGCACGATTTATGTTGCGGATACTTATAATAATGCGATTCGAAGTGTAACAGTTCCAGGTGGGGTGGTCAGTACGTTAGCAGGAACTGTAGCCGGTACTGCTGGTCAATTGGGACAGGGTAGTACGGATGCTAGCGGAACTGCGGCAAGGTTCTATTTACCACGCGGAATTGTATTTGATGGCGGTACAAATTTGTATGTTGCAGATTCTGGAAATCATACGGTAAGACAAGTTACAACAGCAGGAGTAGTTACAACGTTAGCCGGCACAGCAGGTGTGCAAGGGAAAGTAGATGGGACAGGTGCTGCGGCTAGTTTCTCTTTTCCGCGAGGTATTGCTTTTTCTACAGGAACCTCCAACATTTATGTAGCTGATAGTGCGAACCATCTAATTCGTCGAGTGACCACAGCCGGTGTTGTTACGACGGTGGCTGGAACTGGTGTGCAGGGTAGTCAAGATGGGGTTGGAATCTATACATCGTTTTGGTTTCCACAGGGCATAACTTATTCTGCAGCAGGAAATAGCTGTCCATGTTTGTATGTAAGCGACACAGAAAATCATAAAATCAGAAGAATAACAGGATCACCATGATGAAACAAAATACTATTTTATACAGTGAAAAATTACTTCCCTCATTTATTTTAAATTGTCTTCTTATAGTTTTATTTTTTCAAATTGGATGTGATAGAAAAGATGACTCCAAAGATAAAATGTTATCCGCTTTAATTGTTCAAAGTGTAATTCCAAAAGTAGATGGAATTGAGTTCGAAGAATTACAATTACCCGCTAAGCAGGAAGATTTTTTTACAGTTCGTATTTCCCCGCGGGCAAGAATACGATACAATAATGGTACTTACTCTAAATACTTTAACTTAGAATACAAAACTCTTTATAGAACTGGTGATACTGATATTTACCAAAATACGGTAGGCGCAATCAAAGACAAAAATGGAAATAATATATTAGAGGCAGATGGTTCTACCCGGATCAGTGTGCAACCAGATGGAAATAGTATATTCCTTCGTAATGGAAAATACCATCTCATGACACATTTCGAAAATTACCCAGGAGTAATCTACACAACTGAATTAGAAAAAAAAGAGGATGGTTCTTATAACCCAAAACATTTTCGATTTGTAGATTTTTCTACGATAGACGGTTCCGCTTTTTTATGTGCGGCGAGTCATACTGCTTGGGATACGCATCTTGCTGGCGAAGAAGATTATATTTTTGATAGTTACTATTATGATTCACAGGTTACTGCTTTATTTGGTTCGGGAGTGAAGTTACTCCATATTAGCCGTTCTCCTTGTAGTTCCGTTGAACCCTGGACTTGTGAACAATGGAGCAATATGCGCTCTTACACCGGCGTAGATTATACTCAAATTAATCCGTATAACTATGGATACCTCTTAGAGATTTCTGCTGGTAATAATGCAGTCGCATCGGTTACTCGGCATTATAGTATGGGAAAGTTTACTCCTGAGTTGGCGGTGATGATGCCGGACAATCGGACCGCTTATATGTCGGATGACGGTTCTTTTAGCGGATTCTATATGTATGTCGCAGATGTAGCAGGAAATCTTTCTTCAGGAACTTTATACATTGCAAAATGGACACAAACATCTGCCTATTCAATTAATAGCACACCAGCTATTCGCCCTACGAATTACCCAGATGGCTCTCTTACTTTTGAGGGTGATACTTCAAATGGTGGCTCGGGGGCACTTACTTGGATTCGATTGGGTTCTGCAACTGATTCAGAGATTAAAACAATCATTGATAAAAGACCAACGTTAAGCGATATATTTGAAATTGGAAATGTGGGAGGAGGAGCAGGAACTGGAACACAGGCAGGTTGTGTTGCACTTGGTACCGGTTACAAGTTAATAGCCGCTGGAGCTTATGACATTGAATACCGTGGAATCAATATGTGCTTGCGTCTTAGGGATGGAAATAATGGAACAACTATTTCAGCTAAGTTTGCAAACCAAGCAGAATTGTTAAAAGCAGCAGCATTTTTAGAAACTAGAAAATACGGAGGTTACTTAGGAGGAACTACTGAGTTTGAAAAAGAAGAAGGTGTTGTTTATAATCCAGATTCAAATGTACTTTATGTTGCGATTGGTCGTATTCGATTCGGGATGGATGTAAATAATATCAGTAGTTCTTTTGGACCAAGCGGCGGAGATGATCATATTCAATTGGATAGAAATGATTGTGGTGCGATTTACCAAGTAAATCTTAGTGCTTCGCAAACTGATACATCTGGAACTGCAATAGGATCAAACTATGTAGGAACTGCTATGGCGTCCATTTTAACTGGCAGACGGCTGTTTGCCGGTGAATTTTATGCAGATAAAAACCGTTGTCATCCAGATTTTATTTCTCTGCCAGATGCTTTGAGTTATCATAGCGGCACGCTTTATATTGGAGAAGATTCTAGTAGTCATTTTAATAATGCTGCTTGGTCTTACGATGTTAGAACAAAGAGATTAACGCGGATAATGACGATTCCACCCGGATCTGAGATTACAGGTAATTTTGCCATGTTAGAAGATGGAGATCGACTAAATATTTTTATTAACGTCCAACATCCTTATGGGGAAGAAATTTTTGATGGGAATACAGAACAGCCGATTAACTGGGGGTACAACGCGAATGCCACCAAAGATGCGAAGAGAGGATACGTAGGGTATATTTTCGGTTTACCGCGAATTTCAAACACTACAAACACTTCCTATTCGCCAGATCCAAATCAATGACAGGAATATTTATGAAACTAATAAGATACCTAATACTAATTGTATTTCTTTTACTAAATAATACGTATTTTGCGCAAGAGGAATCTAAAACTGAAACTCCTCCTACACCAGTTTCTGAACCAGATCCACAACCAGTTGTAACACCTGACTCTCAACCAAAAACAGAGACACCCATTAATCCTGACCCTGTAAGTCCAAATCCTGCACCAACTCCAGATATACCTCCAACTCCACTCGTAACTCCCAAGGTTGCGGATAACGCACTAGTAACAAGTCCGAAAAAGGAAACTAGAATAGAAGTTCAATCTGAGATCGTTTCGGATTTTATTTGGCGGGGGATGAGTTTTTCAGGAGAGGCATTTAATAGAAGAAATAATGAATCTTATAAAAGTATGAATTTTGTTCCCTCTTATCAGCCTACTATTGATATTCATACGCCACTCGAAGGTTTTAGTGTGCAACTTTGGGGCAATTTTCAATTAACCGATAGAAATAATAAAGATACTGATTACCGGCTACTACAATCTTACCCCGGTGGACCGGGTCCTTCTTATATCGGTCAACCTCCTTCTGGCGATCCTTGCGTGGATAGCATAGCGGCTAATGGCGCAACAAATACTGATTTGAGTTCGAAATGTGCCCCGAATCAAGCTTTTGGGCAAGGCGTTCAACCGTACAAAGAGAATAATGGAATGAAAAATTCGGACGGATTATTTACTGCATTTTATTACGCTTTTGATAAATCTGGCTGGGGAACTTTTACTGTTGGAACTTGGTTTTACAATACATTTCATAAATCTTATAGCAATACTGTGGTAGATCCATATAATCTTTCGAGACCAAAACCATCTAGGATGGCTTGGCAAGAATATTATATTTTCTGGAAAATGCCATTTCTTCGAGAGGCTAATCCTACTTTGTCGTATTATACTCAGGTATCAGGAGAAAACTCAGGCGCGCTAGTGGGTAAGAACTATTTATCGCTGACGTTAAGCCATGAGTTTTTTGAAGGACAATTTTTTAGAATAACACCGAGTACTAATATAGGTTATACATTTTCTAATAATAATATAGAAAGTCGAAATGGAATTCAGGATATTACATCGGCTCTTAAGTTCAATTTTGATGCTTTTTTTATAAAAACAACTCATGTTCATCGACCTAATTTATATTTGTACGATTCAGATTATTATTTTGGTGCGGTAGGCGGAATGTCAAATCGAACTAATAATGATGGAATGATTGTTGACCCATCTAAAGTGCATGGAGCAGATAGGCAATATGTATTTGATTATATTGATCAAATTTTTAATAAATCAAACGATCCAGCTAATATATATCTAAAAGAAAAACTTACTCTGCAGAAAATACAAAGAAATCTTTTTTGGTTTAGCATAGGTTACACTAAAACGTTTTAGATGAAATTGATATATTGCTCTTTATTTCTATTTGTTATACTTTGTAAACCGGCACCTCTACCCAAATACGCGGAGTATTTATATAAACCAGTAAATAGAGATTCAGTTCAAATCGGAGAGACAAAATCGTATATTCAAAAAATTGAAAAAGAGAATAATATTGATTATACGCTTATTAAAAATTCAACTGCCTACATACCACCAATGTGTTATACGAAAACATCCGACAAGGCAGACTTTGTAGCTAATCCGTGTTACACTTGTCATACGGTAGGAGTAAAGCCGAATTTTGTTAATGATTCCGACTTACAAACTCATTATGATTTTCCTCGACTGGCTAAGAGGAACCCATGGAAGAATCTTTTTTCCGCACAGACGATAAATTCTATTTCTGATTTAGAAATCCAAAAGTATATCCAAGAAGATAATTATAAAAATCAGACTGGAGAAATCCATTTAGCCAAAAACCTACCTAAAGGCTGGGAAGGTTACGTACCTGATTGTTATTTTCATTTTGACGAAGAAGGTTTTGATAAGAATCCAAAAACAGGAGAATTTACAGGCTGGAGGGCATATCGGTATTATCCTTTCATGGGAACTTTTTGGGCTACAAATGGATCAACAGATGATGTATTAATTAGATTGCCTTTTCCGTTTCGAGCAGATAGGACTGGAAAATTTAACTTAGAAATTTACAAAACGAATCTTTCTATTCTGGAAGCAATCATAAAACAAAGAACAATTTCGACTGAATTAATTAATGAATCTGTCGCAGGAATAGATTTAGATGGAAATGGAAAAATAGAAAAAGCCACTCAATTTGTATACAATTGGCCTAAAAAACAAATTTATTATGTTGGACTTGCAGAGCATTACCAAACCACTAAAGAAATTTTTCTAGCAGGTGGACTTTTTCCTATCGGAACTGAATTTTTGCACTCTGTTCGATATTTAGATTGGAAAAATGAGGATAATACCGTTATGCTCTCAAATAGAATGAAAGAACTACGGTATGCAGTAAAAAAAGAATGGTACAATTATTCTGAATTGAAAGACAAAATTTCACGAGAGTTAAAAGATATGCGATTCAGAACAGAAAAAACTCCAGAGGGATTTTATGGAGACTTTGAGCATGGCTTTGAAAATAAAACCGGATGGGCTTATTCAGGTTTTATAGAGGATAAAAACGGAAATCTCCGTCCGCAGACAAACGAAGAAACTTTATTTTGTATGGGTTGCCATAGTAGCTTAGGAGTATTAGCCGATGGAAACTTTTCCTTTATACGTAAACTAGAAGGAAGCGACAAATCAGGCGTAACCTTTGGATGGGGGCATTGGTCTGCGAAAAGTATTTCTGGTTTACCAGACAGGATTGTATCTTACCAAAATTTTGGGGAACAACGAGAATATTCCTTTTACTTAGAAAATAATCATGCTGGAGATGAATTTAGAGGAAATGAAGAAATTAAAAATCTTTTCTTTAGTAAAGATGGAAAAAAAAATCCACAAAGCTTCGAAAAATTAAAATTGGATATTAGCTTTTTAACTAATCCACCATTCGAACGAAGTATGCAACTAAACAAAACATACAAAAAAATTGTAGAATCTCAATCCTTTCGATTTGGGAGAGACTCAATATTGCAAAAAACTAAAAATGTATTTCTGGAAATCTCAGATGGTCAAGTTACCAATATCGAAAAGATTATTTTTTGAAACTATGGATAATCGCTATTATGCGGAATTCCTTCAAGCATAGCTTCGCTCACAAAATTTTTTGTAGATTGTCCAGATTTTGCTTTATTTCTTTTTTTTCGGTTTCTTGCTATACCCGAACGTAATAACTTCGTGCAAAGTCCTCAGAAATTCGTCTTAATGAACAAGATACTTTTAGAAGTAGACCATTTTTTGTCGGAACTGCTCGATCTAATCCTGACTCGTAAAGAATATTCAAAACACCTAAAAGGTCAAGTTCAAGTAGAAAGGTGAACACATAACAGCGAGATTTTCCGAATGCTAAAGCGAGTTCTCCTAGTTCGAGCCAGTCATCGTTATTTGGTCGGAAGGATATTCTTTTAAGATCGAGACCAGCATCTTGGAATTCGGTTTTAATTTTTCTAGGTGGGGGGATCATACCGGAGTGTGTGAAAATTTTATACAATTTGAGTAAGTTTTTGAGGTAGGCGGAGATTTTAAGACCGTGTTCGGATTTTTTTAATTTTAATCCATCGATTAGATGAGCGGGGACCAGGAGGGTGGATGTGGATTTATCTTTTTCTCTGAGTTCGGCTATTTTGAAGGAATTGGATTTTTTAAAGCTTAGCATATATAGTATAGGTTTAGAAATGGAATATGGTGCGGGAAAATTTAAAAAAAATATATTCTTTTTGAATTTTGATTAAATATTTTACTACTTGTAAAATTTATTTGATATTAATTTCTTCCATTTAGATGTGATGTATATGCCAAAAAAAAATCCGAATGAAAATTAGGCAGTTCATTTTTTCTAATGAATCTATATTTTTTAATATATGATGTTATTTGTATAATGCGTGAAAATATTTTAGAAAGTGGAATTGGAATTATTTCCCATCTTTGAAAATATAAGATGAGTGGGTATAGGAGAGGATGAAACGGTATGGATTTATGTAAAAAATTATTATATGTATCTTTGTTCTTGGTTCTTTGGAATTGTTCTAGCGAAACCAAAAAAAAAGTAATAGGGGAAGATGTCGTTGGGGATAATGTCAAACCGCAAAATTTTGAAAAGATTGCTCCTTTGACGGCTAACGCATTAGGAGAACGGAAAAATATTCATGAGAAGGGTTGGTATATTATTCCATCTTCTAAAAAATCTACGAAGGTAGTTTTAGAAAATGGTGCAATGTCATTTCAAACAGCTAAGGCGATGCTTTTTGTTTCTTTGAAAAAAAGAGCGGAAGATTATCCGGGGAGTTTGGGAGAAAGGATGAAAAAGGTGCGAAGTTTTGGGAAAGAGGAAGAGAAGGCACTTCAGGAATTTAGCAAAAGCATTTACAGTGGTACATTTGATTTAGCTAAATGGGAGTTGGAACAGTCGGGAGAATTTTTCAAGGACTCGGGACATTCATTCGTGATGGGATATATAAGTTTAGGAGAAATTGAAAAGAAAGATCGAGAAGAAATTTCCTCTACAATAAAACAATTTAATAAAGATAGAATTCAAAATTATGGTTCGATCACTGAAATGTTCGCCGATGTTTCCAAAAAAAATGGGACCGAGATTTCTAACGCATGGTCTGGTGCGTATAAGAGAGCAGTGAATGAATACGCAAAGGAATACGACGAATCAGGAACTCGTCCCAATACGTTAGTTGCTCTATGGGATATTTTTCAGGGTTATACAGTTGCGGTAAAAGAATTAGCATTTGCCCCTGTAACTACTACTGTTGTGGGTTCCGGTAAAGTCGTATTAATCAATGGGGTAGCGGTTCCGGTTGCCTATACTGCTACTTTTTTAAGTCAGACGATAGTCACAACCGGACTTGTTATCTATTATCCAGTAAAGATGGGGTATAGAGTTGTTAGCCCTACGATGGAGGCAGGTTTTTTAAGTTCTATGGGAATACTTTCCGCGAGTGCTACTGCTCCGACGATTGTAGGTGGAACTGTTGTTGGCGCATTCAACCAAGTAGCCACAGTAACTGGCGTTGAATCTACGCGGGCAACTGGTGCAGTAGTAGGAGCCGCTTATGAATCAGGCGCAACAGCCACAGGTATGATTTACGATTTTTCAAAAGGTACCGCAGAGAGTGTATTTTACGGGTTAAAATCGGGTATTGTTTTGAGTTACGCAGCATTAACCGTTATCCCGACACATTTGTTATTAACCGTTCCAGATGCTACAATTTTTTTAGCTTGGGATGGACCTAGGTTAGTAATTGCAAGCGTAAAGGGAAATTACAAAGGTTTTGAGAATCTTCCAGTGGGTACTGTGGTTGATTTAGAAGAGGCAAGAAAAAAAGGGAAAGTTGAAATTCTAACTGATGATCAAACGATTGTGAAAAAAGTTTTAGAAAAAGAAATCCAAAGCCGTGAAGAAGAATTAAAGAGAGAAAAGGAGAAAAAATAAGAATGAAATTATTGAAGAAAATTTTCATCGCATTATTGCTGTTAGGCTGTGCCTCAACGCAAGATCCTGATGACCCGCTAAAAAATTCGAAGAAGTTAATCAAGGAAGGACATAAATCTCTTTATAATAATGGTGCATTTGAGGTGAAAGGATCTTCTATTAAATTAATTCCTCCTTTTGCAGAAGCTGAAATCTTTATCTATGGACAAAGGGTTGGTCTCGCCAAACAAGCATTTTCCGAGAATGTAAAAAAAGCTGGGGAATCAGTTTATATTTTAAAAGAAGGAACTGAAATTTCTTTGAAGACTGCCGGGAAAGTTTCAGACAAGGGAAATGAAATCAACAAATACATCTATGATTCAGGGACACAGGGTGGAATTTATATTATATCGGTATCTCTTGCAAAATCCTATGGAATTATTGGAAATTCATTTAGCAAAGGAATGCAAACGCACGACGAAGTTGTTCAGAGTTCAAAGGCGCTGAGGACGAGGATGGATAAATGGGCAGATGAATTGACCGAAAAAGATTTTCCCAATTCTTCTTCCCCTGAATTTTCTGAAAGAGCAAAAGAATATAAAAAGGAATTTAGAGATGGCGCAAACTCATTCGTAATCGGATACACAAATTTAGACGATTATTTAGCAAAAACTTTGGACGACTCTGAAATATCTACAAAAACATTTAGAGATGGATTTAGTGGAATTAATAAATTACTTTCTGAGGGTAATGAGGGTTTAACCAAAGGACTAAAGGAAGTTGTTTTTGAATGGGGCTCGGATACTTCTAAAGAATTCTCAAAGTCAGGACAAGATTTTGAAAGGGTAGTTGATGGAGCAGGTTTGTCTTTTGCTATCCTAAAATCATTTTCTCGTGTCACGAAGGGAATTTTTTATGATGCACTTTTAAAACCCTTAGTGCAGTTAGGTGCAATTTCTGTAGGTTACGTTGCAGTAAACGCTGTAGTGTATCCGGTTATGTTTGTGACAGTATCGGGTTATAGTGTAGGACAGGTTATGGTTGAAGTAGTTACTGTTGGAACTAAGGGTGTAATTTACTTAGTTGCTCCTACCGCACAATTAGGATTAGCCGCTCTCATTGGAAGTGGAAAATTTCTTGCGTCAGAAGCCTATAATGCCGCGGATGTATCGGCAAGAACTAGCGCCAACACAGGATTATTCGTTACAGCAAAAACCACGAAAGGACTTGGAGTTGTAACAGAAGGTGCTGGAACTTATGTGCTCGCTAATTTAAGTCTCGCGGGAGTTGCAACAAGTCAGGCTGTTTTAGGTGGGGGAGTCGCCGTCGCTGGAACTGCTACTGGGACAACGGTATCTGCTGCGTCTGGTACAATGCAAGTTGTAACTTACGGTAGTTCTAAAGTAGCCGCTGGTAGTGTCATTGCTGCTGGGACTAGCGCAAGTTTGGGAGTCGCAGTAGGGCATGGAGTCTATAGAGTAGGAAAAGCAATTGGTGTTCCGATTGGGATTACTTTACAATCTGGAGTTGTACTCAGTTATGAAATGACAGCTCAACTATCTGCTCATACTATTCTTGCTGTTAGTGATTTTTCTTATCTCGTATTATCACTCGAAGGCGGCAAATGGGTAGTTTACGCTGTTAAAGATTCTTCCGGTAAAGCCAAATCACTCTTAAGCGGTGCAGTGGTTGACTTAGAACAAGTTCGTAAAGATGGAAACGAAATAGTAAAAGTTCCAGTGAGCGAAGAAGAAATGGAAAAAATTCTAGATAAAAATAAACAACAAAAGAAGTAAACTTAAATTTTATGTATCTTCCAATCTCCCTGGTTAAATTTCCAAACGAATATAATCGAAAGGCAAACTAACCAGATGGAGATAGCAGACCAAAGTCCAAGTGAGCCTAATTGAAAGTAAACCCCAAGGGCGTATGCAGTAGGAAGCATTATTATATAGGAAATAACAGCATATATTTTTAAAACCCATACTACAAGTCCTGCACTTCTAAGGGCTGAACCAAAGACCATGTGATAAGCATCTCCTACTTGCACTAAAGAAATTACAATTAGAGCTGGATAGGTTTCTTTTAAAACAGAAGCTTCAGAAGAAAATAAATTGATAATTTCCTTTCCGAACAGAATGAACAAAATACCCATTATTCCCATTAGGATGGCAGAAAATCGCGCTGAACGAAATGTTCCTAACTTTGCCAACTGGAATTTACCGGCGCCCATCGCTTGACCGAGTATGGTAGTAGCCGCAACACCAAATGCAAATCCGGGCATAAACGAAAGACTTATAATACTAATGATGATTTGAAATGCGGCTAATGCATCTATTCCTATTAAACCTGCAAATTTATTAAATACCATAAATGCAATATTGGTAAGGGAACCATCAATAGCAGAAGGTAAACCAATCGAATTTGCAGTTTTCAAAATGGAAAGATCAAATTGGTAATGCGATTTTCTTAAATAATAGCGAATATTTTTCTTAAAGAAAAATAGAAGGAGAATCAACATTGCCGGTAAACCGGAAAGAGCGGATGCAATTGCTGCCCCGTCTACGCCTAGAGCGGTAAATCCTAAGTTGCCGTAAATCAAAACCCAATTCATAAAAATATTCGAAAACGTAGAACTAAAAGCAGCAATCATTCCAACGTATGTGTATCCTAATCCATCCATAAAACCTCTTACTGCGAATACAGGAAAGAAAAAAATAGTTCCTAAAAAACGATAGGCGAGATAGGAAGATGCTTTCGAAATGATGGTCGGATCATCGGAAATTAATTCAATTACCCAACCAGATAGAAAAAATCCCAAAAGCGATAAAATTAAACCACCGAAAATGGAAAAATAAAGAACAGAAATTCCAATCTTACCAATTTCAATTTCATTCCCCTCACCAAATCTTCTAGCGGTTAATATCTGTACACCAACAGAGCCATTCATTAAAAAAGAAAGAATGGTAAAGTAGGCAATCCCTCCTAGACCGGCGGATGCCATTGCTTCAGAGCCAAGTTTCCCTACCATGACAGTGTCGCTTACTTGAATTAAGGTATGACTTAACATTCCAAAAAAAACTGGTAACGAAAGTTCTAGAATATGGATATTGAGTTTGGATTTAAATATATTTATCAAAATTATTCCACGTCCTTTGCAAAGGAAAAATACCTATGTATATTAAAACCGACAGTCCAATCTCGCTTCGCATAATCAAAATCTGCCCCTCGCAAAAGTTGTGTATGTGCGATTGTTCGATTGTTAGTAATAAATAATTGAAAAATATGTCCACCTGTTTCAATATCAAGTCCTAAGCTAAATGGTGTGTAATAATAAGAAACAGGTTTATCTAAAATAATATTTGTAACCACAGCATAACCAATATTTTGCGGTGTGCTTTGTAACAATTTATTAATTTCATCACCTGTCATAGTGTTCGTTCCTGCATATTCTGTATTTCTATCTTCAGTAGAATACCTTTCTCCCTTGTAATCTCTTTTAGGAGTAAAAATTACTTCAAATATAAAATCAATTCGTTTGGTTAACTTTAGTCTTCCGCCTATGTCAATGCCTATTCGATCATTTCCAAGCTGACTTTTTACGAAGTTACGGTGAACGTACATTGGAGAAATTTGGAATGAAATTCGATCACTGAATCTTCGTGAAATTAAAAAAGAAGCTAGGTAACTTCTCTTATCCGCTTGTGTAAGTGTGTAGGAGTTTAGCTCCTGCGAAAAATAATTATCGACCTGCGATGCTGCCAATGCGGGTAATGGTATGTAACTTCCTACGGAAGGAAGATTGATATAATTGTCGTATTTTATTATTTGTTTGGTTGTCTCTTGACCGAATACTCCAAAAAAACTTAAACTGATTGGCATGAAATCATCCTGGTTTAAAATTTTGTATTTCGTTCTTGCTTCGTAAGTTTTGTAAGTGGAAGTTCTGGCAATTCCGGCACTCCATTTATCTGTAAATCCATAGTCCAGAGACAACTGAGTATTAGCTCCTCCATCTAATCCTAAAAATTCATCAGAGGTAGACTTTGCGTTTCCAAATCGATGATTGAATCTAAAATCCAAATTATCCTTACCTAGATCCTCTGTGGTTGGGATATGAATTAGACTCGAGCCCATAAAACTAGATTTTGTATAGGATTGTGATATTACTGATTGAAAGGATAATACTAATAAGACGCATATAATTTTTAATTCTTTCATTTTTTACCTCGATTGTAAATGAAAGTGCGGAAACGTTTCCGCACCTTCATTTACAACGCAATATTGTCCGATTGGTGAGGGTAGTCGAATCAACACAACGCCCAATTATTTACCTTGCTTTAGTTCTAATTTTACATCTAACTTCACAACTTCACTTACTTTCAGAATTAGTAATTTCGGAACTTCGATTGCATAGTCTTTTAAATGAATTGGAAATTCGCATAAGAGCGAGTAGCCTGTATCACTCGCGGATACTTTCCCTTTGATACTTACATCTTTTTTTGTTTTCCCATGGAGTGTAATGGAACCGAGAACAGAAACATCGCCTGTATCAGAATCATAACTTTGGATCATTCCATCGAAAATGGCTTGGGGAAATTTTTCTGTCTCCAAATAATTTTCGTGAAGATGGGTAGTTTGCAATCGGTTATTCGTTTTCCAATCAGTTAAATCAATAAAAATTTTGACTTTATTTTCTTTTAAAAAAACTTCTCCTGCAATTTTATTTCCAACACCCTTGATTGTTTCTTGCGGTGCTTCACTTCGAAAAATAATTTTTCCTGAGGTTACAGTTAAATGCTCTTCCTTGATTTCGATTGCAAAAAGTTGAAATGTAAAAATACAAACTAAGAATATAAAAATATTTTTCATGGCTTCGCTCCTCCTTGTATCCAGCAGTAAATAGCGGATTTAATTTGAAAGTTACTGTATTGTTGCATTATTCCCCCATTTACTACTTGAAATAATAAATTCCCGTTTGGACTTCCTGCGGTTACTTTCGTTAATACGCTAGTGCGGTCACTGATATTTAGCTGCCCGTTATTTGATCTCGCAACATCATGGCAACCAGAGCGACCACAGCTACTGGATGCACCGGCTGTTGCGAGTGTCGAAAAAGCTGGAGCCGGATCGGAACAAACAATCGTATTCGAGCCAGCACTATTCAGGATAAAACCAAGCGTCGCCCTCTTGCTTTCTTCGTCATCAGAACTTTTGCTCTCGCAGTTTGCAATTTGGGAAAAAATGATTACTAATAGAAAAGGAATAAATTTGAAATTCACCTTTAGCCTTCCTCATTGTCATACTTCTAAGATATCTTATCATTGTGAATAAATTAATGCGACTTTGTCAAGTTGCGAAACTTACTTTTTTTTGAAATAAAAAATTAATCACTGACCTTACGCAAAATTGATAATTTCAGGAACAGAAAATGGTTTTAAGAATATTAGAAAATGCTAATAAACAAATAGAATCAATAGCCTGCGCCGTCATGCCCACCGCTAGGTGCAACCCTCACGCGGACGCTGGGCTCACCTTGTGTAAGGTGAGTTAATCATTTTTAAAAGGTTTTAATGCGACTTAACAAAGTCGCATTAAAATATACTTTACGTTTCAAGTAATCCTATTTACTCATAAAAAGTATGGAGTTTTTTGATTTACATAATCACTTGTACGGTTCTATTTCTGCGGAAACTCTTTTTGAAATTGGAAAACGAAATCCGAATCCAAGGTGGAAATTATTTACAGAGCTACATAAAAAACTATTTGGAGAAGAGATTCGAACAGAAAGTTTTTTTCAGGATTACAGTGATTTAGCGCGATTTAAAAACCTGTATTACTTTAAAAAGCCTGCTCCATTTATTGAATTCCAATCCAAGTTCAATTTAATCATTGCTCTTTCTAAATTTGATGAAGAAGAAATTTTCTTTGTCGCAAAACAAATAGTATCCGAGCAGGCAGACCAAGGTGTAAACTTTGGAGAATATCGAATCATGTACGCGCCCAACGCAACCAAAGAAGTTTATTTTTCTAAAACCATTGCTACTTGTGAAGGTCTGGCAGAAGGTGAAAAATTACCTAAAGGGAAAATGCAAGCCAAGGCTGTTGTTTCTCTTCATCGTGATGGAAATTTTTTTCTGCAATATGAATGGTTAAAAGAATTACTCATAGAAAATGATTTAGCAAGAAAATACTTAGTCGGAATTGATTTTTGTTATATAGAGGAAGGATTTCCCCCTCG